>CAZVAR010000078.1:0-17803 GCA_964625225.1 uncultured Alphaproteobacteria bacterium | reverse complement strand
GGATGCTGCCGCCGCTGCTCCGGGCCCCCCGCGGCAGGATGCCCATGATCGCCTGCGCGGTGACCGACTTGCCCGAGCCCGACTCCCCAACCAAGGCCACGGTACTGCCGTGCGGAACGCGGAAGGATACACCGTCCACGGCGCGGATCAGCCCGCCATGCACGGCGAAATCGATCTGGAGATCACGGACTTCGAGCAGATTGGCCATCAGGCCGGGCCCCTTTCCGCGGCACGCCGCCGATGCGGCTCGATCCCCAACGCACGCAGATTGTCCTCGGTGACCGGGTCGAGGTCCATGTCGCGGGCCGCCGCGACCGCCGCGGCCCGCCGCGCCACCTCGACGAAGCCGTCGAGCGCCGAGTCGATCGTGACCCGCCGCCCGCCTCCCGACAGCCGGAGCTGCATCCAGCCCTTCTGCCGATCACGCCGCGTCGAGTAGTAGCGCAGATCGAGCAGCTCCAGCGACTCCCAGGGCACGGACACACGGCGCAGCCCCTCGCTGGCGATGCCTTGTGCGTCGACCTGCACGGTCGTCCGTTGACGAAACCAGGTCGATACTCCGTAAGCGGCGAAGGCCGCGCCCAGCCCGCCGAGGATCAGCAGCGCCACCGGACTCTCGGTCAGCCACGGCAACGGTCCGGCGGTCACGGCAAAGCCGGCTGCGGCGCGGGCGTAATCGGGGGCGAGGTCGCGAAACGGATAAGTGTAGTGATTCATGCCGAAATCGGGAACAGCTCCTCCGCCGCCAGCCAGCGCGCGGCGGGATGGCGGCGGGTCTCGTCCAGGAGGCGGCCGATGAAGGCCCAGCAGCCCTCGTCGGCGACCAGATGATGGGTCAGGAGGCCGGTCGGCTCGGCCGGGTCGCACAGCCCCAGGCGGCGGGCGCGCAGATGGTCGAGCGCCATCCCGACGACCGCCGCGTCGCCGGCGAAGCCGCGTCCGCCCCGCCAGGCGACCGGGTCGAGGTGCGTGTTGAACCACATCGGCCGGGCCGCAGGCTCGGGCCGCACGCCGTACATGGAGAGGCCGGCGAAGCCGAGCCCCGGCAGCAGGGGCAGCAGCGCCGGTGCCAAACGGTTCCAGGGGGGCACCAGCACCGGCAGCGCGCGGCTGCCGAAGAGCGCCGCCATACGGGCGCGGCCGGCGGATAGCTCCGCCGCCATCGTTTCGGTCGGCCGGTGCGGGCCGAACTCGGCCTTACGGGCGCCGGGCGAGGCATGGTTCGTGTGGGTCCAGCCGTGCTGGAGCACCGTTACCGTACGCTCGCCGGCGAGACGCCGGGCAAGCGTTCCGTCGCTGCGGGCCGGAATCACGGCGAGCGCCAGCGGCGTGCCCGCCGCCAGGCCGAGCAGGCGCTCCAGCTCGGCGGTCGGAGCGACTGCATCGTCGTCGCGCCACCAGAAGGTCGCGTGCCGGCCGGCCGCGGCCCAGGCATCAAGCTCCCGACCGAACGCGCGCCACGGATCGGCGGGCGCCGAGATGGACGACGCCGGCCGCACGGCGGGAGCGGCGGTGGTCATGCGGTCCCCCTGCCCCGGGAGGCGAGCGCCCCGCGCAGCAACTGTACCGTGCGCTCCGCTCCGCCCATGTCGAGCGCCGCCAGCCGGGCGGGCGGACCGGCCAGGGCACGCGCCGCGGCGGCCGCGATCGCCTCCGGCGACAGGGCCGCTTCCGGCACCACCTGAAGGACTCCGCGTGTCTGCAGACGCTCCGCGCGGAGCGTCTGCTCGGTTTCCAGGCCACCCGCATAGGGCACGACCACGGCACGAATCCCCGCGTCGAGAACCTCCATCACGGTATTGTAGCCGCCCTGCGAGATCGATAGCAGTGATCCCCGCAACAGTTCGATGAAGTCCGGCCGGGCACGTTCTACCACCACCCCGGACGGCGCGATGCGCCGCAGCTCCTGGTAGACCGGCTCGGCCAGGCTGTGCCCGACCAGGACGCGCCACGGCGCGTCGGCCAGCGGCGTCAGCGGCCGCGCCGCGATCGCCGCCCGCAGCAGCGGCTCGCTGACGGCACCACCGCCGGCCGAGACCACCACGCCGCGGCCGCGCGGTGCGGCGGACCGACCTCGCGGACGGTCCACGACATAGCCGGTATAGCGCACCAGGTCGCCGATGCCGGTCATCGGAGGGAAGGTCTCCTCGAACGCGACCAGCGTCGGGTCGCCATGAACGAGGACGAGGTCGTAATGGCGGCGGGCCGTGTCCAGCATCTCGGCCCGGCGTTCCTCCTTCGGCGGCTGGACCAGAATGTCACGGACCGAACAGGCAATCAGCGGTGGCGGCGCGGCGACGCGCGCCGCCTCCAGCAGCGGCAGCAGCTCGAAGCGGAACTGCCGGCGCCCGAACGGGAACAGCTCGGTCAACAGGATATCGGGCCGCAGCCGGCGAAACAGGCCGAGAAGCGCGTCGCGGCGGCGCTCGCGCCACGCATCGTCGATCGGCGAGTCGTCGGGGGCGCGCAGATCCTTGAAATAGATGTCGACCGCCTTTGCCGGCGGGAGCTGCTCGAAGGCGGCGCCGCCGAGGTCGAGCCCGGGTACCGGCAGCCCGCCTGAGGCAACCGTGACCTCGAACCCGTCGGCCCGAAGCGCCCGTGCGAGCGTCGCGGCGCGGCGCAGATGGCCGATGCCGAGAAGATGCTGCACCCAGAAGAGCAGGCGCGGCGCGTTCATCCCTCTGCCTCCGCTGCGACGAGCGGCAGGTTCAGCCGATCGACGACCGGGTCGCCGCCCGCCTCCAGGCGAAACAGATGGGCACAGCTCCAGTCCAGCTTCGCCGGCGCCTTCCCCCGCATGTCCCAGCCGGTCGCCATCGCCAGCATCGCGCGGATCACGCCCTTGTGCACGACGGCGACGGTCGGCCGGCCGCGGGCGGCGACCTCGGCCAGAAAGGGTCGCAACCGCGCCTGCAGCAGCCGCGGCGACTCGCCGCCCGGCGGCCGGAAATCGAGGCCCTGTGCCTCGCGGGCGGCAGTGAGGCCGTCGCGGCGCAGCTCGGCCAGTGTCCGGCCTTCCCACTCGCCCCAATGCATCTCCATCAGGCGCTTATCGGTCAGGTAGGGACCGGGATACAGGATCTCCAGCGTCTCGCGGCAGCGGGAGAGCGGGCTCGCGACCCAGGTCCAGTTGAGAAGGCATGCCGGCACGCGCCGGCCCGCCAGCGCGGCGCGCCCCTCGGGACTGAGAGGAACGTCGCGATGGCCCTGGAGGCGGCCTTCGCGGTTCCACGCCGTCACGCCGTGACGGATCAGGGCGAGCCGGGTCATGTCAGCGCCGCGATACGCGCACGCAGGACGGCGGCGGCACCGCCGATGCCGTGCTCGGCGGAAACCCGCCGGGCCGCAGCGACGGCCATCGCGGCACGACGGGCGGGGTCGTCGATCAGGGCGACCATCGCCGTGCGCAGCGCGGCAGGATCGCCGGGCGGCGTGAGCAGGCCGGTCTCGCCGTCCGCGACCACGGCCGGCACGCCGTCGGTGCGGCCGGCGATCACCGGCAGCCCCGCCGCCTGCGCTTCCAGGAGCGCCATCCCGTAGGCCTCGCGGATCGCCGGCCAAACCATGAGATCGGCTGCCGCATAGAGCGGCGGCAGGGCATCGGCCGCGACCTGGCCCAGCAGCGCGACCCGCCCGCCGAGCGGCGCCAGCGCTGCGGCGACCTCGGCGCCCGCCGGGCCGTCGCCGGCGATGATCAGCCGCCAGTCGCGGTCGCACAGGCCGGCGAGGCTCTCGCCCAGCAGGCGGTAGGAGGCGAGCTTGTGACCGTGCCGCATCATCGCGACGGCGAGGAGCCAGGGGGCTCCGGGGTCGAGGCGCAGGCGCGCGGCGAGGTCGGCCCGGTGTTGCCGGCGCATCCTCGCCGCTTCGGTATAGGGTTGCGGGTCGAGAAAGGGCGGCAGCGGCACCAGGCGGTCACGATTTGCAATCAGCGGCTCCAGACAGGCGACGTCGTTGGGATTGAGGCAGAAGATCGCATCCGCCCGGGCGACAGCCGCAGCGACACCCCGATGACCGAGATCCCACGGGCCGCCGGCGCGTTTCGGCGCGTACGACGCCTCGGCGACCAGATAGGGAATGCCGAGCGCGGCGCTGACGGTCGGGCCGAGCCAGTCCGGCGCCTTGTAGTAGAGATGATAGGTGAACCAGGCGCGTGGCGGCCGCTCCTGCCAGCGCCGCACCAACCGATCCGCGAGGCGCCGACCCAGCACGCTAAGGCGCGCCTGCCGGGCGCAATCGCCGCGTCCGTCGTAGCTGCGGAAGCGGGAGGCGAGCGTGACGCCGTAGCCCGCCTCCGCGAGTGCCTGCATCAGCAGCCGCGCCATCCGGCGATCGCCGGAGGGCACCGGCGAATCGGGCGGCTTCAGCGGCGCGTAGAAGGCGAGCGCCGTCATGCCGCTGCAGCCGGGCGGCGAGCGAGTCCGAATTTCTCGGCGAGCCGGGCGATCCCCGCTTCGAAGCCGAACCGGGCGCGTACCCGGGCGGCGCCGGCACACCCGAGCCGCTCGCGCCGGGCCGGGTCGCGGATCAGGTCCGTCAGGGCGGCGGCCAGGGCGGCGCTGCTGCCTGGCTCCACCAGCACCCCGGTCGCGCCGTCCTCGATCAGCTCCGGGACGGCCGCGGTGCGGGTGGACACGCAGGCGAGTGCCTGCGTCTGCGCCTCCATCAGCACGTTGGGCAGGCCGTCGCGGTCGCCGTCGGCGGCGATCCGGCAAGGCAGCACGAACAGGTCGGCGCGACGATACTCGGCGATCACCGCATCCTGCGGCAGCGCGCCGCGCCATTCGACCCGATCCGCGAGGCCGAGCCTCGCCGCCTGCCGCGCCAGACGCTTCCGCTCCGGCCCGTCGCCGACATGGACGAGACGCCAGGAAACGTCGCTGGGCAACAGGGCTAAGGCAGCGAGCAGGTCGTCCAGTCCCTTCTTCGGCACGGCGCGTGCTACGGACAGAAGCGTGACCGGATCGCCGGGATCGCGGCCGTCCCGCGGCGGCCGCGTCGGCGGCTCGGGGAAGCGGGCGAGATCGAGGCCGTGATAGATGAGCTCCACCTTCCCCGGGTCAGCGCCGCTGCGCTGCGCGACCGCCCGCAGATGCTCGGCGCCGTCGCGGGTGCAGGTGACGAGCCACTCGCACGCCGCCAGCTTCTCCGCCTTCTCCCATTCGGGAATCGTCCAGATGTCCTTGGCGTGGGCGGACGCCGTCCAGGGCAGCCCCGTCAGAAGGGCGCCGTAGCGCGCAACCGAGCCGGGTGTGTGCAGGAAATGCACGTGGAGATGGGACACGTCCGCCGGCAGCTCTGCCGCCAGCACCAGCGCCTGTCCGAAGCGGCGACCGCGATTCGCGGTGCGATCGCGTCGCAGATCGCGCAGCCACACCCGCCGGGCGGCGACATAGCCCGGCCAGCGCCGGACGCGCCGCCAGGCGCGGAACACGCGCAGCGGTTCCCGGTACAGATATTCCGGGAGATAGCAGACCGGTGCCCGGATCGCCGCATGCATCGGATGGGTGCGGTCGTCGGTCGGGTTGCGCAGCGAGACGATCCGCTGCTCGAGCCCGAGCCGCTCCAGCGCCAAGAGTTCCTGGGCGATGAAGGTTTCCGAGAGCCGGGGATACCCCTTGAGGATGACGGCGACGGCCATGGGTGCGACGGAACCGATGCTCACACGTGCGCGACCGCGGCCGGCGTCGACGAGCGGCGCCGACCGAGCCAGGGCGCCGTCAGCCGGTGGACCGTGTCGAGCCCGTCCAGGAGGCCGGGCAGCACCACCTCCGAGGGCCGCTTCTGGTAGGGCAGCGCGCGCAGCGCGGACACCATGCGCTGCGCATCCCGCGTGCCGTCGTCCACGAGCATGCACACGAGCCCCAGCGCATGTGCGCTGGCAGCGCGGATATACTGCTCCAGCCGCGGCCGGATCCGCGGCACCAGGATGGCCCGCTTGTCGAAGGACAGAATCTCGCAGAACGTGTTGTATCCGCCCATCGCCACGACGCCGTCGGCCCGCGCCATCAGCGCTTCGATATGGGCATCGAAGGTCGTCGTCATGATGCGATCCGGAAAGCGGCTCGCGCGCTCGCGGAACTCTGCCTGTCGTTCCGGCGCCATGAACGGGCCGAACACGAGCAGTGCACGGCGCGGCAGATCGGCGCCGGATTCGTAGGCGCGGAGCACCCAGTCCACGAGATCGTCACCGTCGCCGCCACCGCCGCCGGTCACCAGCAGGAACGCCTCCTGAGCGAACGCAACCAGCTCCGGCGAAGGCGGCGTCGCGGGGATCTCGCGACGCAGATAGCCGGTATAGACGATCTTGCGCTGCACCACCTGAGGCAGTGAGAGACCGGCGAGCGGCTCGCAGATCTGCGGCAGACCGTAGACCCAGATCTCGTCGTACCGGTCCCGCAGGGCCGGGATGACGTTCTTCCGCCGCCACTCCGGCTCCAGCAGCGACGGCTCGTCCATGACGTCGCGCAGCCCGAGCACGAGGTGGGTGCCGCGCCGCTTCAGCAGGTCCAATGTCTCGGCGACCTCGCCGCGCAGGCCGAGCGGCTCCTTGTCCACCAGGAACAGGTCGGGCTCGAACACCTCCGCCGTATGCCGGATGATCGAGGCGCGCAGCGCCAGCGTCTGCTCCAGGCCGATATGGAGCTTGAGCGTGGTGTACTCGCCGTTGCGCAGCTTGATGATGCCCGGCACCCGAACGAAATCGACGCGTGCACGGAAGTCGAAGTTCCCAATGATCGGGGAGCCGGATAGGATCAGGACCGAGAGATCCTTCTCCGCCTCGACCAGCGCGTGCGCGATCGCCCGGCATCGCCGCAGGTGGCCCAGGCCGAAGCTGTCGTGGCTGTAGATAAGAACACGTCTGGCGCCGGTCATGCCGTGCGTCCGATATCGTCGCGGATGGTCCCCCGCCCCCCCGGGGGATCAAATATTGCACAGCCGATATGGCTCCGGGAAGCGGCGGCACGCGGGACCCCTACCGTTTACCGACCCCGGGGCAGGTTCTAGAGTGCGACTCGTCGAGGCTTGCGGGCCGTGCCGGCCCGATTTCGGCGCGGGACCGAGACTTGGAAAAGGGCATCTTCGGATTCATCTTCCGGTATAGCGGGAAGGAGCAGATATTGCTCCTGCTGCTGACGCTGTCCGCATTCCCGTTTCTTTACCTGTCTCTCGAGCTCCCGAAAACGATCATCAACAAGGCGATCGACGGCCAGGATTTCCCCAAGGAGATCCTCGGCTATCCGTTCGAGCAGATCCCCTATCTCATGCTGCTCTGCTTCGCCTTCCTCGGCCTCGTGATGATCAACGGGGCCTTCAAATACGCGATCAACGTGTGGAAGGGGCGGCTCGGCGAACGCATGCTGCGGCGGCTGCGTTATGAGCTCTACAGCCGGGTGCTGCGTTTCCCGCTGCCGCATTTCAAACGGGTCAGTTCGGGCGAGATCATCCCGATGATCACCGCCGAGACCGAGCCGCTCGGCGGCTTCGTCGGCGAGGCGATCGCGCAGCCGGTGTTCCAGGGAGGCCAGCTGCTGACGATCCTGGCCTTCATCCTGGTCCAGGACCCGGTGCTCGGCCTCGCCGCGGTCGCGCTCTACCCGTTCCAGGGCTGGCTGATCCCGAAGCTGCAGCGCCGGGTCAACGCGCTCGGCAAGGAGCGGGTGCGGGTCATGCGCCGTGTCGCCGACCGCATCTCGGAATCGATCGCCGGCATCGCGGAGGTCCGTGCCCACGACGCCTCCAACCATCAACGCGCCCTGTTCACCGACCTGATGGGCCGCATCTACGACATCCGGTTCGAGATCTACCGGCGAAAGTTCTTCATCAAGTTTCTCAACAACTTCCTCGCCCAGCTCACGCCCTTCTTCTTCTATTCGATCGGCGGTTATCTCGTGATCAGGGGCGACCTCAGCTTCGGCGCGCTGGTCGCGGTGCTGGCCGCCTACAAGGATATGTCCGCTCCCTGGAAGGAGCTGCTGCTGTGGTACCAGCAGAAGGAGGACGCGCGGATCAAGTACGAACAGGTCGTCGAGCAGTTCGAGCCGACCGGCATGATCGACGCGCGTCTGCAGCTCGAGGAGCCTCCCGAGATCGAGCCGCTCCCGCGCGACGGGGAGGTAGTGGCGGCCAATCTCGGCTACGTCGATGAAGCCGGCAGGAGCGCGGTCGACGGTGCCACCTTCCGTTTCCGCCTCGACGAGCATGTCGCGATCCTCGGGCCAGGCGGCGGCGGCAAGGAAGAGCTGGCGCTGCTGCTGGCGCGCCTGCTGATGCCGAGCGCCGGGCGAATCTCAGTGGCCGGCCGCGATCTCGCGGAACTGCCCGAGGCGGTGACCGGGCGGCGTATCGCCTATGTGGGACCCGGTGCCTACCTCTTCGCCGGGACCATCCGCGACAATCTGCTGTTCGCGCTGCGGCACCGGCCCTTGCGCGCCGCCCCCGTCGACGGACCCGACGCGGCGCGACATCGCGACAGGCTGATGCAGGCCTCACGGACCGGCAACAGCGTGGACGACCCCGCCGCCGACTGGACCGATTACGAGGCCGCCGGCGTGGCCAATGCCGAGGAAATGACCCGGCGGCTGATCGAGGTGCTGACCCGTGTCGAACTCGACCGCGACGTCTACGAACTCGGCCTGCGCGGCACGATCGACCCGAAGGCCCGGCCGGAGCTGGCCGAACGGCTCCTGGCCGCCCGCGCCGGTCTGCGCGATCGCCTCGACACGCTCGGGTTGGAGCGGCTGGTCGAGCCGTTCGACCCGAACCGCTACAACGCCAACGCGACGCTGGCCGAGAACCTGCTGTTCGGTACCCCGGTCGGACCGGCCTTCGACATCGACAATCTATCCCAGAACCGGTACGTGCTCCATGTGCTGGAGCGCACCGGACTGACCGGAGAGCTGATCGGCGTCGGCCGGCACGTGGCCGAGTTGATGGTCGAGCTGTTCGGGGACATCGACCCGGGGCACGAGATCTTCGAGCGCTACAGCTTCATCAGCGCCGAGGATCTGCCGGTATTCCAGGCGCTTCTCGCGCGCCACGGACGGGGCGGCGACGCGGCGCTCACCGCCGAGGACCGCGCCAAGCTGCTGTCGCTGCCGTTCCGCCTCGTTGCGGCGCGGCACCGGCTCGGCCTGATCGACGAGTCGATGCAGGCCCGCGTGCTGGAAGCCCGGCGCCTGTTCGCGCGGGAGCTGCCGGCATCGCTGCGCCCGGCGGTCGAGTTCTTCGATGTGGGCCGATATAACGCCGCCGCCTCGATCCAGGACAACATCCTGTTCGGCAAGATCGCGCACGACCAGGCGCAGGCGCCCGCCCGGGTTCGCGCCCTGCTCGGCGAGATCGTCGAGGAGCTCGGCATCCGGCCCGACATCATTGCGGCCGGTCTCGACCATGAAGTGGGCATCGGCGGCGGACGGCTCTCCGGCGCCCAGCGGCAGAAGCTGGCGATCGCACGCTGCCTGCTGAAGCGGCCCGACCTCCTGATCGTCAACGGCGCCACCGCGGGCCTCGATCTGGCGACGCGCGGCCGGATCCTGGAGGCCGTACTGACCGAGATGGCGGGGCGCTGCGTTGTCTGGGTGCTCGAGGAGCCGGACGCCGCAGCGCGGTTCGACCGCCTGCTCGTGATCCGCGGCGGCCACATCGTCGAGCAGGGCAGCTACGCCGAGCTGGCGAATCGAGGTGCGGCGCTGCGCGAACTGGTCGCCGCGGAGTGACGCGGACAATTTGGAACGGGAGACGCGGCCGATGTCGCTTCAAGAGGAGGTACAGGTCCTGCGGAATATCCCGCTGTTCGCCCGCATCGAACCGTCCAAGCTGAAGCTCCTCGCCTTCACCAGCGAACGGGTCACGTTCGCGGCCGGTGACACCGTGTTCCGGCAGGGTGACATGGGAGATGCTGCCTACATCGTCATCGACGGCGAAGCGGAGGTCCTGGTGGATACGCCGCACGGGCCGATCCGCGTGGCCACCGTCGGCCGCAACGAGATCATCGGCGAGATCGCGATCCTGATCGATGTCCCGCGCACCGCCACGATCCGCGCGAAGACCCGGCTCGTCACGCTGCGAATCGCAAAGGACCTGTTCTTCCGGCTGATCACCGAGTTCCCGCAGATCGCCGTGGAGATCATGCGGGAGTTGGCGCATCGACTGGAGAACACCACCGGCCAGCTCAGCGAGGCGCTCACCCGCGGCACGCACGCCCGCGAGGCGCCATGACCCGGCTCGACAGCGCGATCCGACGGCTGCTGGCCCAGCGCGCCTGTCTCGATGCGGCGGCGGCAATGATCGCCGGCATGCCGGGCCCGGTCATCGAGCTGGGACTGGGCAATGGGCGCAGCTACGACCATCTGCGCGCCCGACTCCCGGACCGGGAGATCTTCGTGTTCGACCGGCAGGTGGACGCGCATCCCGACTGCATTCCGGACGCCGCGCACCTGATTCTGGGGGACTTCCGCGACACGCTGCCGATCGCCGCCGGCCGATTGCCGCCCGCGGCCCTGGTGCATGCCGATTTCGGCTCGGGCGATCGGACCGCCACCGCGACCCTGGCAGCCTTCCTGGGCCCCGCGATCCGCCGGCTTGCGCGCCCCGGCGCCGTGGTGGTCAGCGACCAGCCGCTCGACTCCGAAGGCCTGGAGCGTCTGCCGCCGCCCGACGAAGTCCCGCCCGGTCGTTACTTCCTCTACCGGGCGGTGTAAGCCATCTGCGCCAGCGGCACCAATGACATTGCCGCCCATCCGCGATATTATGTTGATAGTTCATCGGAATTCGGGATCGGCGCAGGGGCGGATGGCCAGCAGCAGCACAACCCAGGACACGGCCTCGGACCTGCCGTCCCGGCCGGTCGGTCGAGGTGGGTGGGTCTACCTACCCGAAGATTTCGCACAGCAGCATCCGCTTTACGGCGTCTACGGCTGGGCGTTGCTGCTGCTCGCCCTGCTGTTCGTCGGTCCGCTGCCGCTCGTGGCCCAGGATCTGCGCCTCCTGTTCGGCACGGGGCCGCGTCCCGAAGTCGGCATGATGATGTTGGTCCTGGCGACCGACCTGCTGTTCCTCGGAACCTGCTGGCTGGCCGGCCGACGGCTGAGTGCGGAGCGGCCCGAATTCCAGCGCTACTTCGCCGTCGCCGCCCTCGCCGGCCTGTGCGCGGCGATGCTGTTCTTCTACGTGATGCTGGAGGGATTGCCGCGCGACTACGAGGAACGCGCGGTTATCGGCTTCTTCTGGCGCGCCGTGCCGATCGTCCTGTGGTCCTTTTACGTTCTGCTGTCGAAGCGGATCAACGTGACCACGCGGAAGCGGGTAACGAGCCGCGACCCCTTCCTGCGCTCGCAATGGCTGAGCGAGGAGACTCCGGCCGGCGGCATCTCGCAGACCCGGCGCCGTTCGTTGTTCGCGCGCCCGATCCGCAAGATCCCGGTGGTGGCAACGCGCCCGCCGGCAGATGTCCCGACGCCCGCTGCCGCCGCGCCGGCCCCGACGGCATCCGACGCCCCGGGCCATGAATTTCGGCCCCGCCGCGACCCGGAGGCCGCACCGGAGCCGGCACCCGCCCCCGCGGCACCGGCCGCGCGGCGTTCGGGACCGGTCGAGTATCTCTATGCACCCCGCCGCCCCGCGACCCGGACACTGCCCGCCGAGCCGCTGTCGACCCGGCAGGCCGCCGCGGCGGCGCTGGCGACGGCTCCCGCCCCCACCCGGCGACGGCAGAGCGAACAGGCGCTGCTGCTCGACCGCCTCCGCCGGGTGCAGATCGCCTACGATGAGGGACTGATCACGGAGGAAGAGCTGCGCGCCAAGAGGGCCGAACTGCTGCGGGAAATGTAAGGCGCGTGCCGCCCGCGGCTCCGGCGCCCGTCTCCGCCGGCCCGAACGGTGTGCCATGCCCCGTGCACAACCGGATCGGCCGGGCGCGACGAACGGAATGGGCGGTTGCCCTCCCCGGTGAAATCCGGGCGGCGGAAACAGCGAACCGGCCGCGGGAGACGGCGATATCGCCCCCGGGCGGGCCTTTGAAGCCGGTTGGACACGGGGTGCTCAGACCTCCAGATCGACCAGGACCGGAACATGGTCGGACGGCTGGGGCCAGCCGCGGGCTTCGCGGAGGATCTCGGCGTCGCGGAGCGCCGGAACGAGGGCCGGCGTCACCCAGATGTGATCCAGCCGACGGCCGCGGTCGGAGGCGGCCCAGTCGCGGGCGCGATAGCTCCACCAGCTGAACAGCTTCCGCTCGGGCGGAATGAAGTGGCGCACCGCATCGACCCAGTCATGGGCTGCCTGCACCGCCCCGAGCCGTTCCACCTCGGCCGGAGTATGGCTGACGACGTTCAGCAATTGCCGGTGCGACCACACGTCCGTCTCCAGCGGCGCCACGTTAAGATCACCGACGAGGATGCGGCGGGCGGATGGAGTCCGCTGCTCGTCCCACCACGTCGCAAGGTCCTCCAGAAACTGTAGCTTGTGGGCGAACTTTTCGTTGACCTCCGGGTCGGGCACGTCGCCCCCGGCAGGGACGTAGAAATTGTGCAGCTCGATCCCGTCCTCGAGACGCACGAAGACGTGCCGACAGTCCGACCGGTCGCACCAGTCCATGGTGGCAACGTCGACCAGGGGCCGCTTCGAGACGATCGCCACGCCGTGATAGGCCTTCATCCCGTGGACGGCCTGCCAGCGATAGCCGAGCTCGGTCAGGAAATCCGTCGGGAAACCGTTGTTCTCGGTCTTGATCTCCTGCAGGCAAAGGATGTCCGGCTGCCGTTCGACGGCGAGCCGGGCGAGGATATCGAGGCGCAGCCGGACGGAGTTGACGTTCCAGGTCGCGATTCGGAGCCGGGTCATGGACGGGAGCCGAGGTCAAAGGGATACCGCCCCGGCCTCACGTCCGCCGGGAGGCCGGGTCACGGAAGAAAAGCGGGCCGGAGAGGTCAGACCATTCGGGTCTTCAGGCTGCCGACGCCGTCGACCGTGGCTTCCAGCAGGTCGCCCCGCTCTACCGGGCCGACGCCCTCCGGCGTCCCGGTGAAGATCAGGTCGCCGGGCTTCAGCTCGACCAGCCCGGAAAGATAGGCGATGGTCTCCGGCACGCTCCAGATCATGTCGCGGATATTGCCGTCCTGGCGTACCGTCCCGTTGATGGTGAGGACGATGCGGGCCTCGACCGGATGGCCGATCTCGCGCGCCGGCCGGACCGGACCGCACGGAGCCGAGGCGTCGAAACCCTTCGCCATGTCCCAGGGACGCCCCATCTTCTTTGCCACGTCCTGGATGTCGCGGCGCGTCAGGTCGATACCGACCGCATAGCCGTAGATGCAGTCCAGGGCCTTGGACACCGGGATGTCGCGGCCGCCGGAGGCAAGCGCGACCACCAGCTCGACCTCGTGATGCAGGTTATTGGTCGCCGGCGGATAGGGGGTGTCCCGGCCGCCGGTCACGAGGGCATCCGCCGGCTTGGTGAAGAAGAAGGGCGGCTCGCGCTCGTCATTGCCCATCTCGCGCGCGTGCGCCGCGTAGTTGCGGCCGACGCAGTAGAGCCGGTGAACGGGAAAGAGCTGGTCGCTGCCGGCGACGGGCAGGGCGGCCGGTTCCCAGAGCGGGATCACATAGCGGGTCATCGGGCGGCTCCCGGTTCGAGTTGAGGCAGGCGGGGGATCACGCACCGCCCCGCGCGGCGGCCTTCTCGGCCTCGGTGTAGAAGGCGTCGGCGTGAATGTCCTCGGCGCGCATGTCGCGGGTGTCGAGCACCGCGACCGTCGCCTCGACCATTGCCGGGGGACCGGCGACATAGGCCTTGCAGCCGTCGAGATCGTCGAAATCGCGGGCGACCGCGGCACTGACTAGGCCGGTCCGGCGCTCGGTCGGTCCGGTCGGATCCGACAGGACGGGAATGAAGCGGAGTCGCGGGTGGGTGGCCGCGAGCGTGACGAACTGGTCCTCGAGATACAGATCCCGCTCGTCGCGCACGCCGAAATAGAGATAGATCGGCTGCGGCAGCCCCTTGGCCAGCGCCGTCTCGACGATCGACTTGATCGGCGCGAGGCCGGAACCGCCGGCGATCGCCAGGATTGGGCCTCGATGCCGCTCGCGCAGATAGGACGAGCCGAACGGCCCCTCGACTTTGACGGCGTCACCGACCGCGAGCCGCTCCGCGACATAGCGGCTGACCTTGCCGTCCTGAACGGCGCGGATATGGAACTCCAGTACCGGCTCGTCCGGCCGGTTCGCCATCGAATAGTCGCGCGGCGTCAACGCATCGAAGGTCAGGGTGGCGTACTGGCCGGCGGAAAACTCGAGGCGTCGGCCCTCCGGCGGGGCGAGGCGGACACGGACCGTGTCATGGGTCAGCCAATCGAGGCCCACCACGGTCGCCTCGAACCGGCGCAGCGGATGCGCCACCGCCTCCGAATCGTCCTGGAGCCAGGCGAGCTCGACAGGCCCTTCGGCACGGGCACGACAGGCGAGGATGAAGCCCTCGGCCCGTTCCTCCTCGGTCAAGGCAAAGTCGGAATAGGGCTCCATCTGGACCTCGCCGGCGTAGAGCCGCGACTTGCAGGCACCGCAATTGCCCGAGCGGCAACCGTGCGGAAAGGGCACGCCCTCCTCGAGCGCCGCCTCGAGGATGGTCTGTCCCTCGTCGAGCGGAATCGGAGTCGGCCACTGGGTGATCTTGACGCTGGCAGGCATCCGGGCACGGGCGGGTCGCAACGGTGCGGGGACAATAGCCAGAGCGCGCGGGGCCGTTCAAGGACGATGCCGCCCTGCCCATTCCTCCCCGCAATAAGAAGCGCCCGGTCGGGGGGAGGACCGGGCGCTAGGGGGCGTCAAGGGCCGGGGAACGAGGGGGGCCCGTTCCGAAAGCGCGGCGGTAATTGCCGCATCCGGCCCATACCACGCTAAATAGGCGGCCAGCCGGGCCGCGCAAGGGTGTTGCAAAAAAGTAATGTCAAGTTTTTTCGCCTAGCATCTCGCGCACGAGATCGCGGCAGCGGTCCGGGCGCTCGAAGGGCATCATATGCCCGACGCCGCGCAGTACGGTCAGGCGGCCTCGGGGCGCCCGTTCCGCGGCGAGGCCCTGGACCAGCGCGGCCCAGCTCGGCGGGCCGTCGGGCGGCGCGGGATCGCCCGCCACGAAATGCGCCGGAATGCGAAGATTGGGCAGCGCCCGGAACGTGCTGCTGTTGAGGACGGTGAGATAGATCGCCGCCTCGGCTTCCGGCGGACAGCAGAGCACGTAGTCCCCCTCCCCGCTCGGCCGCAGGGTGGCGCGGGTGTGCGCCGCCAGCATGTCGGGCCGGAAGGCGGAAAAGGGCGTGCGGCCGGCCAGCGAATCGGCAAAGGCCGCCGGGCTCGCCCAGCGCCGCCGGCGCCGGCGCGCCAGCGCGACCAGGCCGAACGACTTGCCGTAGGCCACCGCATGCTCGGGATGCTCGACGCTCGGGACTAGGGGCGGCTCGAACAAGGTCATCGCCCGCCAGGGCACCTCACCGAAGACCGCCGCCAGCCGCAGGGCCGCGACTCCGGAGAACGAGTGCGAGGCGTAGTAGAGCGGCACCTCGTCCCCGACATGCGCGCGCACGGCACGGGAGAACATGCCGACATCGCGGGCGAAGCGGTCGATGTGGAGGCTACGCTCCAGCGGCGCCGCCGGCGCCTCGGAGCCGCCGTGGGCGCGGGCATCGAAGGCGAAGACACGGAAATCGGCCGCGAGCTCCTGCAACAGCGGCAGATAGCTGCCGGCGGCGAACCCGTTGGCATGCCCCCATAGCAGTGCCGGGCCGTCGCGCGGGCCGTCGGGAAACTCGTAGAGACGCAGGCGGAGGCCGTCGGCCGCCGTCAGGGTGATCGCGCGAGCCGCCTCCGGGGGAACGGAGGGCGGCGGGAGGCCGGCTGTCACCGCTCAGGCCGCGGCCGACCGGTGCGGCTGGCCGCGTGCCGCGGCGCGCTCGCGCACGGCATTGCCGAACGCCTCGAACAGACGCCGCGACAGCGGGTCGGTCTCGTAGAGCGCCTCAGGGTGCCACTGCACACCGACGGCGAAGGTCTCCGCGCCGGACACGCGCACCGCCTCGACCACCCCGTCGGGCGCGACCGCCTCCACAACCAGCCCTTCGCCCAGCCGATCGATCCCTTGGCCGTGCAGCGAGTTGACCATCACCTCGGTGGCCCCGGCGAGCCTTGCCAGAAGTCCGCCCGGCGTCAGCGCGACGGGATGGGCCGGCAGCACGCGCTCTGGCAGCGGCTTGGTCTTGTCGGAGCGGTGATCGCGCTTGCCCGGCAGCGTGTGCAGCATTTGGTGCAGTGTGCCGCCAAGAGCGACGTTCAGCTCCTGGATGCCACGGCAGATCGCGAAGACGGGCACCCCCTGCCGCAGCGCCTCGCGCAGGAGCGGCAGCGTGGTGGCGTCGCGGGCGGCGTCGTGCAGGATGTCGGGGGCGGCGCGCTCGCAGCCGTAATGATGCGGCTCGACATTGGACGGACTGCCGGTAACGAGCAGACCATCGAGTCGGCTGGCCAGATCGGCGAAGTCGATCGCGCAACCGAGCGCCGGAACGATCATCGGCATCACGCCGGCGGCCTCGACCAGCGCGCTGAGATAGCGCTGGTTGACGGCGTTGAAGGGGAGGCTGTTGATCTCCCGCACGCAGGCGGAGATACCGACCAGCGGCATCGGAGCGCGCAGGGGGGTGGAAACGGCGGACATGGCTCAGGCCCAGGACATCGCCACGGGAGGAGTGCGGCGGAGACGCGGACGGACCGTCATTTCAGCACCTCGGGCCGACCGCGTCGATAGGCTTGTCGTGACATGGCACTAACGTAGGCTGCCGCGCTGGTCCCAGGTCGGCTCATTGAACTCGAACAGCTCCGAATCGATGCTGCCCCCGGTCAGGACATCCTTGAGCACCACGTGAGTGACGATGCCCTGGGGGTCGGTCACCTCCCACTGGTCGAGGCGGATCGGGTCCTGGTCGAAGACGAGGGTGACCTTGCCCTGCCCCGGCTCCAGCGTCTTGACCAGCGTGAGCAGGAGCTTGCCGTCGCGCCGGCCGATGTCGGTGACGGTGACCTCGCCGCTGAGCCGTACGCGCGGCGTCACCAGGAACCACGCGGGTGTCCTGTCCTGCGGGATATAGGACGCGGTCTTCAGCGACTTGTCGTAATGGATCAGGAAGCGGCCGTTGGCGACAATCAGCACCGGAACCGGCGGGTCGTACTCGAAGCGCAGCTTGCCGGGCTTGGCGAGATAGATGAGGCCGCTCGCCGTCTTGCCGGCGGAGTCGCTCTGCTCGAAGCGGGCGCTCAACGTGGTAAGCGAATTGAGGTAATCCTCGACCTTGCGGACCGCCTCCCGGTCCTCCGGCGTCATCGGCGCCGCCTCGACCTTCGGCCGCGAGCGCCCGGACGGCGCATCCTGGGCGGCGACCGGCTGGGCGGCGAGCAAGCCGGCCGCCAGCGCCGCGGCGAGGCTCAGGAGGCGGCCGAAGCGGCCGCGCAGGTACGGCAGGGGCATGGTCGCGATCACGGTCCGGTTACGTTGCGGCTGCCCCACAGATAGGGCGGCTCAGTCGGCTCCGCCACCGACCAGGACCTCGCGCTTGCCGACATGGTTGCCGGCACTGACGATTCCCTCCGCCTCCATGCGCTCGATGATGCGGGCGGCGCGGTTGTAGCCGATCTGCAGATGCCGCTGGATGAAGCTGGTCGAGGCCTTGCGTTCGCGCACGACCAGGGCCACCGCCTGCTGGTACAGCCCGTCCCCCTCTTCTGCCTCGCCGTCCTCGGGGCCGAAGCCGGGAATGCC
>CAZVAR010000077.1:0-17856 GCA_964625225.1 uncultured Alphaproteobacteria bacterium | reverse complement strand
CCCGCCGCACAATGTCGCCGAAGTCTGTGATGCCCTGACCTATTTGATCCGTCATCCGAAGGCGACCACGGCCAGGCTGGTCGAGATCGTCCGCGGCCCGGACTTCCCGACCGGCGGCGTACTTTGCGAGGACCGGGAGACGATCGTCGCTGCTTACGAGAAGGGCCGCGGGGCTCTCCGGATCCGGGCGCGTTGGCATGTCGAGGATCTCGGCCGCGGGCAGTGGCAGATCGTCGTCACCGAGATTCCCTATCAGGTCCCGAAGGCGCGCCTGGTCGAGAAGATGGCGGAACTGCTCGAGGCGAAGAAGCTGCCGTTCCTGGCCGATCTCCGCGACGAGTCGACCGACGAAGTGCGGCTCGTGCTGGTGCCGCGCAGCCGCGCGCTCGACCCGGCGGCGGTGATGGAGTCGCTGTTTCGGCAGACGGATCTGGAGACCCGATTCAATCTCAACATGAACCTGCTGGACGCGAACAGCGTGCCGCAGGTCATGTCGCTGCGCGACGTGCTGCAGGCCTTCGTCGACCACCGTCACGACGTGCTGGTCCGGCGCTCGCGGCACAGGCTGGAGAAGATCGCGCGGCGGCTGGAAATCCTGGCCGGCTTCTTGATCGCCTATGCCAATCTCGACGAGATCATTCGCATCATTCGGGAGGAGGACGAGCCGAAGGCCGAGATGATGCGGCGCTTCGGGCTGACCGATCTGCAGGCCGAAGCGATCCTGAACATGCGGCTACGTGCCCTCCGCAAGCTCGAGGAAATCGAGATCCGCAAAGAGTTCGACGCGCTGACGGCGGAGAAGGCCGAGCTTGAGCGGCTCCTCGGCGACGAGGGTCTGCGGATGAAGGCGATCGCCCGCGAGATCAGGGCGGTGCGGGATCGGTTCGGGCCGAACACGGCGCTCGGCGAGCGGCGCACCGAGATCGGCGGTGCGCCGGTCCAGGTCGAAGTTCCCGTCGAGGTGATGGTCGAACGCGAGCCCATTACGGTGCTCTGCTCCGAGCGCGGCTGGATTCGGGCGGTCAAGGGGCACCTGCCGCCCGACGCCGAGGTCAAGTACAAGGAGGGCGACTCGGAGCGCTTCCGTCTCCATGCGCAGTCGACGGACCGGCTGCTCGTCTTCGGCAGCAACGGAAGGTTCTACACTTTGGCGGCGGACAAGCTGCCTGGCGGCCGCGGCACCGGCGAGCCATTACGGCTGATAATCGAGCTCGGCAACAATGACGAGGTCGTGGCGTTGCTGGTGCATGTACCGGGCAGGAAGCTGCTGGTCGCCTCCAGCGACAGTCGCGGTTTCGTCGTGCCGGAGGAGGCAGTTCTCGCCCAGACCCGGAACGGCAAGCAGGTTCTGAATGTGGCCCCCGGCGCGCGCGCCGCGTTCTGCGTGCCGGCGGAGGGAGACCATGTGGCGGTCATCGGTACCAACCGCCGGCTTTTGGTCTTCCCGCTCTCGGAGCTGCCGGAAATGGAACGGGGCCGCGGTGTGGTGATCCAGAAGCATACCCGCGGCGGCATTTCGGACCTGAAAGTGTTCGTCATGGCAGAGGGGCTGTCGTGGCCGAAGAACGGCGAGCAGCAGCGCCGCGAGGCCGACATGACACCTTGGCTGGGCAGCCGCGGCCAAGTCGGCCGGCTGCCGCCGCACGGGTTCCCGCGATCGAACCGCTTCGGCTGATGCCGGCCGGGCTTTAGTCGGCCGTGCGGCCGATCGGCACCCAGCGGCCGGCTATCAGCGCCTCGAGGGCCGGGAAACGGCGCTTGTAGTCCATGGTCGCGCTGCCCTCGATCCAGTAGCCGAGATACACGTGAGGCAGGCCGAGCGTCGCGGCGCGCCGGAGCATCCACAGGATGGCGTAGGTGCCGAGGCTCCGGCGGCGCTGCTGCGGGTCGAAGAAGCTGTAGACGGCGGAGAGCCCGTCCGCAGTGCGGTCGATCAAGCTGGCGCCGACGAGCACGCCTCCACCATCGCGAAACTCCGCGGTGACCGTGTCGACGGGCGTCGTCTCGACCATCATCCGATAGTCGGTCCAGGTCATCGCAGCCATCTCGCTCGTCGCATGCCGGCCCTGCTGGTACGCCACGAACAGGCGGTACTGCTCAGGCGTGGCGCGGGGCGGACGCTCCTCGGCAGACAGATCGAGGCAGCGCTGCCAGACCCGTCGCAGCGAACGCGACGGGCGGAAGTCCGCGACCCGGATCCGCACCGGCAGGCAGGCCTTGCAATCGCGACAGGCCGGTCGGTAGGCGAACCCGTGACTCCGTCGGAACCCGCTGCGCGAGAGTTCCGCGAACAGGTCCGGGGCATCGTCTCCCGCCAGCTCGACGACCAGCTTCTGCTCGACCCGGCCCGCCAGGTACGGGCAGGGTACGGGAGTCGTCGCGAAGAAATGCCTCAGCCGAAGCGATGGGCCGAGATTCATTACACGCACCCAGTTCTACCGGTCCGTAACCGATAATAGCGCCGGCCGCGCCGACGGAAAGTTACGGGCCGGCAGGCGGCACCCGGCGCAGAAGGGTGATGCTGATCCGGCGATTGCGCGGCGAGGTCGGATCCTCGGGGACCAGCAGGTCGGTATCGGCTCGTCCGACCACGCGGGTAATCCTGTCGTGCGGCAGGCCCAATTCGACCATGGCGCGGCGGCTGGCGTTGGCACGGTCGGTCGAGAGTTCCCAATTGCTGTAGCCCCGGTCGCTCGCATAGGGCGTGGCGTCGGTGTAGCCGGCCACCGAGAGCTCGTGGGGCAGCCCGCGGATCGCCGCCACCACCTTGGCCAGGAGCTCCCGGGTATGCGGGTACATCTGGCTGCCGCCGCGCGGGAACATCTCGACCCGGTCCTGGTCGACGATCTGGATGCGCAGCCCCTCGGAGGTCTGGTCCACCATCAGGCTCGCCGCGAACTTCCGCAGCTCGGGGCTCTCCTCCATCGCCTCGCGGAGCTGCTTGGCCGCCTGCTCGAACTGCA
Source organism: uncultured Alphaproteobacteria bacterium (assembly GCA_964625225.1). Classification (GTDB taxonomy): domain Bacteria; phylum Pseudomonadota; class Alphaproteobacteria; order JAJUGE01; family JAJUGE01; genus CAZVAR01. Next base: position 14,893 of record CAZVAR010000077.1, on the reverse strand, counting down.
GCCGCTCCTGGACGGCGGCGACCTTGGCGAGATCGTCGTGATCCTGAAGGTCGAGCGGGCCCGGGCTCTTCGGAAGGCCTTCCTGCGCGTCGTCCGGCTCCTCGGCGTCGGGGTCCCCGAACGCCGGTGGTGGCAATGCCATGACGACGCTCGGCAATCCGCCCATGGCCGGCAGCGGCCCCTCCGCGAAGCTGCGGCCGCCAAGCACGCCGCCGGCACCGCTTTCGGTCTGCGACACGCTGGTTGGAGCGAAGTAGTTCGAGATCGCCTGCCGCTGCTCCTCGGTCGTGGCGTTCAGGAGCCAGAGCAGCAGAAAGAAGGCCATCATCGCCGTCACGAAGTCGGCATAGGCGACCTTCCAGGCGCCGCCGTGATGGCTGCCTCCAACCGTCTTCTTGACCCGCTTCACGACGATTGGCGGGAGATTGCTGTCGGGGTCGGCCATCCTGCGACAGTGGTGTCTCGGTTTCGCGTCCGGGCGCGGGCGGCCGCACCGTCTCGGCCGGCCCGGCATCGGTCGAACGCTGCGCAGTCTAGGTAGAGCCGGTTAACGACGACTTACGGGGGTGCGGCGGCTCCGCAACTGGATTAGGGTCGGGCCGGTATCCCTGTTGATGCGAGGCAGAGCCCCCGTGACGGCGCCGACTTCCATTTCGCCCCGTGCATTCCGCGACACGCTCGGCCGCTACCCGACCGGCGTCACCGTGATCACTACGGTCGACAGACAAGGGCGCTGGCAGGGCGTCACGATCGGCTCGTTCACTTCGCTGTCGTTGGAGCCGCCGCTGGTGCTGTTCTGCCTCGACAAGAGTGCGCTGTGTCACGGGGCCTTCATCGCCTGCGACAGGTTCGCAGTCAACGTGCTCGCCGAGGACCAGGCCGAGCTGTCGGCCATCTTCGCGGCGCGCTCGCTCGAGCGCCCGTGGGAGACGGTGCAGACTTCGGTCGGGTGGACAGGGATGCCTTTGCTGGCCGGCTGCTGCGCTTACGTCGAATGCGAGCGCCAAGCAACCTACCCCGGCGGCGACCACGACATCATTATCGGCCGTGCAGTGGCGCTCGAGGCGGCGCCGGCCGGTCGGCCGCTGCTCTATTTCGGCGGCAGCTACCGCCGGCTGGAGCCGGACGAGCCTTAGGCTCAGCCCTGGTCCTCGAGCGCGGTGCGGCTGAGCAGGCGGGCCGGCATGCCGGCCGCATTGAGGGCGTCGACCAGCTTGCGCATGTGACTGATGTCGCGCGTTTCCAGCACGAAATCGACTTCCGCCATCTTGATCGGCACGTCGTAGAACCAGCGCTGGTGATGCACCTCCAGCACGTTGCCGCCCAGCTCGGCGATGCGCTGGGTCACGGTGGCGAGGCTGCCCGGCTGGTCGCTGATCTCCACTCGCAGCCGGACCAGACGGCCCTCGCGTGCAAGGCCGCGCATCAGGACGGAGGCGAGCAGGCGCGAGTCGATGTTACCGCCGCTGACGATCAGCCCGACCCGCCTGCCGGCGAACCGCTCCGGCTCCGCCAGGACGGCGGCGAGGGGAGCTGCGCCGGCGCCCTCCACCACGGTCTTCTCGATCTCGATCAGAAGCTGCACCGCCCGCTCGATCTGTGCTTCGGACACCAGCGCGATATGGCTCACCAGACGCTCGACGATGGGGCGGGTCAGCTTGCCGGGTCGCTTCACGGCGATGCCCTCGGCGATGGTGGGGCCGCCGCGATGTGTCTCGATGCCGCGGATGGCGCAGAGCATCGAGGGATAGAGTGCCGCCTCGACCCCGACGATCTCGATCTCCGGGCGGATCGCCTTGGCCGCGGTCGCGACACCGGCGATCAGCCCGCCGCCGCCGATTGGCACGACCAGCACGTCGAGGTCTGGCCTTGCCGAGAGCATCTCCAGCGCTACCGTGCCCTGGCCGGCGATGATGCGCGGATCGTCGTAGGGGTGGACGAAGGTCAGGCCCTCCCGCTCGGCCAGCTCGAGGGCGAAGTTTTCGGCCTCGGACAGACCTGTGCCCTCCAGCAATACCCGGGCACCGAGCAGCTCGGTGTTGCGGATCTTCACCAGCGGCGTGCCGGCCGGCATGACGATCGTTGCCGGGACGGCGAGACGGCGGGCGTGATGGGCGACGCCCTGCGCGTGGTTCCCGGCCGACACCGCGATCACGCCACGCCGTCGCTGCTCCGGATCGAGATCGAGCATCCGCACCAGCGCACCGCGATCCTTGAAGCTGGCCGTGTACTGTTCGTTCTCCAGCTTCAGCCAGATCTCGGCGCCGGCGATCTCGGATAGGGTCAGCGAAACGACACAGGATGTCTCTACGATCTGCCCTCTGAGTGCCGCTGCCGCGCGCTCGATATCGCTCAGGGTCACGGTCATCGGGTCGTCTCCGCCGGTTCGAGCCGGAGCAGGTGGGCCGGCCGCTCCGGCGGGACCAGCCGGACATAGCGGCCGTCCCGCCACAGCGGCATCAGGTCGGCGTAATGCGGCGAGAACGGGTTGCCGGATTGACCGACCGATTGCATGAACAACGAACGGTCCAGGTCCGCAAGATCGTAGACGGCGCGGAAGCCGGCGCCGTGGATCTGCTCGAACGGGGCGTCTTCGCGCCCGATCGCGTAGCCGCCGCGGTTCACGGTGAAATTGCCACCGTCGCTCGGAATCTCGAGCCCGAACCACGAACCGACCCAGGGCAGCCGGCTGAGAAGCACGTGCTCGAACCGCGCCGCATGGGCATCACCCCAGCGCCAGGCGGATGGGTCGGCGCCATACTCGCGTTCCAGGCGGTCGAGCGCAGTCTCCAGCGCTTCGGCCAGCCGGTCAGGGCAGGTCTCGATCGCCGGGGTTCCCACCTGGTCGCACCAGGAGTCATCCTCGAATACGGTGCGGTGCAGCAGCAGCGGGCGTTCGGCCCACCAGCCCGCGAAGGCGGCGCCGAGCTCGTCGGCATAGATCGCCTGCATGGCCTCGCGCGTCCACGCGGCGTAGATCAGCGGCTCCGGCCGGTTGCGTGCCATGCGGCAATCCCAGGCGCGCAGCAGGGCCACGGCACGTGCGGCCCGCGCCGTCCGGGCGGCGTCCTGCCCCATCGCGAGGAGCGCATCGCGCCCCGCGCAGGCGCCGGGCGAGCGGATATCGAGCTGGAGCCTGGCCGCGTCCTGCGGTCCGTGGCGACCATCTCCGCTCAGTACCTCCGCCAGCCGCATCGCCCGGTACGGCTCGGGCCAGGTCGCGGTGATCGGATAAGGGTAGTCGTCGCCCACCAGCCGGTTGTTGGCGTTCGCGAGCCAGCCCTCGGGAGGGTTCGTTGCCTGCGGGCGGGCCTCGAACGGTACGAAGCCGGCCCAGTCGTTCTCGCCGGTCCAGCCGGGTACCGGCATGCTCCCGTCGCCGTTGCGCCGGATGGGGATCAAGGCCGGCATGTCGAGCGCGATATTGCCGTTGTGGTCGGCTGACAGCACGTTCTGCTGCGGCGCCCGGAGCCGCGCGAGTGCCGATCGCATCGCGCCGAGATCGCGGGCACGGTTGGCGCCGTGGAGCGCGGCGGCGTTGATGTCGCCCTCCGACAGCCCGATATGCGCAAGTGCCACGACGTGCCCCGGCGGCGCGAGCGCAGCGGCGGCGGGGTAGACGTCCGACACCACCGGGCCGTGCCGCGTCGTCCGCACCGTGAACGTGACGTCCTCCTGCCATCGGACCGCGATCCGCTCCTGCCGGCTCGCGAATGGCTGCGGCCCGTTGGGGGTGTCGTACCGGGCCGGCTCATCCCCGGCGAGGCGCTCGACGAATAGGTCGGAGGCGTCGCCGTGCGTGGTGGTGAGGGCCCAGGCAACGTGCCCGTTGTGCCCGAGCACCAGGAACGGCGATCCCGGCGCCGAGGCCCCCGCCAGGGTCAGGCCGGGGGCGTCGATGCGCACCAGGTACCAATGGTTCGGCAGCGCGTGGCCCAGATGGGGGTCGTTCGCCAGCACCGGGCGGCCCGAGGGGGTACGGCTGCCCGCCACGGCCCAGGCATTGGAGCCGTCCGCTTCCGTGTCGGCCGGTGGGAAGGTGATCGCGCTCGCTAGGCCGGTCCGGGCGTCGTCCGGCATAACCCCGCCGCTCCGCCGCGACGGCGTGCCTTGGCCGGGATGATCGGGGGAGGACGTGCCGCCGTCGCCGATGCTGACCGGCGCATCGGCGTGCTCGGGCCACAGCGCGGCGACCCGGTCCGCCGGCAGGCGCTGCGCCAGGGCGGCCCGCAAGAGCTCGGTGCGCCAATTGTCGGTCAGTCGCAGCGCCATCAGCCGGCCCCAGAGCAGCGAATCCGCCGCGGTCCAGGGCTCCGGCGCACCCCACAGCAGCCAGAACTCGGGCGGCAGCGCGCCGGTGCGGGTGGCCAGGAACCCGTTGACACCGGCGGTGTAGGCATCGAGTGCTTCGCGGACGTCCGGCGGCAGGGTCTCGAGGTCACGCTGCGCCAGCCGGCCGATACCCAGCGTCCGCATCGTCCGATCGAGGCCGAGCGTGTTCGGTCCGAGCAATTCCGATAGCCGGCCGGTGCCGAGCCGGCGCATGAACTCCATCTGCGCCAGTCGGTCCTGCGCATGCACGAAGCCGAGCGCGAAGTGGGCGTCGTGCTCCGAGGCCGCGGCGATATAGGGGATGCCGTAACCGTCCCGGGAGATCGTGACCGCGGCCTCGAGCCCCGGCACCGTCAGCGTTCCGTCGAGCCGCGCCACCGACGTTCGCAGCCAAGCCCAGCCGCTCGCTGTCACCAGGACGAGAAGGACGACCAGGCCGACCGCGATCCGGACGACCCAGCGGAGGACGTGGCCCGCGCGACTCATCGGCGCCGAATGCATGCGGAATCTGACAACATTCGCCAACTTTCGTCAGCAGCGGTCAATCTCGGATGCCGGCGTCGGATAGGGAAGGCAGGAATCGTCGATCTGGCAGGCGCCGCGCTTGCGGGAGGAACCGTCCGACCCGTAGCATGGACTAGGAAAATAAGCAAGACATCCTGTTGCGCCGGATATGGACGGGCGCGAACCCGATTGTCTGGGGCAATCGGACCAACGGCGCCTCGATGCGGCCGGCTGGTGGCCGGACGGTGCCGGCCATGCCGGCGCGCGCCTGTGATTCCGGGAGCGACCCATGATCCCGGGATCGGACCGCCGACGCGGCGGTACGGACCGAATGATCAGGCTACCGCGGTTGGTGCCGCGCGCCTATCGGGAGTCCTGCCATTCGACGACCGCGCTGACGGGGCGTCGCGGCGAAGGGGGTGTCACCTGGCCGTAGCCGAAGCGCATCAGAACCTGCGGGTGGCCCTCGAGGCCGAAGATCGGCGCCAACCGCCGGCGCAGGTCGACGAGCTCGATCGGTGGGTTGAGGTAGGACGCGGACAGTCCCGCGGCGGTCGCCGTCAGCAAGGCGCGTTCCAGGGCCTGGCCGGCTGCCAGCCACTCCCTTGCCGTATCCCTTTGCGTCACCAGCAGCGCCAGGACCGGTGAGGCCTCGGCCGAGGCGTATTGGTGTGCGGCCGCCGCGTCCGGCGAGGCGAACGTCCGCGCAAGGTCGGCTGCCTTTTGCGTGAAGAGGTCGGGCCCGTCTGCGGCCGGAGGCGTGTGTCCGGCCGGGCCCCCGATGCCCCAGCTCGTCTCGGCGGGCGGGCCGTAACCCTCGGCCTGCCGCCGGCGAATCCAATCGGAGATTTCGGTTCTGAATTCCGGCGTGGTGAGGTGGATCCGCTCCGCCTCCGCCACCAGCTCCGCAGCGCGACGCTTGTCTTCGATGCGATGGATGAAGGCAAGTGTCGCGCCTTCCCGCCGGGCGGCCTGTCCCAGTTCGTCGAGCAGGTCCTGTTGGGGCTGGCGGTCCTCGAATGCCGCCCGATCCGTGCGTCGCGCCAGGATCGCGTCGCGCAGGCGCCGGTCGGCTGCGGAGGCAGGCCCGGCGGCCGACAGCCGCAATCGGGCGAGCAGATCCGGCTCGTTGCGATCGGGGAAGGTCTCGACCTGAAGATCATGGCCGAAGGCGAGCGCTGCGACGCGCAGGTTGAGCAGCGCAGCGCCGCAGCTGACGGTGAGTTCCCGGCCGGCGGGGTCCGCCACCGGAAGCATGCGCGAGCGATCGGCGAAGAAGTCCATCGAGCCGTCGGTGATTCGGAATCGCCAAGGCTGCACGTTGAGGATCGACGGGGCGAGCACCGCATAGTTGGTCAGGAACAGGAGCTTTGCCTTATCGATCCCGGTCTCCGGGAAATCCTCCGCCTTGACCTGCCAGGGATCGTCGAGGGCGAGTGCACGCAGTTCGGACATGGTCTCTCCTTGCGAGTTCGAGTCCCCCACCACCGTCGAGCCATGAAGACCGACCGCATTCGGCAAGACGGATCGTCGGCACGGTTCGCCGCGCGGAAGACGTCCAGCATGACCCGCGCCGATCGCGCCGACGCATCGCACGGGATGAGGTGCCGTCTGCTCTGATCATTGCCGCGTTCAGCCGGTTGCCCATAGAACGATTGCAGTGCCGGGAGCGTTCCGGCGACGTCGGCCGGGTATACGGACCCGGACAAGCCGGCATGCTAGCGCTGGCGTGGGCGACTTCCGGCGCGCAGCGAGACCGGAGCCTCGCCCCAAGGCGCCGATCGGACGACCGCTGTCGCCGGGCCCGTGGTTCATCGCCGCCCGCCGCGGCCGGACGCTGTACCCGATACCGGGACAGCGCACGTTCCGGCGGTGGACGCCTGCCCGGGCATCATCCGCCAAGGGCGGATGGTAACCGGCGAATCGGACGTTTCGGATACGGCCGCAAATACCTCGGCAAAGCGGTAGGACGACGCGCGCAGCTTCCGGTCGAGTGGGATCCCGAACGTGCCCCGAGGCGACTGTCGTCGGTCACCGTGACGTGCAGCCGAACCGGTACGCGACCGCGAGTGCTCGGCGGGCTCCGGGCCCTCCAAGGCGCAGTCAAACCATGATTAAATGCCGGGAGCGCCGAATATCACCCTGTTGAACATGGCTCAATAGGCCCCACCTTTTGTCTGCAATATCGCGGCGGAGATCATCGGAAGCGAGGAACTTTTTCAGGTGTCCCTGCGGTATAAAGGCGCGCAATTCGGTGACCGTCGGCTCCGCCCGGATGTCATTCGGCCGGTACCGAGGTTACGCGACTTTTTCTCGGGAGGTCTAACCGACTATAGGTGGTCAGACGTTCCATGGCGGGCCGGAGGACGCTGCGGTGCGGTGCCGATCGAGGAGTGGATGCCCGGGGGCGCCACTCGTGCCGCCCTTGCTTCGGCCGCGACGCCTGCGGGCGTTACGGAAATGCACCGCGAGGCGGTTAGGGCTGGTTTGACTGGGAGTACCGGAGGGGAGACGTAATGACACTCGATAACGCGCTCGCAGACGTGAGGCTGACCGGGAATGGAGCCGGCGCTTCTCGACCGCGCTCGCCTTCGGAGTCCGGGCAGCCGTGGTTCGAGGAAGTCCTCACGTCTACGCTCCACCAGCGCCTGAGCATCGACCGACTGATTCACGAGGACCACACGGGTCTTCAGCGGATCACCGTCTTCGAAAACGAGACGTTCGGCCGCGTTCTGGCCCTCGACGGCATCGTGCAGGTCACCGACCGCGACGAGTTCATCTATCATGAGATGATGGCCCATGTGCCGTTGGTTGCGCATGGGGAGGCGCGCCGCGTGCTCATCGTCGGCGGCGGCGACGGCGGGACGCTGGAGGAGGTGCTCAAGCACCGCTCGGTCGAGCGCGCCGTTCTGGTCGAGATCGACAGTGCGGTGGTCGAGGTGTCGCGGCGATACCTGCCGGAGATCAGCAAGGGCGCGTTCGAGGACCCGCGCGCCGACCTGATCATCGCGGACGGTGCCGAGTTCGTCGGAAAGACCGAAGAACGGTTCGATATCATCATCGTCGACTCCCCCGATCCGCACGGCCCCGGCGAGGTTCTGTTCGGTCGGGAGTTCTATCGTCGCTGCCGGGACCGCCTGAATCCCGGCGGGATCCTCGTGGCGCAGGCAGGGAGCCCGTTCTTCCAGGCGGACGTGCCGCGGCGTGCCCTGATGCGCCTGCGATCGCTGTTCGGCGACGCAGCTCTCTTCAACGCCGTAGTCCCGGCCTATGGGGGGCTTATGGCGTTTGCCTGGGCCTCCGACGACCCGCTCAAACGGAACATGTCGGCATTGCAGGTCGCCAGCCGCTTCTCTGCTTCGGGCAAGATCGACACGCTATATTACACGCCTGCGGTTCATGAGGCCGCTTTCGTCCTGCCGCGCTTCATGCAGGAGTGGGGGCGAGAGGGCTGAGGTGACCGCCGTCAGTGCCGACGGCCGGCGGGTCGTGGTCGCATGTCACCGGGTGGAGGGTGCGGACGTATTGGGAGGTGGAGGGGACCGTGAACTGGGAATCTTTGATCGAGGGACCGCCGGAGATTCGGATCACGCTGCACGACTTGCATCGCCTCGAACGGCTGCTGTCCAGCCTGGAGGGCGCGTCGCAGCCGGGCTGGTGGAGGCTTCTGCGCGCCGAGGTCGATCGTGCTGCCCTGGTCGATGATCCTCAGGAGCAGCCGCCATTCGTCCGGATCGGCTCTACGGTGGTGTTTCGAGACGAGTCCGGGACCACTTACGAGGGGGTGCTGACGCTGCCGGGCCAGGCGCTCGAGCGTGTTGATGCGATCCCCGTCATATCGCCCGTGGGCGCCGCGCTGCTGGGGCTCTCCGAGGGACAGACAATCACGTTCCGGCGGTCAGACGGGCGCAGCGGAACGCTGACGGTCCTGAAGATCGACGCCGAGGATTGAGACCGAAGCGGTCGACCGGCGGGTGAGGCGGGGTCTTCCGATCCCGCCCCAATCCGGTACCCGCGGTTCGGGGCGCCCGCCCGTCGCCATGGCGGCGCGGTGACACCCGGTCCGGAACCGGCGCTCCGCGGCGGGGGTGCTTGTGTCCCGGCTTGGCCGGATGGATCAGCCGCAGGCGAGTTGCCCCCGCTCCTGCTCGGCGCGCCGCAGGATGTAGCCGGGGGCGGACTTGTGTTCGCGAAGCAGCTTGTCCAACGCCACGCAGGCCTCGGCCGGTTTCCGCATCGCCGACAGCGACAGGCCGAGCTTGAGGAGGCTGTCGGCCGCTTTGCTGCCCTTGGGATCCTTCTGATAGGTCTCGAGGAACGTGGCGGCCGCCTCGTCGTAGCGCTTGCGCACGTAGAAGGTCTCACCCAGCCAGTAGCGTGCGTTGCCGGCGAGCTGGTGGTCGGGGTGCTGCCGCAGGAATTCCCGGAACGCTTCCTCCGCCTCGTCGTAGCGGGTCTGCGCGACGAGCTGCTGGGCGTGGGCGTACTGTTCCATCGGATTTCCCTGGGGCAGGGCCGCCGGGGTTCCCGTTTCGGCGTGCAGGGACTCGGTCGGTGCCGTACCCCGTGCCGCGGCTCCGCGCGGTGCCGTCGAGGAAATCGCCAGATTGGTCGGCCGGTCCTCCGAACGGGGGGCGGACGGTGTGGCGCTTGCAGCGGACGGTGGCGCGGCCGCATCGGTCGGCGGAACCGCCGCCGTCGGTCCTGACCCGGCCACCGCGCCGCCGCCGGCCTGGACCGCGCGCTCGATCGCGGTCAGGCGAAAATCGACGTCCTGCACCAGCTTGTCGAGCCGGTCCTGAAGGCGCTGGACGGCATAGCCCAGCTCTTCGACCCGGCCGGTCATGCCACGCAGCTCGTTCTCGAGCGCGGTCAACCGCACCTCGACCCGCTCGCGGTAGGCGGGGTCGGCACCGCCCGCACCCGGAGCACCGCCGCTGCCGCTGCCGCTGTAGACGTAGCGCTGCAGCGCCGAGAGATCGCGCTCCATCCGCTCCAGCCGATCGCCGACGCTCTGGGCCTGGGCCGCGCCGGCCCCGAAGGCGACCAGCGCCACGGCGAGCGCGGCAGCGGCGAGGCGGGCAGCGGACGGGACGATGCAACGAAGAGCGGTCATGACGATCGCGGCTCCGGTGGTGAGACGGATATTGATGCGGCCCGAGGCCGCTGCCGGGTATTCTGCCGGAAATTCTAGCAGAAAAAGGGCGCCGGCCGCCGCGCTGGCGATGTTCGGCTCCCTCCGCGCGGCACGCGCGTCCGGATCCGCGTCGTTTACTGGACGACGAGCTGCGCGCGGCGGTTCTGCGCCCAGGCGGCCTCGTTCGACCCCAGCACGGCCGGGCGTTCCTTGCCGTAGCTGATCGTGCGCACGCGCGACGGGCTGATGCCCTGTGCGGCTAGATAGTCGCGCACGGCGATCGCGCGCCGGTCGCCCAGAGCCAGATTGTACTCGCGCGTCCCGCGCTCGTCGGCATGGCCCTCGACGATGACCGTGACCGCAGGATAGCGCTGCAGCCACTGCGCCCAGGCCTCGACCTGCCGACGCGCCTCGGGCGTGAGGTCATATCGGTCGGTCTCGAAGTAGACCCGGTCGCCGATGTTCTGGGTCAGGTCTTCCTGGCTGCCGGGTCGTGGCACGCCGACCGCCTCGCTGGTGACGTCCCGGTCGGAGCTCGGGCCGACAGTGTCCGGCTGGGTGCCGGCATAGCCGGCCCCGGTGCCGGCGGTCGCCGGCGTCGTCTCGGGCTCGGAGGCGCAGCCGCTCAGCAGCAACACGCCCGCGAAGATCGCAAGGAACGTCCGGTACATCTGGAGAAGGCTCCTGAAATCGAAGCGGCCGCCGCCGGCGCGGGCGGGTCCGCAAGACCGTTGCATCCTGGAATGCCATATGAGGCAGTCACCCGCGGTGCAGCGCGGGCACGGCGCACGTCCCCCGTCGGTGAACGGCGTCGATATAGCCGATTCCCGGTTCACGCGAAAGCCTCACGGCGACAGCGGCGACCACGCCGGATCCGAAGCGTCCTGCGGCGTCGGAACCTCGCGCAGGATATTTCCGGTGATATCGACCATGTAGAGCCGGCTGCGGCCGCCGCGGCCGCTCGCGTCGGACGGCTCCTGACGGAAGAAGATGAGGTAACGGCCGTTGGGCGCCCAGGTCGGCCCCTCCTGCTGGAAGGCGTCGGTCAGCAGGCGCTCCCCGGAACCGTCGGGGCGCATCACGCCGATGTAGAAGCGGCCCTGATGCTGCTTGGTGAAGGCGATCATGTCCCCGCGCGGCGACCAGACGGGGGTCGTGTAGCGGCCCTCGTTGAAGCTGATCCGGCGCGGGCTGCCGCCGCTCGAGTCCATCACGTAGAGCTGTTGCGAGCCGCCGCGGTCCGAATTGAACACGATCTGGCGGCCGTCCGGCGAGTAGGACGGCGAGGTGTCGATCGCCGGGTGCTCGGTGAGACGCCGGGTGCGGCGCGTGCGCAGGTCCATCGCGTAGATGTCGGTATTGCCGTCCTGCGCCATGCTCATCACCACCGTCTCGCCGTCGGGCGAGAAGCGGGGGGCGAAGGTCATGCCGGGAAACCGCCCCAGCACCTCGCGCTGGCCGCTGTCGATGTTGAGCAGATGCACTCGCGGCCCGCTCGCGTCGTAGGCGAGATAGGTGATCTCCTGCTGAGTCGGCGAGAAGCGCGGCGTCAGCACGATGGTGCTGCCGTCCGTCAAATAGCGGTGGTTGGCACCGTCCTGGTCCATGATGGCGAGACGCTTGACCCGTTTCTGCGCCGGGCCGGACTCCGCCACGTAGACGATGCGGCTGTCGAACCAGCCCTGCTCGCCGGTGATCCGCTTGTAGATGGCATCGGCGATCAGATGGGCGATCCGACGCCAGTTCGCCGGTTGGGTCGAGTAGGCCAGTCCCTCCATCTGCTGCTCGGCGAACACGTCCCACAGCCGGAACTCGACCCGAAGACGGCCGTCCGGCTGGCGCGAGACCGCGCCGTGGACCAGCGCCTGCGCGTTGACGGCGCGCCAGTCGCCGAAGCGCGGGCCGGCCGCGAGGGCTTCCGGCGTCTGGATGAAGGCGCGGGGGCTGATCGGCCGGAACAGGCCGGAGCGCTGCAGGTCGGCCGTCACGACCTCGGCGATGTCCTGGCCGACTTCGCGGCTCTGCGGTGTGTCGCCGAGCAGCGGGGCGATGGCGATCGGCATCGGCTCGATCTGGCCGCGCGTGATGTCGAGGCGCAGTTCGGCCCGGCCGGGCGAGGCGGCAGCGACCAGAAGGCCAAGCAGGGCGAGGAACGGCGCGAGGCGCGCCGGCAGGAGGCGGGTCCGGGCAGCGATCATCAGCCGAGCAGGTCCTTGGGGTTGAAGGTGAGGGTCATTTCCTTCCAGACGGAATATTTGTCCCTGGGCACGTTGAGCGGCTGGCATCGCAGGACGGCTCGCACCGCACTCTCGGCGGCGATCCGGTAGAAGGGATCGGCCATCCGCGAGGACTGCACCGGCGACGCCTCGATCACGCTGCCGTCGCGGTTCAGCCGCACCTTGATCTCGACGACGAGGTTCTGCGCGTCCTTGGCCCCGGCCGGAACGCTCCAGCAGCGCTCGATCTGCCGGCGCAGCGCATCCTCCTCGCTCATCGTCAGCGGCTGGTCGGTCATGCGACGCGGCGCGGTTCGGTCGATCGCTGCGGCCAGACGCGACAAGTCGGTCGACGGCGGCGGCTCGGTCTCCTTCGGCTCGCGCTTCGGCCGGTTCTTGAGCAGCTTCTCGATGTCCGAGAATTCCGGCTTCTTCGGCTTCGGCTCGTCCTTCGGCTTGTCGGGAGCCTTTTCGGGCTTGCGGACGTCCTTCACCAGCTTCTCGATTGCGGCCAGATCGTCCGTCTTCGGCTTGCCAGGCTCCTTCGGTTGCTGCGCGACCTTCGGTTCGGGCTTCGGCTGCGGCGCCTTCTCAGTCGCCGGCTGCGGCTCTTTCTTGGCCGGTTCGGGTGCCTTCTTCGGCGGCTCCGGTTTGGACTCGGGCTTGGGTTCCGGTTTCGGCGCTGCCGCGACCTCGCGCGGTGCCTCGGGCTCCGGCTTCGGCGGCGGCGCAGGCTCGGCCTGCCGCGTCGGCTCGGGCGGCGCCGGGGGCGCCGGGGGCGCGGCCTTCGGTTCGGGCGGGGGAGGCGCGGCCGCGGCCGCCGGCGCGGGTTCGGGCTCGGGCGGGGCCGGTTGCGGGGCCGGCGCCTCCCGGGCCGCCTCCGGCTTCGGCGGCTCCGGCTTTGCGTCGCGCTTCGGCGCCGGCGGCGGCAGATTGGTCACTTCGGCGATACGCACGACCTGCACGGGTGTCGTCGCAGCGGGGGGTCGCGCGTCGCGCCAGGACGGCAGGTGGACGACCGCGACCAGAAGAACGGCCGCGTGCAGCAGGAGCGAGAGGACCAGGCCGCTCGGCATGGCGTCAGCGCTGCGCCGCCCTCGCCGGTGGCCTCGGCACCTGCGCGGCCGCATCCGGCATCTCCGCCACCAGCGAGAGCTTGGTGAAGCCGGCGGCGCTGAGCGTTCCCATGACCGCCATCACCCGCCCGTAGTCTATCGCGCGATCGCCCCGGACATAGATCGTCGTCTCCGGCTTGTTGCGGGTCACCTCGGCGAGCTTGTCGGGCAGGGTCTCCATCTCGATCTCGGTCTCCTGAAGAAAGACACGCCCCTCTGCGTTGACCGACACCACCAGCGGCTCGTCGCGGTCGGACAGCTGCGCCGCTGCCGTCTGCGGCAGGTCGACCGGGACGCCGACAGTCAGCAGCGGCGCCGTCACCATGAAGATGATCAGAAGCACCAGCATGACGTCGACCAACGGCGTGACGTTGATCTCACTGAGCGGCCGATACCCGCGGCGGCCGCGCGTCCCGCGATCGGAGGCGAGCGGCGCCGCCATCAGGCCGCCTCCTCTTCGAGCTGCCGTGAGAGGATCGCGCCGAACTCGCTCGCGAAAGCCTCGAGCCGGCCGGCATAGCGGTTCAGGTCGCTGGAGATCTTATTGTAGGCCACCACCGCCGGGATCGCCGCCACGAGGCCGAGCGCGGTCGCGAACAGCGCCTCGGCGATACCCGGCGCCACCACCGCGAGATTGGTGGATTTCGAGCCGGCGATCGCGGCGAAGCTGTTCATGATGCCCCACACCGTACCGAACAGGCCGATGAACGGCGCCGTCGAGCCGACCGAGGCGAGGAAGGTCATGTAGCGCTCGACCTGCATCATCTCGCGCCCGACCGTCACCTGCATCACGCGCTCAATCCGCTGCTGCACCGAGAGCTTGTCCTCCGGCGTGCCGGTGCGGCCGGCCGAGCGGCGCCACTCGCGCATGCCGGCGCCAAACACCGCCGCCATCGGTTCCTCTGGCTCCCGGCCGACCCGGTCATAGAGCTCGTCCAGCGAGCCGCCGGACCAGAAATCGTTCTCGAACTGGTCGGCCTGCGCCCGCAGTCGGCGCAACCGGCGCGTCTTGTCAAAGATGATCGCCCAGCACCAGACCGATGCGAACAGCAGGATGAGCATGACGATCTTGACGACCCAGTCGGCCTGCAGGAACAGCGCCCAGGGGCTCAGATCGTGCGCCGCGTTCGCCGCTTCCACGGCCACGACATCGACAACCCTGTTCTCCATCGGTCCTCAGGCTCCAGGCTGGAAAGGGATCATTGGGGACACTTCAGGGCGGCGAGAGCATCGCGCACCTGTCGCGGCAGCCGTCCCGGGCGCCCGTCTTCCCGCACGCAGGCGATGCGAATGTCGATCCGGGCCAGATCCGCGCCGTCGCGCTTTACCGCATGTGCCATGCGCAGGCTCGCACCACGCACCTCGACGATCCGCGTGTGGATCTCCAGAGCGTCGTCCAGTCGTGCCGGCGCGATATAGTCCAGCACGCACTGCCGCGCAACGAAGGCAAGCCCGTGTTCGGTCAGCAGCGCGCTGTTGTTTGCGGAAAACCGCCGCAACAGCTCGGCCCGGGCCCGCTCGGCATAGCGCAGATAGTTGGCGTGGTAGACGATGCCGCCCGCATCGGTGTCCTCGTAATAGACCCGCAC
>CAZVAR010000076.1:4048-17923 GCA_964625225.1 uncultured Alphaproteobacteria bacterium | reverse complement strand
GTCTCGGTACGCGAGGCCGAGGACGGTACCCTGCTCGCCTATGTCGTGTCCGACGACAATTTCATCGTCCTGCAGCGCGCGCTCCTGGTGCAATACGCGCTGCGCATACCAGGGCCGCGTCGAGCGCAGGACCGCTGACATCGGCGCGATAGCGCTGCGCCGCGGTTCAATATAGATCCGGTCGCCATGACTCTCGCCGCGCGCGCCGCCACCCTCCCCTCGCAACAACAGACGCGTCCCGTGGCCGCGACGCTGCTGATGCTGGCAGCCGTCACCTGCTTTGCCTGCATGAGCGTGATCGTTCGGCATATCTCCGGCGCGTTGCACCCGTTCGAGATCGCCTTCTTCCGCAATTTTCTTGGCCTGCTGATCCTGCTGCCCTGGCTGTGGCGCACCGGCAGCCTCGGCGTTCTGCGCACGAAGCGGTTCGGCCGCTTCACCCTGCGGGCGGGCGTCAATGTCGTCTCGATGCTCGCCTGGTTCTCGGCGGTGCCGCTGATGCCGCTCGCCGACCTGACCGCGCTCAGCTTCACCGCTCCGCTCTGGGCCACGATCTTCGCCGCGCTGCTGCTCGGGGAGGTCGTCCGGGCGCGCCGCTGGACCGCCACGGCGGTGGGCTTCGCCGGAGCGCTCGTCATTCTCCAGCCCGGCATCCGCGAGATCAATCTCGGCGTCTTCCTGGTCCTGCTGTCCTCCGCTTCCTGGGCCCTGGTGACGATCCTGGTCCGGACGCTGACCGCGACCGAGGACGCCCGCGCCATCGTGACCTATCAGGTGCTGCTGATGGCGCCGCTGTCGCTGGTGCCGGCCCTGTTCGTCTGGAGCTGGCCGGCGCCGGAGACGTTGCTGTGGCTCTTCCTGCTCGCCGCCATCGCCACCCTCGGCCACTTCTGCCATGTGCGCGCCTGCTCGATGCAGGAGGTCACGGCGCTGCAACCGCTCGATTTCTTCAAGCTGCCGGTGATCGCCGCGCTCGCCTTCCTCTTCTTCGACGAGTTGCCGACGCTCTGGGTCTGGCTGGGTGCGGCGATCATCTTTTCGGCCGGGACCTACATCTCCTGGCGCGAGGCGCGGCTCAAGACCGTCGCCCGACAGCCGTGATCCCACCCGTGACACGGCTGCGCGCGGCGTTCGCCGCCGCCTCACCGCCGGTGCGCGCCGGAATCTATGCGACCGCGGCGGCCGCCTTCTTCGCGGTGATGAGCGTGCTCATCCGCCATTGCGGCACCCAGATGCACCCGATCCAGGTAGTGTTCTTCCGCAACCTCGTCTCGCTGCTCGTCATGCTGCCCTGGCTGTGGCGGATCGGGCTCGCCGGCCTGCACAAGGACCGGCTCCCGATGCACGGGCTGCGCGCCCTGGTCAGCTTGGCCAGCATGCTGTGCGGCTTCACTGCCCTCACTTTGATCCCGTTGACCGAGGCCACCGCGCTCAGTTTCACGGCCCCTCTGTTCTCCACCGCCGGTGCCGCGCTTTTCCTCGGCGAGACCGTGCGGATGCGGCGCTGGGGCGCGGTGCTGGTCGGCTTCGGCGGTACCATGGTGATCCTCCAGCCGAATCCCGAGTCGCTGAATCTCGGCTCGCTGCTGGCCCTCGCCAATGCGCTGCTGATCGGCGTCGCCCACCTTCTGATCAAGTCGCTGTCGCGCACCGAGCGCCCGGAGGAAATCGTCGCCTATATGGTGCTGCTGCTGACCCCGTTGTCGCTGGTGCCGGCCCTGTTCGTCTGGACCTGGCCCGATCTCGAACTGCTGCTCGCGCTGGCGGCCCTCGGCGCGGTCGGCACCTACGGCCACCTCTACATGACCCGCGCCTTCGCCGTAGCCGACGTCACCATTGCCATGCCGTTCGACTTCGCGCGATTGCCATTCATTGCCATCCTCGCCTTCATCCTCTTCGGCGAGGTCCCGACCGTCTGGACCTGGATCGGCGGAATCGTGATCTTCGGGTCGACGCTCTACATCGCACACCGCGAGGCGCAGCTCGCCCGCGGGAAGGCGGACGCCGCCGGTCCGTCCTGACCGGCTGCCGGTCGCGCTATGCCGCCGCCCCGATGCGCACGAATGGGGCGTGCGCGTGGTACGCCTCTTCCGTGATTCATTTATTGTTAGTCATAATACGCAAGAGTCGGGACGAGACCGCTTCGTCCGGGACACGCCTTCCGTGACGACGGTCGCTCACCCGGCAAGGTATGTCAGGGCTAACGCCATGCGGCAGCCAACGCGTTTCACCCGATCGGTTCCCTCCGAAATCCGTCGTGCCGACGCCGGGATCGGGCTTGCCGCCCTGGCGATCGCGGTCCTGCTCGCCGGATGCGCCGGCACGTCGGATACCGGCCCTGCCGATGGAGCGGGAGAGGTCGTCTGGGGCGGCCTGGAAGCGGTGATCGAGGCGCCGCCCGGCCGGAAAGTGCCGCCGCCGCCGCGCAAGAAGCCGGCGGTCCCCGGAACCACCATCGCCGCCAAGCCCGCTGGGGGGGACCTGCTGCCGGTTCCGCCCGAGCAGGTGATCGGCCTCACCCAGACCGAGATGGTGGAGCTGCTTGGCCCGCCCGCCGAGCAGGAGGACCGCGCCCCGGCGAAGGTGTGGCATTATGCCGGACGGTCCTGTTCAGTCAGCGTCATCTTCTATCCGGAGGTCGAGAGCCTGACCTGGCGGGCGCTCAACCTCGAGATCGAAGAACGCGGCAACCGACCGGCCTCCGAGCCGGTTTGCCTGGGTGAGATCGCGGCGGCGACACGAAAGCCGGACGCATGACACGCCGTCGCGCGCGCTGGAGCCTCGCCGCTCAGATCGCGCTGATCGTGACGGTCTTCCTGGCGGTACCGGTGATCCTCTATCGCGAGTTCGAGGCCGCCGATCGAGCCAAGGCCGGCCTGCTGCTGCAGACGCTGCAGGAGCAGGGTCGTACCGTCGCCACGGCGATGGCTCCGCTGCTCACGTTGAAGCCGAAGCCGGAAATCGCCCTCGACGAGATGCTGGCGCAGCTGGCCGGCCCGCGCATCTCCGCCAAGATCCTGTTCCGCCCCGCCGGGCGCGGCGACGCTGAGAGCTTCTTCTACATCGCGGCCAGTCCCAAGGTGGACAACGCATTCCTTGCGGACGAGCGCGCGCAGCTCGCCCAACAGGGCGTGCTCGCCAATCTCGCCCCTGCCTGCGCCCTCGACCTTCCGGCGGCGCTGCGCTACCGCACCGCCGACGGCAAGGAGGAGTTGATCACTTCGATCACGCCGGTGCTCAATGCCGCCGGCTGTTGGGCGATCGTAACCTCCTGGTCGGATCACGGGTTCCTGGAGTCCTCGCTCGGGCAGGACTACTGGCGCACCGGCGAGATCCGGCTGGCGGCGGCCATCTACGTCGTGATGGCGGTCCTCGTCCTCACCGTCGTCCTGCGGCTGTGGCGGAGCCTGCGCCGCTTCTCGGCCCTGGCCTCCGAGATCCGCCGTGGCGGGGGGCACGGGTCGTTCTCCGCGCGCAACAGCGTGCCGGAGCTCGCCAATGTCGCGCTCGAGTTCGACCGCATGGTGGAGAGTCTGCGCAAGCTTTCCGGTGCGGTCGAGCAGAGCCCGAGCCCGGTGATCGTGACCGACGCCGAGGGTCGGATCGAATATGTCAACCCGGCCTTTTCGGAGCTGACCGGTTATGCGCCGGAGGAGGTGGCCGGCCGGAGCAGCCGCATGCTGCGGGCGCCCGACGCACCGGCCGAGACCTATGCGGAGCTCTGGCAGGCCATCTCCCGCGGCGAGGTCTGGCGCGGTGAGCTGCGCAACCGCAAGAAAAACGGCGAATCCTACTGGGCGCTGGTCTCCATCTCGCCGCTGAAGAACGCGGAGGGACGCATCACGCACTTTATCGGCCTGCAGGACGACATCACCGAACGCAAGCAGGCGGAACGGCAGAAGGCCCTCCTCCTGGCCGAGCTCAACCACCGGGTCAAGAACACGCTGGCCACCGTCAAGTCGATCGCCAGCCAGATGCTTCGCCAGACCGGCTCGATCGAGACATTCCGTCAGTCCTTCGAAGGCCGCCTGCGCGCGCTGGCGGAGGCCCACGACCTGCTCACGCGCACGAACTGGCAAGGTGCCGATCTCGGCGCCGCCGTGACCCGTGCACTGAAGCCGTTCGACCGCAACGACCCGGCGACACTCGCCATGGACGGCCCGCCGCTGACCCTGATGCCGCGCGCCGCGCTCGTGCTCAGCATGATGTTTCACGAGCTCGCCACCAATGCCGCCAAATACGGCGCGCTGTCCGCAGCCGGCGGCAAGGTGTCGGTATCCTGGCGGGTCGAGGAGGCGGCGAACGGCAAGCAGCGCCTCGTCCTGCAGTGGCGCGAGACCGGTGGTCCGAAGGTACCGCCGCCGGGCCGTCCCGGTTTCGGCAGCAATCTGATCGAGCGCGCCGTCGCCTATGAGCTGGACGGTACCGTCGATCTCCGCTACCCGGAGCACGGGGTCGAGTGCGACGTAACCCTCCCCTGGCCGATCGAAGCCGAGGGCGCGGCCGATCCCGACGCCGACGGCACCCTGGCCGCCGCCGCCTGATCGCCGCCGAACCCCTCGCCAGGCTCCGTCCCGTATCGGATCCGCGCAGGAGGGCCGATCCGGCGCCGGCCCCGCCGGGAGCTTCCCCGCCAATAGCCGGGATCGGGCGAACTACTGGGTGGAGGTCGTCTTCCGGACCTGCCCCGCGGCCATCGCCCTCACGGCCGGACTGCGGCGGAGGCGGCCGCGGTCAGGCGGTTAGAGCAAGCTGGCGCTTGAACGCTTCGGTGGCCTGAACCAGAGCGGAGCGGATGCCCGGCTCCATCGCCGAATGTCCGGCATCGTCGACCATGACCAGCCGCGCTCCCGGCCAGGCCCGGGCCAGCGCGTCGGCGGTGACGGGCGGACAGATCATGTCGTATCGGCCCTGGACGATGGTAGCCGGGAGATGGTGGACGCGCTCCAGGTCGCGGAGGAGCTGCCCCTCCTCGAGGAACATGCCGTTGACGAAGTAATGCGCCTCGAGCCGGGCGAGGCCGAGGGCGGAACGGTCGGCCGACACTGCCGCCGCGGCCGGGCTGCTGCGCAGCGTCGAGCAGGCGCTCTCGTAGCGACTCCAGGCGCGCGCCGCCGGCAGATGGACGGCAGGGTCGGGGTGGGTCAGCCGGAGATGGTAGGCGGCCAGCAGGTCGCCATGCTCGTCGGCGGGAATCGGGGCGCGGAACTCCCGTGCCGCCTCCGGGAAGATCGCGCCCATGCTGTGAAGGAACCAGTCGACCTCGCGCCGGGTGCCGAGAAACACCCCGCGGAGGATGAAGCCGAGGCAGCGCTCCGGGTAGGCTTCGCCGTAGGCGAGCGCCAGCGTCGAGCCCCAGGAGCCGCCGAACAGCAGCCAGCGCCGGATGCCGAGATGCTGCCGCAGCCGCTCGATGTCCTCCACCAGGTGCGCCGTGGTGTTGTCGGCGGTCTCGGCATGCGGCGTCGAGCGCCCGGCCCCGCGCTGGTCGAACAGAACGATGCGGTAGACGAAGGGATCGAAGAAGCGACGGTAGGCCGGCGTGCAGCCGGCGCCCGGGCCGCCGTGCAGGAACACGACCGGCAAACCGCGCGGATTGCCGGATTCTTCCCAATACATGCTGTGCCGCCCGTCGAGCCGAAGCAGGCCGCTGCGATTCGGCTCGATCGGCGGGAACAGGTCGCTCTGGAGCGCCATGCCGCCACCTCTCATGGTCAGACAGTCTAGCGTCCGCCCCGGCGCGAACAACCCCGCGGGTGGCGCGCAGCGCCGGCCTGCTATATTGCGGGACATGCGACTCTCCGCGGCACGGCGCGCGCGCGCCGTTCTCCTCACCGCCCTTCTGGTCCTCCTCCCCGCGCTCGGCCCGACCGCCGTAGCGCTGGAGCGCGCCGGCACGGCTCGAATCGTCGAGATCGTGGACGGCGATACGGTCGTCCTGGACGACGGGAGCCAGGTCCGGCTCGTCGGCCTGCAGGCCCCGAAGCTGCCGCTCGGCAGGCCGAATTTTCCGACTTGGCCGTTGGCCGCGGAGGCCAAGGCGGCGCTCGAAGAGATCGCCCTCGGGCAGCGAGTAAGCCTCTCCTACGGCGGCACCCGCATGGACCGGCACGGCCGGCGGCTGGCCCATCTCCATGTCCTGGACGAGGACGGCGCGCCGCGCCTCTGGGTCCAGGGTGAGATGCTCCGGCGCGGGATGGCCCGGGTCTACACCTTCCCCGATAATCGGGCGATGGTCGCCGAGATGCTGGCTTTGGAGCGCGAGGCCCGGGCGGCGCGGCGCGGCATCTGGGCGCTGGATTGGTACCGCATCCTCTCCCCGGCGGAGGCGGCGCGGCACATCGACAGCTTTCAGCTTGTCGAAGGGCGGGTGCTGCAGGCCGCCGAGGTCAAGGGCCGGATCTATCTGAATTTCGGGGAAGACTGGCGGACCGACTTCACGGTCTCGATCCCGCGCCGGGCATGGCGGGCGTTTCGTGCGGCGGGTATGGATCCGCTGGGACTGGAGGGCGAGCGGATCCGCGTGCGCGGCTGGCTGGAGCCGCGGAACGGGCCGGCGATCGAGGCGACCCACCCGGAGCAGATCGAGCGGCTCGGGCGCTGAGGTCACCCGGCCAGGGCCTGCGCCGCCATCAGGGCCCCGAACAGGAGCAGCATCGCCGCAACCGCGCGACGCAGCACTTCGGCGGGCGCCGCATGGGCCACCCGCACCCCCGCGGCGATGCCCGCCACCAGGGTGCCCGCCAGGAGGCTGCCGACCGCCAGGTCGATGGTGCCGATCGCGAGATTATGCGCCGTTGCGGCCAGACTCACCGGAAGCTGCATGACCTGCCCGAGCCCCACCGCAAACAGCGCCGGGAAGCCCGCGGCGAGCAGGACCGGGACCAGAATCACCGCGCCTCCGGTGCCGGTCAGGGCCGAGCCGAACGCCACCGCTGCACCGAGCACCGCCATGCCGGCGCCCCGCCGATCCGCCTGCGGCAGGGCCCGCCCTTTGCCATGGCGGCCGAGCACCTGGAGCCCGGCACCGATCATCAGTGCCGCGATCAGCCCCTTCAGGAGCGCTACCGGGGCGGCCACCACCGCAACCGCCCCGGCTGCCGCACCGGGAATGCCGCCGGCAACCATCCAGGCCGCAGGGCGCCAGGGGATCGAGCCGCGGCGGGCGTAGAGGAGCGTGCTCGCGACCCCGCTGAAGACATAGGCGAAGAGGCAGGTGGCGATGGCGACCCGGACGTCGATGCCGAATGCCACCGTGAGGAGAGGGACGAGCAGCACGCCGCCGACGCCGACGCTGCCGATCAACAGGCCTACGACCAGACCGCTCAGGGCGAGCGGCAGCCAGAATTCGGGAGTCACGCCGATCGGTGCGCGGGCCGCTCGGGCCCGCCCTTCCAGAGGGGTTGCGGGGCTGTTCCGATTAGCCGCGAACCGATCGAAAGGGAAGTGGCCGGGGCCCGATCCGGCTCAGGCCTCGACCAGCAGATCCTCCGGAACGGGGAAATGGCGGTCGAGCGAAGCGCGCAGCTTCTCCAGGGCGCGCCGCTCGAGCTGGCGGACGCGTTCCTTGCTCACCCCGAGTTCGCGGCCGAGCTCTTCGAGGGTCGCCGGCTCGTCCTGGAGCAGGCGCCGCTGGATGATGCGGCGCTCGCGCTCGGGCAGTTCCAGAAGCGCCGTGATAAGCCAGCGCGAGCGCCGACGCGAGTCGCGGCGCTCGATCACTTGCGCCTCCGGGCTCGGACGAGTGTCGGCGAGAAAGTCCTGCCAGTCGTCCTCGCCATCCTCCCCGACCGGCGCGTTGAGGGACTGGTCGTTGGATGCAAGCCGCAGTTCCATCGCCTCGACGTCGCGCGCGGCCACCTTGAGATCGGCGGCGATGCGGACGCGTCCCGCCTCCGTTAGCGGCGCCCCGGTCTCGCCCTCGATCTTGGCGCGCAGCCGCCGCAGGTTGAAGAACAGCGACTTCTGCGCCGAGGTCGTCCCGGTCCGGACGATCGACCAGTTTCGAAGGATGTAGTCCTGCATGGCGGAGCGCACCCACCAGGACGCATAGGTGGAGAATCGGACCCCGCGCTCCGGTTCGAACCGCGCCGCCGCCTGCAGCAGGCCGAGATTGCCCTCCTGGAGGAGATCGCCGACCGGGAGGCCGTAATTGCGGAAACGGACCGCCATACCGGCGACGAGGCGGGTATAGGCGGTTACCAACTCGTGCAGTGCGGCTTCATCCTCCGCCGCCCGCCACCGCTGCGCGAGCTCCTGCTCCCGTTCGCGACTCAACAGCGGGGTACTCATGGCAGAGCGGATGAAGGAAACGTTCGCCCGTCGGCTCGATGCGTTGTCGATGTAGCCCATGACACCTCCGCGACTGGAGAACGTTGCTCGCTCCGTTTCGTTCCCGGATGTGCCACGCCCGTTTCGCCGAGGCGGAGGAAACCCGTGCAAAAATGCGGAAGGGCGGCCGATCGGTCGATCGGCCGCCCTTTTCCGGTGATCTCAAGGCACGCGATGTCAGGCGGCCTTCAGCATCGCCTCCAGCTTGCGATGCGCCTTGTCCTCGTCGATCCGCTCCACGGCGGCAAGCTCGCGGACCAGACGATCCAGCGCTGCCTGATAGATCTGCCGTTCGCTGTAGGACTGATCGGGCTGATCGGCATTGCGGTGCAGGTCGCGGACCACCTCGGCGATCGAGATCGGGTTGCCGGAATTGATCTTCGCCTCATACTCCTGCGCCCGGCGGCTCCACATGGTGCGCTTGGCACGCGACCGGCCCTTGAGCGTCTTGAGCGCTTCCTGCATCTCCTTCCGGGAGCACAGGCTGCGGAGGCCGGCCGCCCCAATCTTTGCGGTCGGGATCCGCAGCGTCATCCGGTCCTTCTCGAACTCGATAACCAGCACTTCCAGGTGGAAGCCACCGATTTCCTGCTCCTCGACGGCCAAGACCTTTCCGACCCCGTGGGCCGGATACACTACGAAGTCACCAGGTTCGAACTTGATGTTTTTTGCCATTGCTTCTTGTCTCGCGCTTCTCCTGCCAACGACCTTCCTCGCGCAGCACACAGCCATCAAACCCGCCGTTCCCCTCCAGGCTTCCTGGCTGGGAAGAGCGGCCGGATCCTGCACAATATTCGGCCTGTGGGCGGCGCCGGCTAGCGGTCCGTCACGGATGTTTCATATAGCACGAACCCGAGCCCGAGGACAGGGCCGGGCGTCCGGAACCGGGTACTGCGCCAGCTGGCTTACGGCTCGCCGGGGTTCGGGCTGAAGAACTTGTCGAACTTGTTCGGCACGTCCTTCCACTCGTCGGCATCGGCCGGCGGTTCGCCCTTCCGAGTGATGTTCGGCCACTGCTCGGCAAATTCGCGGTTGAGCCCGACCCAGCGCTCGGCATCCGGCTCGGTATCGGGAATGATGGCCTCGACCGGACATTCAGGCTCGCACACGCCGCAGTCGATGCACTCGTCGGGATGGATCACGAGCATGTTCTCGCCGACATAGAAGCAATCGACGGGGCACACCTCGACGCAGTCCATGTACTTGCATTTGATGCACTTTTCGGTGACGACGTAGGTCATCCGATCCGATCCTCCGCGGCGCGCCCTGGGCGCTTCCGATCCTGGTCCACCGATCGCTCCCGGGCGATGCGCTCCAGCACGCGCCGCCGGGCGGCGCCGATATCTACGTCCCGAATGTAGATTAGTCCACCGATCCGGCGCATCAAATTGGCCTCATAGTCGTGTGCCCGGCCATCGCTATAGATCACCTCCCAGAGCATCTCGATCAGCGCAAGCCGCTCTGTCTCGGACAAACTGTCCTTGATCACCCGGGTAAATGGATAAAGCTGATGCGTCTCCGCCATGCGGCGTTCGGCCGCGGCCAGCAGATCGCACGCCGCGCCCTCGGGAAGGCCGAAACGCTCCTGCAGCAGCGCCGCGATGCACCTGCGCTCGCCGGCATCGACGCTGCCGTCGAGGCTGGCCGCCTCGACCATCAGCGCCGCGGTCGCAAACTCGACCCCGTCCCGCTCGCCTGCGGGGGCGGTCCCGCCGTCACCGAACAAAAGGCTTTTGATTCGATCCCACATCTGGGTCAGATACGCGGTCATGCAGTCTGCTTCAACGCCCGATACCCGGCGCCCCTCACGATGACCGAACCGTCGGACGATCGGCGCCGCCGCGCACCGGCCGCAGGACGCAACCGCGAGCCGATCATGGAGGTTCTGCGGACGCGCCTGCCGGCGCGCGGCACCGTCCTGGAGCTGGCGAGCGGCACCGGCGAACACGCGGTGTTCCTGGCGCATCATCTGGCGCGCCTGACCTGGCAGCCGAGCGACCGCGACCCCGAAATGCTGGCCAGCATCGAAGCGTGGCGGCGGCAACCCGGGTTTCGTCCCGGCCCCGTCCCCAACCTGCTGCCACCGCTGGAGCTGGACGTTTCGGCGCCCGGCTGGCCGGCCGCGGCGGCGGCCGCGGCCCGGTTCCCGATCGCGCTGGTTTGCATCAACCTCCTGCATGTGGCGCCCTGGGAACCGGCGCAGAGCCTTTTCGTCGGTGCCGGGGAACTCCTGATGGCCGGGCGACTGCTGTTCCTTTACGGTCCGTTCAAGGTCGAAGGCCGGCATACCAGCCTCGGCAATGCCGCGTTCGACCGGTCGCTGCGCAAAGAGAACGAGCAGTGGGGACTGCGCGATCTGGAGGCGGTCCAGGGGCTCGGCGAGGCGAACCGGCTCGATCTGGAGGAGGTGATCGAAATGCCGGCCAACAATCTGGCGCTGGTGTTCCGGCGCCGCTAGCGCCGGGCCCGTCATGAAGCCGCCCGCGCCTCGTCGGGCGGCGCGAGATCCTCATAGAGACGTTGCGCCTCGGCGGCCGGACCGCGGCGCGTGCCAAGCGCCAGGACGCGCACGACCCGGATCTGTCGCGCCTGCGGAAAGGTGAGCACGTCGCCGACACGGATCGGCTGATGCGCTTTGGTGACCCGAATGCGGTTCACCCTGACCCGTTCCGCCTCGCAGAGCTTCGCCGCGAGGCTGCGCGTCTTGAAGAAGCGCGCGAACCAGAGCCACTTGTCGAGGCGCTGCGTCTCGAAGTTCCGGCCCGCGGTTCCGTTCATCTGCCTAGATCGAGCTGCTGCAGCTTCGCAAACGGCGAGAGTGCCGCCCGATGCTTGGTGCGGCGCTGGCGTCCCGCGGCCGTGCTCGCCTGACGGCCGCTCTCACGGCGCGGACGCCGCACATAGCCGGATGCCTCGCCATCCCCGCGGCGATAGCCGAGCCCCCGAAGCAGGGTATCGATATCGTCGGGCGCACACCCCGCAACCTTGCAGAGCTCGGGCCCGGCCGTAAAGGGCCCGCGTCGGGCGAGCGTACGAGCCACATCTGCGAGCCGCTCGAGCCGGTCGACCCGGACCGCAAGCGTGCCCGCGAGACGGAAGCCGATCGCGGCGTAATATTCGGCAGGAACACCCGGGCGGGCGGCCAGCACGGTGGTTCGCTTGCCGGGAACCGACGGTAGAGCCGGGTCGCCGAGACGGCCGGCATGTGCGGCCCAGAGCAGCGCCCGCAGACGCGTCGTGCGGGCGCGCAGCAGCGCCGGGAGATAGACCGTCTCACTGCCGATCCGCACGCCGAGCGCGGCGAGAGAACGGCGCTCGGCACGCGCCAGGGCCGCAATCTGCGATTCCACGATCGGGCGCGGGATCATCCCGAGCCATTCGACGAGTTGGTAGGCGAGACCGCGGGCGGGACCGCGCAACGCTGCATCGCGCAGACCCAGCAGCGGGGCGAGATCGGCGGCGATCCGCTGCGCGACCCAGGCTTCCGCCCGCTCGCGGATCCGTTGCCGATGCACGCTCTCCAGCAGGTCGCTCGGCAGCGGTACGACATGCGGATTCAGCATAGATGCGCCGGCCGCCAGCCGGGCGACGGCATGACCGTGCCACAACAGCCGCCCCTGCCGGTCGAGCGCGAAGGCCGAATCCGGTTCCGCCGCGAAGCGCTGCACCCGATGGCCGATTTCGCCGCGCAGCACGCGCTGTGCGGCGTTGAGTAACGGCCGCGCATCGTCGCCGCGATCCACGCCGTCCGGGGCGAAGCGGAACCCCTCGAGCTGGCCGACATACTCGCCCTCGACCAGTACTTCACCGGCGGGACTCACGCCCCCCATCAGGTTGCCGCCGTCGCCGAGGCGGCGCACCAGAACCG
The DNA here is from genome assembly GCA_964625225.1 of uncultured Alphaproteobacteria bacterium. Taxonomy (GTDB): domain Bacteria; phylum Pseudomonadota; class Alphaproteobacteria; order JAJUGE01; family JAJUGE01; genus CAZVAR01. The sequence continues at coordinate 5,724 of CAZVAR010000076.1, read as the reverse complement.
CGGTACGGCGGTCGACGAAACGCTGTGTCAGCCGCTCATGCAGCGCGTCCGAGAGCTTGTCCTCGAGCGCCCGGCTGCGCTCCTGCCAATGCGCCGCGTCATCGAGCCACCCGACCCGGTGCGAGACATAGGTCCAGGTGCGGGTGCCGGCGATGCGCGCCATCAGCGCATCGATGTCGCCCTCGGTGCGATCGAGACGGGCGATCTGACCCGCGACCCAATCGGCCGGCAGCCGCCCGGACCGGGCAAGGAAGCGAAAGGTGTCTCCGAGCAGCCGGGTGTGCGAATCGGTCATAGTCTTTCGGAAGTCTGGGATCTGGCAGACTTCCCAAAGCAGAGCCACCCGCTCGCGGCCGGTGGCCAGTTCGCGGATCTCCGGGTCACGGGCGAGCGCGACGAGGGCTTGCTGATCCTCCCCCTCGCGACCGCGCATCAGCTTCGGATGGGGCGGGGGCCGCTCCAGGCTGGCGATCAGCCGGTCCAAGCTGCGGAGGTCTAGATCCGAATTGCGCCAGATGAAGGCACGTAGCGGATCGAAACGATGGTCCTCGATCGCCTCAACCAACTCGACCTCGAAACCGTCGAGGTCGGCGGTGGCACCGAAGGTTCCGTCGCGCATGTGACGGCCGGCGCGGCCGGCGATCTGCCCCACCTCGGCCGGCGACAATCGACGCGGGTAGCGGCCGTCGAATTTGGTCAGACTGGAAAAGGCGACGTGCCGCACGTCCATGTTGAGGCCCATGCCGATCGCGTCGGTAGCAACCAGATAGTCCACCTCACCGGCCTGATACATGCCGACTTGGGCATTGCGCGCGCGCGGGCTCAGCGCGCCGAGCACTACGGCGGTGCCGCCACGCTGACGCCGGACCAGTTCGGCCAGTCGGTACACTTCGTCGGCGGAGAAGGCGACGATGGCGCTGCGCGGCGGAAGGCGCGTGACCTTCTTGTATCCGGTGTAGGCAAGCGTCGAGAAGCGGGGGCGCGTGATGAATTCAACGCCGGGGACGAGGGCCCGGATCAACGGTCGCGCCGTCTCGGCCCCCAGGAACATCGTCTCTTCAAGGCCGCGCGCATGCAGCAGGCGGTCGGTGAAGATATGCCCCCGCTCCATGTCCGCGGCCATCTGGATCTCGTCGACGGCGAGAAACGCCACCCGCCGGTCGAGCGGCATCGATTCGACCGTGCAGACGAAATAGGACGGGTTCGGCGGCAGGATCTTCTCCTCGCCGGTCACCAGGGCGACGGCTTTCGCCCCGCGCAGGGCGACGATCCGGTCGTAGTTCTCGCGCGCCAGCAACCGCAGCGGAAAACCGATCATGCCGCTGCGATGCCCGAGCATCCGCTCGACCGCCAGATAGGTCTTGCCGGTATTGGTAGGGCCGAGAACGGCCGTCAGGCGGGAACGGGATTCGGCCGACTGCATGGGACCGAAATCGGGGGCCGCCGGGTCGTTTGCAAGCCTGCCCACGCGGCCGTCGCGGGCAGGCTGCGGGTGCTTGAAGCCCCCGGCGGGCCGTCACATATCCAGCGCCGACTCACCCGAGCAGCCCATCCTCGGGCCTGCGGCCCACCAGGGATAGCATGAAGATGAGCGAAGCGATCCTGAACTTCCAGGCGGAGGTCGGCCGACTGCTGCACCTTATGGTGCATTCGGTCTATTCCAACAAGGAAATCTT
>CAZVAR010000076.1:0-4038 GCA_964625225.1 uncultured Alphaproteobacteria bacterium | reverse complement strand
CGGCTGCGCTATCTGGCGATCACCCGTCCCGAGCTGACCGCCGCCGACACGGAGTTCCGGATTACCGTGACGTTGGACAAGGCCGCGCGGACCCTGACCGTGGCCGACAACGGCATCGGCATGAACCGCGAGGACCTCATCGAGAATCTGGGAACGATCGCCCGGTCCGGTACCGCCGCATTCGTCGAACAGCTCACCGGCGACGCGAAGAAGGACGTCTCCCTGATCGGTCAGTTCGGGGTTGGCTTCTACTCCGCGTTCATGGTGGCCGATTCGGTGGAGGTTCTGAGCCGCAAGGCCGGCGAGGACAAGGGGTGGCGCTGGCGATCGGACGGCCAGGGGACCTTCACGGTGGCGGAGGCCGAAATGGACGGGCGGGGCACGCAAGTCGCCCTCCACCTGCGGCCCGACGCCGACGAGTTTCTGGATTCAGCGAAGCTGCGGAGCATCATCAAGACCTACTCTGACCACATCGCTGTTCCGGTCCGGCTGATCGACGCAGCCGGCGAAAAGACCGAGGAGGCGGTCAATGCCGCCTCCGCACTGTGGACCCGCCCCAAGAGCGAGATCGACGAAGGGCAGTATCGTGAATTCTACCATCACGTCGCCCACGCCTTCGACGACCCCTGGCTGACTCTGCACTGGCACGCAGAGGGACGGATCGAATACACGGCCCTGCTCTATGTGCCGGGACGCAAGCCGTTCGACCTGTTCCATCCCGACCGCCGGGCATCGGTGAAGCTCTATGTCCGACGCGTCTTCATTACCGACGAGTGTCAGGACGTCGTGCCGCCCTATCTGCGCTTCCTGCGCGGCGTGGTGGATTCGGAGGATCTGCCGCTCAACATCAGTCGCGAAATGCTCCAGCACAATCCGGTCCTGAGCGCGATCCGGACGGGCGTGGTCAGGCGGGTGCTGAATGAGCTCGAACGAAAGGCCGAACAGGACGCGGCCGACTATGCGAAGTTCTGGGGAGAGTTCGGCGCAGTCCTCAAGGAGGGGCTCTACGAGGATGCGGCGAACCGCGATTCCCTGCTCAAGCTCGCCCGATTCCGCTCGACCGCCGGAGACGAGCTGGTCAGCCTCGCCGACTATGTGGCCCGCATGCGACCGGGGCAGGACGCGATCTACTACATCACCGGTGACGATGCCGAGACATTGGGCAAGAGCCCCCAGATCGAAGGCTTCGCCGCACGCAAGGTCGAGGTGCTGCTTCTGGCCGATCCGGTCGACGAGTTCTGGATCCCGGCGATCGGATCCTTTGACGGCAAGCCGTTCCGCTCGGTGACGCGCGGCGCGGCCGATCTCTCCAAGATTGCGGAGCCGGAGACGGCGGCGCCAACGGAAGCGGCGCCGGCCGAGATCGGTCCGCTACTGGCACTGCTGAAGCTGAACCTGAAGGACGCGGTCAAGGACGTTCGACCGTCCAGCCGCCTGACCGACAGCCCGGTCTGCCTAGTCGCCGACGAGGGCGATATCGACCTTCATCTCGAGCGGCTGCTGAAGCTGCACGGACAGACGGTGCCGCGGAAGCCCCGTATCCTTGAGGTCAATCCCCGGCATCCGCTGATCACCGGGCTGGCGCAGAGCCTGAAAGGGGAGCAGCCGGGCGATCGTGCGTCCGACATCGCCCATCTGCTGCTGGACCAGGCCCGCATCATCGAGGGCGAGCCGCCGCTGGACCCGACCGCCTTCGCACAACGCCTGTCGCGGATACTGCAGGCCGGACTGAGTGGGTAGCGGAGCGCTCGGACCCCGCCACCCCTCCGGGGTCCGATCGTAGCGGCGATATCCTGCGCGGCCGTGTCCTGGGCAGCGGTGCCACAGGGCTGCGGCTCGACCGTGCCAAACCACGGCCATTGCCGGCCTCCGTCTGGTCAGGGCGATTGGCGCCGACCCATAGGCCGCCGGCCCCTTGGCTTGGCGGCCCTCGCATCTAGCCAGATGCGCGCCGGCACCCTCCTTACTCCGCGGCGCGACGACACGGCCGAGGTGGCAGGATGTCCGGACACCCTGCGGTCCTCCGCATCGCCGTCGCGACCGGGGGTCCGGGGGAACCGCCGGACTCAGGCCGCCTTGCGGATGCTCCGTAGGACGTAGGGCAGGATGCCGCCGTGGCGGTAGTAGTCGACCTCGTCCAGAGTATCGATGCGGCAGCGCAGCGTGATCTCCTGCGTGCTGCCGTCCGCCCGCCGGATCCGGCAGGTCACGTCCATGCGGGGCTTCAGGCCCGATTCGATCCCGAGAATGTCGATCGTTTCGGTCCCGTCGAGGCCGAGCGTCTTCCGGGTCATGCCGTCCTTGAACTCGAGCGGCAGAACGCCCATTCCGACCAGGTTCGAGCGGTGGATACGCTCGAAGCTCTCGGCGATCACAGCGCGTATGCCGAGCAGAAGGGTGCCTTTGGCCGCCCAGTCGCGCGACGAGCCGGTGCCGTACTCCTTGCCGGCGACCACGACCAGCGGCACCCCCTCTTTCTGATAGCGCATGGCCGCGTCGTAGATCGGCAAGATGTCGCCGCTCGGGATGTGACGCGTTACGCCGCCCTCGGTCCCCGGCGCCATCTCGTTCCGGATGCGGATATTGGCGAAAGTGCCCCGCATCATCACTTCATGGTTGCCCCGGCGCGAGCCGTAGGAGTTGAAGTCGAGCGGCCGCACCTGGTGCTCGATGAGATACTCGCCCGCAGGGCTGTCGCGCTTGATGCTGCCGGCCGGCGAAATGTGGTCGGTCGTAATACTGTCGCCGAGCAGCGCCAGAATCCGTGCCCCATGCAGATCGGAGACATCGTCGGGCTCCGCCGGCATTCCCTCGAAATAGGGAGGCCGCTTGACATAGGTGCTGCCCGACGACCAGCGATAGACCTCGCCGGTTTCGATGCGCAAGTCCCGCCACTCCGGCGGCCCTTCGAAGACATTTGCGTAGCGGCGGCGGAACATCTCCGGCGTGATCGCCTTGTTCATGGTCTCGGCGATCTCGGCGTTCGACGGCCAGATGTCGCGGAGGTAGACGTCCTTGCCGTCCCGGTCCTTGCCGAGCGGCTCCTCCAGAAGATTGACCTTCAGCGAGCCCGCAATCGCATAAGCGACCACCAGAGGCGGCGACGCGAGATAGTTCATCCGCACCTGCGGGTGGATACGTCCCTCGAAGTTCCGATTGCCGGACAGCACGCCACCGACGACCAGATTGTGGTCGTCGATCGCCCGCGCGATCGGTTCATCGAGCGGGCCAGAATTGCCGATACAGGTCGTACAGCCATAGCCGACCAGGTTGAAACCGAGCGCGTCGAGATCGTCCTGCACACCGGCTGCCTCGTAATAGTCGCTGACCACCTGGCTACCGGGCGCCAGCGACGTCTTCACCCACGGCTTCACCTTCAGCCCACGGGCGACCGCGTTGCGGGCCAGGAGGCCCGCCGCGAGCATGACGCTGGGGTTCGAGGTGTTGGTGCAGCTCGTGATCGCGGCGATGACCACGTGGCCATCGGAGATCGTGAAATCCTCGCCCTCGACGGGCACGGAACGGTCGCCTCCCCCCATCTCCGTGAGGACCTGCGGCACCTCGGGCGCGACCCTCGATAGCGCCACACGGTCCTGCGGGCGCCTCGGCCCGGCGAGCGACGGCTCGACGGTGCCGATGTCGAGCTCCAGCGTATCGGTGAAAACCGGATCGGGAGTGCCGGCGTCGCGCCACAGCCCCTGCGCCTTCGCATAGGCCTCGACCAGGGCGACCCGCTCCTCGTCGCGGCCGGTAAAGCGCAGATATTCGAGCGTCTCGGCATCGATCGGGAAGAAGCCGCAGGTCGCACCGTACTCGGGCGCCATGTTGCTGATGGTCGCGCGATCGGCCAGCTTCATATTGTCGAGGCCGGGCCCGTAGAACTCGACGAACTTCCCGACCACCCCCTTCTTGCGAAGCATCTCGGTCACGCGCAGCACGAGGTCGGTCGCGGTCGTGCCTTCCTTGAGACGGCCGGTCAGCTTGAAGCCCACCACTTCAGGAATCAGCATCGACACGGGCTGGCCGAGCATCGCGGCC
>CAZVAR010000075.1:0-18066 GCA_964625225.1 uncultured Alphaproteobacteria bacterium | reverse complement strand
CACGCGTCCGCGCGGCGTTGTACGCTGGGTAAGGGTGAATGGGTGCGGTATGATCGCAACGCACCCCCGGTAACGGGGGCGGCACGGTAAACCCCACCGGGAGCAAGACCGAATAGGGGCAGCGGGCCGCAGCAAGGCGGCCAGGCGTTCTCCGCGCCGCTGCCCGGGTTGGTCGCGCGAGGCGCTCGGCGACGGGCGTCCCAGATGAATGGCCGTCCCCCGGGAAACCGGGGACAGAACCCGGCTTACAGGCCGTCTGGCCGGATTCCTCCTGGGATGGCATGGGACGGCGCGCCACCGCGCGCGGAACCTGTGGATTTGCGCCGATTCGCATGCCGCTTTTCGAACATAAATAGAACGACCTCGACGGGCCGCTGGCCCTCATCGCGGCCGGCTTCTTTGCACAGGCTGGCGCACCAAAATCTCCTTCTTATTGAAATGCTTACAGAATTTATCACCGGTACTAACAATCCACCGCGTTGACGGCAGGCCTTCCCTCTCTTCCATTGCCGCCCACCATAACCCATGATATCCCAGCTTATCCCATGACGGGGCGGTAAGTGGCCTGGAGGGGGTAAGGCCGCCCGCGTCGGTGGCGGGGAAGCCGGGGGGAGAGGCCGACCCTGCATGACGGTGTTTCTCGGCACGTTCGAGAACAAGGTGGACCGGAAGGGCCGGGTGTCGGTTCCCTCCGGGTTCCGCGCCGTGCTGGCCGGCCAGGGCTTCGCCGGGATCATCGCGTTTCCCTCGCCGCGGCTGGACGGCGGGGCAGTAGAAGGATGTGGAATGGCGTATATGGAGCGGCTCAGTTCGAGTGTGGGCAGGCTGGACCTGTTTTCGGACCAGCAGGACGACCTCGCCGCTCTGATCTTCGCATCGTCCCATCAGCTCCCCTGGGACAGCGAGGGTCGCGTGCTCCTGCCGCAGGAACTGATCGAGCACGCCGGCATCACCGATCGCGCCACCTTCGCCGGCACCGGCGAGCGCTTCCAGATCTGGGCGCCGGAACGGTTCGCAGCCTATAAGCGCGATCTCCTCGAGCGGGCACGCCGCGAGCGCCCGACGCTCAAGATCGCGCCGGCCGACGCACCGGGCGGGTTGCGATGACGACCGTGTCCGCCCGGTCCGCCGAAGCCGCCCCGGCGCCGCACATCCCCGTGCTGGTGCATGAGGTAGTCGCGATTCTGCGTCCCCGCGACGGCGCCATCTTCGTAGACGGCACCTTCGGTGCCGGCGGGTACAGCCGCGCGCTGCTCGATGCCGCTCCGTGCCGGGTGTGGGGCATCGACCGCGATCCGGATGCGATCGCCGCCGGCCGTGTGCTCGAGGATGCCTACGCGGGACGCCTGCAGCTCCGGCAGGGACGGTTCGGCGACATGGAGGCGATCCTCGGCGCCGAGGGCGTGAGCCGCGTCGACGGCGTCGCCCTCGATCTCGGCGTCTCCTCGATGCAACTCGACCGGGCCGAGCGCGGCTTCTCGTTCCGTGCCGAAGGGCCGCTCGACATGCGGATGGAGCGCACCGGCCCCGATGCCGCCACGCTGGTCAACACGCTGCCGGAAAGCGAGCTCGCCGATATCATCTACCGTTACGGCGAGGAGCGGCGATCGCGGCGGGTGGCGCGCGCCATCGTCGCGGCGCGGTCGCGCAAGCGGATCGAGACCACGGCCGAACTGGCCGAGATCGTCCGTCGTGCCGTCGGCGCCAGCCACGACGGGATCGACCCGGCGACCCGTACGTTCCAGGCGCTGCGGATCTACGTCAATGACGAGCTCGGGGAGCTGCACAACGGTCTCCGCGCCGCGGAGCGCCTGTTGGCCCCGGGCGGCCGTCTCGCCGTCGTCGCCTTCCACTCCCTCGAGGATCGCGTCGTCAAGGCATTCCTGCGCGCCCGGAGCGGCGCTGCGCCGCGCGGTTCGCGACACCTTCCGGAGCCGACCGGCGCGGGCGACGCAGCACCGAGCTTCACGCTGCTGTCTCGCCAGCCGATCACACCGACCGAGGAGGAGGTCGCTAGCAATCCGCGGGCGCGCTCGGCACGGCTGCGCGCTGCCGAACGGACCGCGGCGCCGCCCTGGCCGAACGACATCCGGGAGGACCGCCCGTGATCGTCCGCAAAGGCACACTCTTCTGCATGTTGATCGCCGCAGCAGGCGCCGGAATCATGTTTATGGTGGCGCATCAGGCCCAGCTCCGGGAGCATGAGCTGGATCGGCTGCAGCATGCCATCCGCAATGCTCGCGAGAGCATCGCCGTGCTCGAAGCGGAGTGGGCCTACCTGAACCAGCCGCAACGGCTGCAGCAACTTGGCACGCGCTATCTCAACATGGCTCCGCTGACGCCCGACCGCATCGTCCGGCTGGAGGACCTGCCGCTGCGGCCGCAGCCGGACCGGGAGATCGAACCGTCCGGCCCGATCAACCTCGTCGCACGCCGGCTCCGGCCGGGAGAGCGGATTCCATGAGGCGACTGTTCCGCCGGCGCCCCCCCGACGCCTCCCTTCCGGGCGTGATCGGACCGGACCGCATGGCGGATGGCGGGCCGCGCCAAGCGGTCGAGCTCAGCCGCGACCGGCTGGTCCTGGGCGGTGCTCTGTTCGCGATCGCCTTCGGCGTGATCGCGCTGCGGCTGGTCGACATCGCCATGCTGCGCGGGGCCGCGGCCGACGAGACCGTTGCAAGCACCGCCGTGGAGCGGGGCCTGCCTCGGGCCGAGATTCTGGACCGGAACGGCGTGATGCTGGCCGGCAATCTGCCGACCGCCTCGCTGTATGCCAATCCGCGTCAAGTGTTGGACCCCGAGGAGGCCGCGCGCCGACTGGTCTCTCTCATTCCCGAGCTCGACGAACGCGAGGTTCTCGCCAAGCTGAAGCTCGACCGCGCCTTCATTTGGCTGCGCCGTAATCTCACGCCGCGGCAGCATTACGAAGTCAACCGTGCCGGTATCCCCGGCCTTTACTTCCAGCGCGAGCTGCGCCGGGTCTATCCGCACGGCCCGCTCGCCGCCCATGTGGTCGGACTGACCGACGTCGATAATGTCGGGGTGGCCGGCATCGAGAAGTATTTCGACGACCTGCTGCACCAGTCGGAAGAGCCGTTGCAGCTGTCGCTCGACCTGCGCCTGCAGCACATCGTCCGCGACGAGCTGCAGCGCGCGATGCAGCGGTTCGCCGCGGCCGGGGCTGCCGGGATGGTCCTCGATGCCCGCGACGGTCAAGTGCTCGCAATGGTCTCGCTGCCGGACTTCGATCCGAACAATCCCGGCAGCGCGACCGATGAGGCCATCTTCAATCGAAACACGCTCGGCGTGTACGAGATGGGCTCCACCTTCAAGCTCTTCACCGCGGCGATGGCACTGGACTCGGGTGTCACCACTCTCAAGGGCGGCTACGACGCGAGCCACCCGATCCGGATCTCGCGCTTCACGATTACCGACTACAAGCCGAAGAGCCGGTGGTTGTCCGTCCCGGAGATCATGGTCTACTCGTCCAACATCGGGTCGGCAAAGATGGCGCTCGACGTGGGCACCGCAGGCCAGCAGGCGTTCCTCGAGCGGATCGGCATGCTGCGCACGCCCACCATCGAGCTGCCCGAGATCGGGGCACCGCTGGTGCCGTCGCCGTGGCGCGAGGTCAACACCATCACCATCGCGTTCGGGCACGGGCTCTCGGTCAGCCCGTTGCAGCTCGTCAGCGGCGTCGCCGCGCTGGTCAATGGCGGAATGCTCTATCCCGCAACGCTGGTGAAGCGCCCGGCCGGTGCAGTGCCGCCGGGCAAGCGCGTGCTGTCGCAACGGACCTCCGACGAGATGCGGTGGCTTATGCGGCAGGTCGTCGAGCGCGGGACCGGCAAGAACGCCGACAGCGAAGCATACCCCGTCGGCGGCAAGACGGGAACCGCGGAGAAGACCGGCGGCGGCGGATACCGACGGAAGGCACTGCTTTCATCGTTCGTCGGTGCCTTCCCAATCGACGATCCCCGCTATGTCGTGTTCGCGATGCTTGATGAGCCGCAAGGCAGGAAAGAGACCTTCGGCTACGCCACCGGCGGCTGGGTGGCGGCCCCCATCGTCCGTCAGATCGTGCAGCGCGCCGGTCCGTTGCTGGGCCTGCCGCCGGTCGATGACGGTCCCCCGATGCACGAGGCCCGTTTCCTGGAAGCGAGCGCACGTCTCCGCTCGTCGACTCAACGGTGATCGCATGACCGCGATCCGGACCGACAGCAACAGCCAATTTCAGGCCCCGCTCGATCTGGCGGGGCTCACGGCCGATTCACGGCTGGTTCGACCGGGGTATCTGTTCGCCGCGCTGCCCGGCACGAACGCGGACGGCCAGGACTTCATCGCGGACGCCGTCCAGCGCGGCGCGGTTGCCGTCCTCAAGTCACCCGGGCCTCTGCCAGAACCGCTCGCGGAGCAAGTGACGGTCGTCGAGGACGAGAACCCCCGGCGCCGCTTTGCGCAAATGGCAGCCGAATATTACGAGCGGCAGCCGCGGACGGTGGTCGCGGTCACCGGCACCAACGGCAAGACCTCGACAGTGGAGTTCACGCGCCAAATCTGGCAGGCCGTCGGCATTCCGGCAGCCAGTCTCGGCACCCTCGGCGTCATCGGCCCGGACTTCGAGAAGTCTCTCGGCCTGACTACCCCCGACCCGGTCGTGCTCCATCGCAATCTTGCGCGCCTCGCCGCCAATGGCATCGATCATCTCGCGATCGAGGCCTCCAGCCACGGCCTCGCTCAGTATCGGCTGGACGGCATCGCCCTGCGCGCCGCCGCCTTCACCAGCTTTTCGCGCGACCACCTCGATTACCACGGCAGCATCAAGGATTATCTCGATGCCAAGCTGAGGCTCTTCGGCGAGCTGCTGCCCTCGGGCAGCTCTATGCTGGTCAATGCCGACGACGACGCTGCCGAGCTGGTGATCGCGACCGGCCGACGACGGCGCCATCGCATCCTGACCTATGGCCGAGCCGGAACATGGCTGAGGCTGGACACCGTACAGGTCGAGGACGACGACCAGCTGCTCGGCATCGAGGCGTTCGGGCGGATGCACCGGATCCGGTTGCCGCTGGTCGGCACGTTTCAGGCGAGCAACGCGTTGGCCGCCGTCGGGCTCGCGGTTGCTGCCGGCGTCGAGGCAGCCGATGCGCTGGGCGCGCTCGAACAGCTCCGCGGCGTTCGCGGTCGCCTGGAACTGGTCGCCCGCGCGCCGACGGGCGCGCCGATCTTCGTCGATTACGCCCACACCCCCGACGCGCTGGCCAATGCGCTCGACGCCCTGCGGCCGCACACGCACGGGCGGCTCGTTGTCGTGTTCGGCGCCGGCGGCGACCGCGACCGCGGCAAGCGCCCTCTGATGGGTGAGGTGGCCGCACGGCTCGCCGATGCGATCATCGTCACCGACGACAACCCTCGCAGCGAGAATCCGGCGGCGATCCGCTGGGCCATTCTCTCCGCGTGCCCGGGTGCTCAGGAGATCGGCGATCGTGCCCAGGCCATCCATGCGGCGGTCGCGCAGCTCGGGCCGAACGATACCCTGCTGATCGCAGGCAAGGGACACGAGCGTGGCCAGATCGTAAAGGACCGGGTGCTGCCGTTTGACGATGCCGAGATCGCGCGCTCGGCGGTCCGCAGTGTCGCGGCGCGGCGGGAGGGCGCATGAGCACCCCCCTCTGGACGGCGTCCGATGCCGCGGCGGCCACGGGCGGTCGGGCGACGGTCGATTGGCGCGCTTCCGGCGTCTCGATCGACAGCCGCACGCTGGTGCCGGGCGACCTGTTCGTCGCCCTGGTCGGACCGAATGCGGACGGTCACGATCATGTCGCCGCGGCGCTCGCCGCCGGTGCGGCGGCCGCGCTCGTCCATCGCCGTCCCGAGAGGCTGCCCGGGAACGCACCGCTTCTCGAAGTGGACGACACCTTCAAGGCCCTGCATGCGCTGGGCGCGGCGGCAAGAGCCCGCTCCCGCGCCCGCATTGCGGCAGTCACGGGCAGCGTCGGCAAGACCGGAACCAAGGAGGCGCTACGGCGGGTCCTCGAAGCGCAGGCGCCAACCGCGGCCAGTCAGGGCAATCTGAACAACCATTGGGGCGCTCCGCTGAGCCTCGCGCGCATGGCGCCCGAAGCGGTCTACGGGGCGTTCGAACTGGGTATGAACCATCCGGGCGAAATCGCGCCGCTGTCGCGATTGGTCCGGCCGCACGTTGCGCTGGTCACGGTAATTGCCCCGGCACACATGGCGTTCTTTCCCTCACTCGACGCCGTCGCCGACGCGAAGGCCGAGATCTTCGAGGGCATCGAAGCCGGCGGTGTGGCTGTCCTGAATCGCGATGACGCCCGCTTCGAGCGATTGGCAGCCGCGGCACGGCACCACCGGGTCGGCCGCATTCTCTCCTTCGGCCGTGCGGCCGACGCGGATGCGCGGGTCCTCGATGCGTCGGTCGACGCCGGGGGAAGCGACGTGGTCGCCGCGATCGATGGGCGCCGGGTCCGGTACCGCATCGGTGCACCGGGCGCTCACTGGCTCGTCAACAGCGTGGCCGTGTTGGCTGCGGTCGTGGCGCTCGGGGCCGATCTGGACGCAGCGGCACAAACACTGGCCGACGTGGACGCGCCGGCGGGACGGGGTCGGCAGCGCCGGTTGGAGCTTCCGGGCGGCAGTGTGCGATTGATCGACGAAAGCTACAATTCAAGCCCGGCCGCGGTCCGCGCCGCACTCGACTTGCTGGCATTGGTTCCTCCCGGTCCGGGAGGCCGCCGCATCGCGGTCCTCGGCGACATGTTGGAGCTGGGCGACGACGCGCCCGCCCAGCACGCGGCGCTGGCGGACGAACTGGTCGCCCGCGGCATCGACGGCGTCTATGCGGCCGGCCCGTGCATGGAACGGCTGTTCGGCGCGCTGCCGCCGTCCCTGCGAGGGGCGCACGCCCCCGATACCGCCAGACTCGGGCCGATCGTCGCCACCGCCGTCCGTCCCGGCGACGTCGTGCTCGTCAAGGGGTCGCTCGGCATGCAGATGTCACGGGTCCTCGCCGCCCTGACCGCGCTCGAGACGGCGCCCGCCTCCAACGAATACGACCTGAAAGGCTGAGGCGCCGCCGCATGCTCTACAATCTCCTCACGCCGCTCGCGGACGAGTTCATCGCCTTCAACCTGTTTCGGTATCTGACCTTCCGGTCCGGCGGGGCCATGCTGACCGCGCTCGTCATCAGTTTCGTGCTGGGACCCGCGCTCATTGCGTGGCTCAAGGAGCGTCAGGGCGAGGGCCAGCCGATCCGGATCGATGGGCCGCCCGACCACCTGCTCCGCAAGAAGGGCACGCCCACCATGGGCGGAACCCTCATTCTTCTGGCCCTCACGCTCAGTACGCTGCTGTGGGCGGACATCCGCAACGTCTATGTCTGGGTGGTCCTGCTGGTCACCGTCGGCTTCGGCCTGATCGGCTTCGCCGATGACTATCTGAAGCTGACGAAGCGGAACCCTAAGGGCCTGTCGGGCCGGCTGAAGCTGCTGGGCCAGCTCGGGATCAGCGCCGGTGCCGCCGCGGTCGTCATGGCCGTAATGCGCGAACCGCTGGGAACCAGCCTCGCCCTGCCCTTCGTCAAGGACGTGCTGATCGATTTCGGCTGGTTCTTCCTGCCGTTCGCCATGCTCGTGATGACCGGCGCGTCCAACGCGGTGAACCTGACCGACGGTCTCGACGGCCTCGCCATCGTTCCGGTGCTGATCGCCGCCGGCTGCTTCGGCCTGATCGCCTACTTCGTGGGCAATGTCCGTTACGCCGAATACCTCCAGATCCAATACGTCCCGGGTACGGGCGAGCTCGCGGTGTTCTGCGGCGCCCTGGTCGGTGCCGGCCTCGGTTTCCTCTGGTTCAATGCGCCACCGGCCATGGTGTTCATGGGCGATACCGGATCGCTCTCCTGCGGCGGCGCCCTCGGCGCCATCAGCGTCGTGACCAAGCACGAACTGGTGCTGGCCATCGTCGGCGGGCTGTTCGTGCTCGAGACCGTATCGGTGATCGTGCAGGTCGCCTCGTTCAAGCTCACCGGCAGACGGGTCTTCCGGATGGCGCCGCTGCACCACCATTTCGAGAAGAAGGGCTGGGCCGAACCGACGATCGTGATCCGCTTCTGGATCATCGCCGCGGTGCTCGGGCTGATCGGCCTCTCCACTCTGAAGCTGAGGTGACGGTGATCGACTTGTCCGCATATCGCGGTCGGCGCGTCGGAGTCCTCGGCCTGGGGCGGTCGGGGCTCGCGGCCGGCCGTGCGTTGCTTAACGGTGGCGCCGAGATTCTGGCCTGGGACGACAGCCCGACGAGCCGCGACGCGGCCGCCGCCGCCGGCCTGCCGGTCCGGGCCCCCGCCGATACCGACTGGACCTCGATCGCCATGCTGGTGCTGAGCCCCGGCATCCCGCACGAGCATCCGCGTCCGCATCCGGTCGTACTGCGTGCGCGCGCCGCCGGCTGCCCGATCCTGTGCGATGTCGAGCTGCTCTACCGCGCCTGCCCGCAGGCGCGCTTCATCGGCGTCACGGGCACCAACGGGAAGTCGACGACGACGGCGCTGATCACCCATTTGCTGACCACAGCAGGCCGCAAGGCGGTCGCCGGCGGCAATATCGGGCGGGCTGCGCTGTCGCTCGAACCCCTGGGTGCCGGCGATTTCTACGTGCTGGAGATGTCGTCCTACCAGCTCGAGCTGGTACCGACCGTGGCGTTCGAGTTTGCGGTTCTTCTGAACATCAGCGCCGACCATCTTGAGCGCCACGGCGGACTGCACTCCTACGCGGCCGCGAAGCGGCGGATCTTCGCAGGCCAGGGCGGCAACGGCGTCGCCGTCGTCGGGATCGACGACCCCTATGCGTCCCATATCGCCGCCGGCCTCTCCGCCGCCGGCGTGCAACGCGTCGTCCGGATCGCCGCAACGCGATCCGCGCCGGACGGCGTATCGGCCTGCGGCGGTCGACTCCGCGACGATACGGACGGAGCCGGAACCGACGCCATCGACCTGAGCGGGATTCCGACCCTGCCGGGGGCCCACAATTGGCAGAATGCGGCCGCGGCCTATGCCGTCGCACGTGCGGCCGGGCTGACGCCGGGGGAGATCGCCGCCGGCCTGCGCACCTATCCCGGCCTGCCGCACCGACAGGAGCTGGTCGCGACGATCCGCGGGGTCCGGTACGTCAACGATTCCAAGGCGACCAACGCGGACTCCGCAGGCCGCGCCCTCGCCTCATACGAGCGGGAGGTCTACTGGATCGCCGGCGGTCTAGCCAAGGACGGTGGCATCGGCTCACTCGCCCCGCTGCTCGGCCGGGTGCGGCACGCATTCCTGATCGGTGCCGCTGCCGAGACGTTCGCCCGCACGCTGGACGGGCGGGTGCCCTGGACGCTTTGCGGCGCTCTCGACACGGCGCTCGCCCGGGCGCACGCGATGGCCCAGGCGGAGGCCAGGCCGGGCGCCGTGGTCTTGCTGTCGCCGGCCTGCGCCTCCTTCGACCAATGGGCCGATTTCGAGGCTCGCGGTGATGCCTTCCGGGCGGGGGTCCGATCGCTCGCCGCGGAAGCGGAGAGGGCAGCCTGATGCTGGTCGTCGCCCGCAATGACACGAGCCTGCTCGGCCGCTGGTGGTGGACCGTCGATCGCTGGACGCTCGCCGCCGTGTTCGCGTTGATGGCCATCGGCGTCCTCCTCGTCGTGACCGCAAGCCCGCCCGTGGCGACACGGATCGGCGCCGATCCGTTTCATTTCGTCCGTCGCCATCTGATGATGCTTCCGGCCGCCGCGAGCCTGCTCCTGGCCGTCTCGCTGCTGTCGCCGCGGGGCGTTCTGCGGATGTCCGTGGTCCTGTTCGGCATCTCGCTCCTGCTGCTCGCGCTGACCTTCGTGATCGGCACCGAGATCAAAGGTGCGCGCCGCTGGATCAACATCGCCGGCCTGCAGCTCCAGGCCTCGGAGTTCGTCAAGCCTGCCTTCGCCGTGATCGCCGCCTGGCTGTTCGCCGAGTCCCGCCGCGACCCACGCTTTCCGGGCTGCCTACTGTCCGTCGCCCTCTACCTCTTGATCGTCGGGCTTGTCGTCATGCAACCCGATCTCGGCATGACGATGATCATCACCGCCGTCTGGCTGGCGCAGTTCTTCCTGGCCGGCCTGTCGATGTGGCTCGCCGGGATGCTCGCCGGCTTCGCCGTCGGCGGCCTGATTCTCGCCTACCTGACCTTTCCCCACGTGACGAGCCGGATCGACCGCTTCCTCGATCCCTCGTCGGGCGACAGCTACCAGGTCGACATGTCGCTTTCCGCCTTCATGAACGGCGGGCTATTCGGCCGCGGGCCCGGGGTCGGTAGGGTCAAGGAGCTCCTGCCGGACGCCCATGCCGACTTCGTGTTCGCAGTCGCGGGCGAGGAGATGGGCGCGATTGCCTGCCTCATCATCGTCGGGCTGTTCGCCTTCGTCGTCCTGCGCGGCTTCGCGCGGCTGTTGAGCGAGCACAATCTGTTCCTGCTGATCGCCGTCGCCGGGTTGCTCAGCCATCTGGGCCTGCAGGCGATCGTCAATATCGGCTCATCGCTCCACCTGCTCCCGACCAAGGGCATGACGCTGCCCTTCATCAGCTATGGCGGATCCTCGCTGCTCGCGCTGTCGGTGACGATGGGCATGGTTCTGGCGCTCACACGGCGCCGCGTCGAACCCGGAGGCCTCACATGACGGACGCTCTGCCCCTCGGCGACGCCGCGGCGCGACCGGTCGTGCTGGCGGCCGGCGGCACCGGCGGCCATGTCTTTCCCGCGCAGGCGCTCGCTGCCGAGATGCAGCGGCGCGGCCATGCCGTCGCCGTGGTGACGGACAGCCGCGGCGCCGCATTCGAGGGCGGCGTGCACACCTATCGGATCCGGGCCGCCAGCCCGACCGGCTCGCCGGCCGGCCTCGCTCTCGCCGCACGGGATCTCGGGCTGGGCAGCGTGCAGGCGGTGCGCCTCCTGCGGCGCCTCCGTCCGGCCGCGGTCGTCGGCTTCGGCGGTTACGCCTCGGTGCCGACGCTTCTGGCGGCGTACTGGCTGCGCCTGCCGAGCCTGCTCCACGAGCAGAACGCCGTGCTGGGCCGGGCGAACCGCCTGCTGGCCCCGCGCGTGGACCGGATCGCCGTCTGCTTCACCGACGTCGAAGCGGTCCGGCCCGCCGATGTTCCGAAGCTGGTGCGTATCGGCAACCCGCTCCGACCAGCGATTGCGGCGGTCGCCGGGGCCCGCTATCAAGCGCCCGACACCCGGGGGCAGCTCGCGCTGCTAGTGCTCGGCGGCAGCCAGGGCGCGCGCGTGTTCAGCGACGTCGTGCCCGAGGCCGTCGCGGCGCTGCCGCCCGCGCTCCGGGCCCGGCTCCGCATCGCCCAGCAGTGCCGCCCGGAGGACTTGGCCTCCGTCCGGACACGCTATGCCGAACTCGGAGTCGAGGCGGAACTCTCGAGCTTCTTCGAAGACGTGCCGCAACGGCTGGTGGCGGCCCAGCTCGTCATTGCGCGGGCGGGCGCCTCCACCGTGGCCGAGCTCACGGCCGTCGGCCGCCCCGCCATTCTGGTCCCCTACCCGTTCGCCATGGACGATCATCAGACGGCCAACGCTCGCGCCGTCGACGCCGCCGACGGCGCTTGGCTGATGCCGCAGACGGCCTTCACCGCCGCCGCGCTCGCAGCGCAGCTGGAGTCCCTGCTGACGCTGCCGGCTGCCCTGGAGCGCGCGGCCACCGCCGCGGCGCGGCTTGGCCTGCCGGACGCGGCTGCACGCCTCGCCGACCTGGTCGAGGACCGGCTCCGCCGCCCTGCCGCGCCGCGCGCCGGCGAAATCCGGAGCATGGCGGCATGAAGGCTCTCCCTTTAAGCATCGGGCCCATTCACTTCGTCGGCATCGGCGGCATCGGTATGAGCGGCATCGCCGAGACGATGCACAATCTCGGCTACCGGGTGCAGGGCTCCGACCTCAGCGAAAGCTCCAATGTCAAGCGCCTGCGTGAGCTCGGCATCCCGGTCCTGGTCGGCCACGACGCGGCGAATCTCGGAGAGGCTCAGGTCATCGTGACCTCGACCGCGGTCAAGCGCGACAATCCCGAGGTCATGGCGGCCCGTCAGCGCCTGCTTCCTGTCGTCCGGCGCGCCGAGATGCTGGGCGAACTGATGCGGCTGAAATGGTCGATCGCGGTCAGCGGCACCCACGGCAAGACCACCACCACCTCGATGATCGCCGCACTGCTGGATGGCGCCGGCCTCGATCCGACGGTGATCAACGGCGGGATCATCAACGCCTACGGCAGCAATGCCCGCCTCGGCGCCGGCGACTGGATGGTGGTGGAGGCCGACGAGTCCGACGGCAGCTTCCTGAAGCTGCCGGCGACGATCGCCGTCGTCACCAACATCGACCCCGAGCATCTCGACCATTACGGCAGCTTCGATGAAGTCCGCGACGCCTTCGTCGCCTTCGTCGAGAAGATTCCGTTCTACGGCTTCGCCACACTCTGCCTCGACCACCCTGAGGTGCAGGCTCTTATTCCGCGGGTGTCCGACCGCCGTGTCGTTACCTACGGCTTCAACCCGCAAGCGGACGTCCGTGCGGTCGATCTGCGGCACGACCGCGGCGGTATGCGCTTCGACGTCCGGCTGACCGACCGGGTCACCGGCGCGGCACGCGTCCTCGAGGGACTGCGCCTGCCCATGCTCGGCGAGCACAATGTGCAGAACGCTCTGGCCGCCGTGGCGATCGCGCAGGAGATGGGAATCACCGACGAGACGGTGCGGCGCGCGCTCCTGAACTTCTCCGGAGTGAAGCGCCGTTTCACCCGCACGGGAGAGTCGGGCGGCGTCGTGGTGATCGACGATTACGGCCACCATCCGGTCGAGATCGCCGCCGTGCTGCGGGCGGCGCGCTCGGCCTCCGAGGGCCGGGTGATCGCCGTCGTCCAGCCCCACCGCTACAGCCGTCTCGCCAGCCTGTTCGAAGATTTCTGCACCTGCTTCAACGATGCCGACACGGTGATCGTCGCGCATGTCTACGCCGCCGGCGAGCAGCCGATCGAGGGTGCCGATCGCGACGCGCTGGTCGAGGGGCTGCGCATGCGCGGCCATCGCGGCGTGATCCCCCTCGACGATCAGCCCGACCTCGCCCGCATCGTGGCCGATCTCGCCCGGCCCGGCGATATCGTCGTCTGCCTCGGTGCCGGAACGATCACCAATTGGGCCTACGCCCTGCCGGAGGAACTCGACCGGCTGCGCGACGGCGCGGAGGGACAGGCATGATGGTCGCGCCCGCCGGCACCGGCCGTGTTCTCGACCGCTTGCCACCGGTCCGTGGGCGGTACACCGAGGACGCACCGCTCGCCAACGTGACCTGGTTTCGCGTCGGGGGGCCGGCCGAGATCCTGCTTCGTCCGGCCGACCCGGAGGATCTTGCGCGCTTCCTGGCGGACATGCCGGAGGCGCTGCCCGTCACGGTACTCGGGGTCGGCTCCAATGTGCTGGTACGCGACGGCGGCATCCCCGGTGTGGTCGTCCGGCTCGGCCGCGGGTTCAATGCGGCGGCCGTCGAGGGCGACCTGCTGGTCGCCGGCGCCGCCGTCCTGTGCCCCAACCTCGCACTCACGGCACTGGACGCGGGCCTGGCCGGTCTGGAGTTCCTGTCCGGCGTGCCGGGCACGTTGGGCGGCGCGCTGCGCATGAACGCCGGTGCGTTCGGCGGCGAGATCAAGGATGTGTTGGTGTGGGCCGAGGCGCTCGACGAGGTCGGCCGCCTGCACCGGCTCGACCCGACCAGAATGGGCCACGGCTATCGGCGCTGCGCCGTGCCCGAGGGCTGGATCTTCGTTCGCGCCGCGCTGCGCGGCCGGCCGGGCGACCCGGCCGCGGTCCGCGCCCGCATGGCGGACATCCAGGCGTCGCGCGAGGCGAGCCAGCCGCTGCGTACGCGGACCGGCGGCAGCACCTTCAAGAACCCGCCGGGGCAGAAAGCCTGGTCTCTGATCGATGCCGCCGGCTGTCGCGGCCTTCGCCGCGGCGACGCACAGGTCTCCGAGAAGCACTGCAACTTCCTCGTCAATCACGGGAAGGCGACGGCCGCCGATCTGGAGGCGCTCGGCGAGGAGGTCCGGCGCCGCGTCAAAGTGAGCTCGGGCGTGTCGCTGGAATGGGAGATTCGCCGCCTCGGTGTTCCGGCGGGAGGATCGCGATGAAGCGCGTCGCCGTCCTGAAAGGCGGGTGGTCGGCCGAGCGCGAGGTCTCGCTGGTGAGCGGGGCAGCGGTGGCCGAGGCGCTGCGCGGGCTCGGCTACCGGGTCGCCGAGATCGACCTGCAGCGCGACCTCGCTGGCCTGCTGGCGGCGCTCGAGCCGCGCCCCGACGCGGTGTTCAATGCCCTCCACGGCCGCTGGGGCGAGGACGGCTGCGTCCAGGGCGTTCTCGACATCCTGGGCATCCCTTACACCCATTCGGGTGTGCGCGCCTCGGCGCTGGCGATGGACAAGCAGGCGGCGAAGCAGGTGTTCGCCGCGGCCGGGCTGCGCTGCGCCGAAGGCGTCGTGACCCGGCGCGCGGATGCCCACACGGTGATGGAGCCCCCGTATGTCGTGAAGCCGGTGCGCGAGGGCTCGAGCGTCGGCGTCCTCATCGTGCGTGCCGGCGACAACCGGGCACCGATCGAGCGCGAGGCCTGGCCCTACGGCGACGAGGTACTGGTCGAGCGCTATATCCCCGGACGTGAGCTGACCGTCGCGGTCATGGGTGACCGTGCCCTGGGCGTGACCGAAATCCGGCCCCGGAAAGGTTTCTACGACTACACGAACAAGTACACCGAGGGCCGCACCGACCATCTCGTACCGGCGCCGGTACCGGACGTGATCGCCGAGGAGGCGATGGCGATGGCGCTGGCCGCCCACCGCGCGCTCGGCTGCCGCGGTGTCACCCGTTGCGACTTCCGCTACGACGATACCGAGGGCATGCCGGGGCTGTTGTACCTGCTGGAACTGAACACGCAGCCGGGCATGACGCCGCTTTCGCTCGTCCCCGAGCAGGCGCTGCACGCCGGCATCGACTTCCCCGCACTGGTCCGCTGGATCGTCGAGGACGCCCGATGCGACCCGTGACACCACATTCCGAACAGGATTCCGTGCCCATCCTGCGGCCGCGTTCCGAAGCGCCGGTGCGCCGCGTGCACCGGCGCCGGCCGCCGCCGGTCTGGGTCGCGCCGGTCGTCAAGCTCGCCGTCATCGGCCTGCTCGTGGTCGGCGGTGCCGGCGCGGTCGGATGGCTTTCTGAGACGGCACAGCTGGCCGAACGCGTCGCAGCCGCCAAGCAGGCGTTCACCGACGCATCCGCCCGGTTCGGCCTGACCCTTCAGGAAATCGAGGTGGTCGGCCGCCGCGAGACCAGCCGCAGCGACCTGCTGCTGGCGGTCGGCCTCAAACGGGGCGACAGCCTTCTGACCTTCGATGTCGACGAAGCGCGTGCCCGGATCGAGGCGCTGCCCTGGGTCAAGTCGGCGGCCGTCGAGCGCGCCTTCCCCGATGCGATCCGGATCACGCTGACGGAGCGCCGGCCGTTGGCGCTCTGGCAGAACGGCGGTCGTCTCCAGGTCATCGACGCCGAGGGGCAGGTGATTCGGGTCCAGGATCTGCGCCGCTTCCGCGAACTGCCGATCGTGGTCGGCCCCGACGCCGCGGAGCACGCGGCCGAGCTCTTGGCCATGGTCGGTACGCAGCGTGACGTGGCCAGCCGGCTGACGGCCGCGATCCGGGTCGGCGGACGCCGCTGGAACCTGCGGCTCGACGACCGCGTGGACGTGCGCCTGCCGCAGCGCGAGGCGAGCGCCGCCTGGTCGAAATTCGCCGCCCTGCAGCGCGAGCGACGGATTCTCGAGCACGACATCGTCGCGGTCGACCTGCGCCTGCCGGACCGGCTGGTGATTCAGCTCGCGCCCGGCGCGCGCGAGCGGATGCAGGAGGCAGAGCAATCCACCCCGGACCGTCGGGGCACCGGATCTGCGAGGGGAGCGTGAGTAAGACGCTGACCAAGATTCGGAGTGGCGGACTGGTGGCGGCCCTCGATGTCGGCACCACCAAGTGCGTGTGCTTCATCGCCCATGCGCTCGGCGAGGGCAGCCTCCGTATCATCGGCATCGGCCATCAGGAGTCACGCGGGCTGCGCAACGGCACCATCGTCGACATGGAGGCGGCCGAGACCGCGATCCTCAACACGATCCACGCGGCGGAGCAGATGGCGGGCGAGACGATCCGCGAGGTCGTGGTCAGCGTAGCCGGCGGGCATCCGTTGTCGCACCGCGTCAGCGCCGACGTCCCGATTGCCGGATCGGAGGTCGCCGACGGCGACATCCGGCGCGCGCTCGCCCACGGGCGGAACCAGTTCTCGCCGAACGGGCGCGAGATGCTTCATTTCATCCCGCTCGGTTACACGATCGACGGCAGCCGCGGCATCCGTGACCCGCGCGGCATGTTCGGCCAACGGCTCGGCGTCGACATGCATGTGATCACCGCCGAGACCGGCCCGCTCCGCAATCTCACGACCTGTATCGGCCGCGCGCATCTCGACGTCGAGGCGCTGGTGGTGTCCCCATACGCCGCCGGCCTCGCCTGTCTGGTCGAGGACGAGACCGATCTCGGGGTGGCGTTGATAGACATGGGCGGCGGCACCACCAGCATCGCGGTCTTCTATGACGGCAGCGTCGTCCACACCGACTGCATTCCGATCGGCGGCGTCCACGTCACCAGCGACATTGCCCGCGGCCTTTCGACCCCTCTCAACCATGCGGAACGGTTGAAGACTCTGCACGGAAGCTGCATGGCCTCGGCCGCCGATCAGCGTGAGATCCTGACCGTTCCGCCGATCGGCGACGACAATCCGAACCACGCCCAGCACATCCCCAAATCGTATCTCGTCAGCATCATCCAACCGCGGATTGAGGAGACGTTCGAGATGATTCGTTCGCGTCTCGAGGCGAGCGGCTTCGATCGCGTGGCCGGCCGTCGGGTCGTGCTCACCGGAGGGGCGAGCCAGCTCCAGGGCGTCCGAGAGATGGCGGCCCTCGTCCTGGACAAGCAGGTGCGGATGGGCCGGCCCCTGGGCGTCGTCGGGCTGGCCGAAGCAACCAGCGGCCCCGCCTTCGCGACCGGTGCGGGCCTGCTCCAGTACGCCCTGCTGGAGCAGGCGGGCCGATCGCACCGTCGCTTCGGGTCGTCCGGACAGTCCCAAGGGCTGCTCGGGCGGGTCGGCTCATGGTTACGCGAATACCTCTAGATTTAGCGGTTGGTACTGGGCGGTAACATCGATATAGAGTGCAGCGGGAGACACAGATGACGATCAACATCTCAATGCCGGACCGACACCGGGATCTGAAGCCGCGCATCACCGTGATCGGGGTCGGCGGCGCCGGCGGCAACGCGGTCAACAACATGATCCGGTCGAACCTGACCGGCGTGGAGTTCCTGGTCGCGAACACCGACGCCCAGTCGCTGGAGCTGTCGCAGGCGCAGCGCCGAATTCAGCTCGGCCTCAGCCTGACGCACGGGCTGGGCGCCGGGTCGCGCCCCGATATCGGCCGCGCCGCCGCGGAAGAGGCGCTCGACGAGATCATGGACCAGCTCTCCGGCAGCCACATGGTCTTCATCACCGCCGGCATGGGCGGTGGAACCGGTACCGGCGCTGCACCCGTGATCGCCCGCGCGGCGCGCGAGGCGGGCATCCTCACCGTCGGGGTGGTGACCAAGCCCTTCCATTTCGAAGGCACGCACCGGATGCGCCTTGCCGAGGGCGGCATCGAGGAACTGACCAAGTTCGTCGACACCCTCATCATCATCCCGAACCAGAATCTGTTTCGGGTCGCCAACGAGCGGACGACCTTCGCGCAGGCGTTCCAGCTCGCCGACGACGTACTCTATTCCGGGGTGCGCGGCGTGACCGACCTGATGGTGATGCCGGGCCTCATCAATCTCGATTTCGCCGACATCCGCACGGTGATGAGCGAGATGGGCAAGGCAATGATGGGCACCGGCGAGGCATCCGGCGAGAAGC
>CAZVAR010000074.1:0-18717 GCA_964625225.1 uncultured Alphaproteobacteria bacterium | reverse complement strand
GTGGCCGGGGGCGCCGTTCGAATGCTCGACGCCGGAGCGGATCCGGCGCTTCTCCGACATCGTCGTGGCGGGCGGCTATGCGAGCCCGGTGCGCACGCCGCGCGGGCAGGACATCCTGGCCGCCTGCGGCCAGCTCAAGTCGGCGAGCCAGAAGAAGCGGCGCAGCGAGCTCCAGTCGGCGCAGGCGGCGGCCGGTCGCGTGCAGCGGCCGCTCATCGGTGCAGGCCGGTGACGATCTCCACATAGTCGGGC
Organism: uncultured Alphaproteobacteria bacterium; assembly: GCA_964625225.1. Taxonomy (GTDB): domain Bacteria; phylum Pseudomonadota; class Alphaproteobacteria; order JAJUGE01; family JAJUGE01; genus CAZVAR01. Next base: position 18,465 of record CAZVAR010000074.1, on the reverse strand, counting down.
CGCTCCGGACCGATCAGGCCGTGGCGGACCAGGAAATCGATCACCACCAGATTGCAGTTGAACTTGAAGTCCCGCGTCTCGCTGACGATCTCGGCGACCCGCTCGACCGGCCAGAGATGGAACTCCGCGATCTCGCCGTCGGTGTTGCGCGGCACGAAGCCGGGCGGCAGCTCGAGGTCGTAGACGAACTGGACGTCGGGCTTCAGGCCCTCCGGCGTCTCGTGCTGATAGGAGATGGCGCCGACCGGCACCGCGCGAGCGGCGAGCTCCGGAGGAATGTCCGCCTCCTCGGCGCACTCCTTGATCAGGTTCTCGCGGATGCCGAGCCCGATCGGCTGGCCGCCGGCGACGATATTGTCAAGCAGGCCCGGATAGGTCTGCTTGCCCTCGGCGCGGCGGGCGACCCACATCTCCAGCCGGCCGCCGCGCCGGACAAACCCGTTGAGATGGACGCCGTAGGCGCGGACGCCGAAGAAGGGGACCGCGGCGCGCTCCATCTGCATCAGCGGCGGCGCCGCGAAGGAGGGCGCGACCGGGTACTTCTCCTCCCGCCAGCCGGTGATGACGCCCTCCGCGGCGAAGCGGCGCAGCACCGCCTCGACCGCGGCGCTGCGGGCGGTGAAGTCGGTCAGATGATCCGCCAGCCGCACCGCCTCCGCGGTCACGGAGAAGACTTCGGGGAAGGCGGCGAGCCGCTCGGCGAAAGCGTGGCGGACCCAGCCGACCGCCGCGGCGCCGATCCGGAACGGGCGGAAGCCGGCCAGGTCGTGGGCGTTGCACTCGGCGATGCGGTCGAGGAAGCTCATGCCGCCCCGCCCGCCGCGGTGTGGCTCAGGCGCGCTGCGCCGCCGGTACCGCGCCCCGCTCCGAGGTCAGCACGCATTCGACATAGGCGATCTGCCGCATGCAGCGGGCCATGTAGGCGGCGAGGTCCGGCGCCAGCCCCTGCATCTGGATGTCGATGGTGAGGGTGTCCCCGCCCGGGCCGCCGACATCGGCATGCAGGCGTGTCGGCACCAGCCCGCGCTTGGTGAACAGCTCCAGCACGCGCGCCATAACCGACGGCTCGGTCGCGGCCTGGACGGAAAAGCAGGTGGTGGTCGATCGGTGATCAGGGGAAGCGAAGGCAGACATGGTGCGCAAACTCCCGCGCCAAGTTGAGACGACGAACGGCAGAGCCCCGGCCCTCAAGGAGGACCGGGCTGCTAATTCGCCGAATCGCCGGCGCATGGAGACGGCACATGCCCATAGCGGCTAACCTAGTGAGCCGACCATGCCCTGGTCAAGGCCGAGAATCGTCCGGCCCCGGCCGCCCGCCTGCGGAGGCCCGGTCGCTCAGTGCGCGAGCCAGCCGGCATCGACCGCGAGCGAATGGCCGGTCACCAGCGACGAGGCGTCGGAGGCGAGGTAGAGCACCGCCCCGGCGAGGTCGCGCGGCACCCCGGTGCGGCGCAGCGGCGTGCGCTGCACGATCGCGTTCAGCACCTCCTGCTGGCCGAAGATCGCCTGCCGGGTCAGGTCGGTCTCGATGAACGTCGGCGCGATGGCGTTGACCCGCACGCCCGACGGCCCCCACTCGCAGGCGAGGCCGCGGGTCAGGTTGACGACCGCGCCCTTGGTCGCGATGTAGGCGGCGCTGCTGGTGATCTGGCTGCCGACATGGCCGTAGATCGAGGCCAGATTGACGATGCTGCCGGACTGCCGCGGCAGCATCCGCTTCGCCGCCTCGCGGGCGCAGAGGAACACGCCGGTCAGATTGACCGCGACGACCTCGTTCCAGGCGGCGAGGCTCATCTCGACCGCGGCCGCGCGGCGGTTGATGCCGGCATTGTTGATCAGCACGTCGATCCGGCCGTGCGCCCGCTCGACGGCGGCGAAGACGTCGACCACCGAACCTTCCTGCGTCACGTCGAGCGCGTGCGGCTCGGCAGCGAAGCCGCGGCCGCGCACCTCGCCCGCGACCGCCTCCGCGGCGGCCGGGTCGATGTCGGCGACGCAGACCGTCGCCCCCGCCTGCGCCAGCACGTGGCAGGCCATGCGGCCGATCCCGGCGCCGCCGCCGGTGACGATCGCGATCCGGCCGTCGAGCCGGAACAGGTCGAGGACCGATTCGGGATAGGCGGGATTGGCGGTCGTCATCGTCCCCTCCCTCTCACCGCGTGCCGTGCAGGGCCGATTTGGCCAGCATCACGTGCACGCCGTTGTGCTGGTTGACCATCTGCGTGATGCGCAGGTCGGCGGCGAGGCTGCACAGCGTATAGGCGTCCTCGCGCGAGAGGTTGGCCCGCTCCTGGATCAGCCGGATCATCTGCCGCAGCGCGGTCTTGGCCGCCTGGTCCAGATCCGGGTCGAAGGCCATGGTGATGTAGGCCTCCGGCGTCTCGGCGCGCGGCAGGTCGAGCTCCATATCGTCGCGCAGGACGAGCTCAAAGGTGCCGCTCAGCGCCGTTTCGATCGCGGTGACGCAGACCTCGCCGTCGCCCTGCACGCCGTGGCCGTCGCCGACCGAGAAGCGGGCGCCCTCGACGAAGATCGGCAGGTAGAGAGTCGTGCCGGGCACCAGCTCCTTGTTGTCGAGATTGCCGCCGAAGGCGCGCGGGATCAGGCTGGTGCAGCCGCCCCAGCCCGGCGGCGGCGCCACGCCCATGACGCCGAAGAAGGGCCGCAGCGGCAGATCGACGCCCCAGGGCAGCTTGCCGACCCCGCGCTCGCGATCCAGCGGGATATGCAAGAGCCGGGTCTCGTGGAAATCCTCCGGCAGGGCACCGGCGAGCGGCCGGATCACGTTGTAGCCCCAGTCCTGCCGCAGGGCGATGTCGAGGATGCGGACCTCCAGCACCTGCCCCGGCCTTGCCCCCCGGACCGCGACCGGCCCGGTCAGCAGATGCCCGCCGCCGAGCGGCCGGGTCAGCGCGCGGTGAATCGCCGGCAGCTCGGGCGGAATGAAGAAGCCGGCGTCGGCCGCGGGCGTGGTGTCCGGCGCGCCGGTGACGGTGTGGATGGTCACCCGGTCGCCCGAGTCGACTTCCAGGACCGGTGCGATCCGGGCGTCGAACACGCCCCACTGGCAGGTCTCGGGAGAGGCTTGAAGCTCGTGATGCATGGCGCGGCACCCCCGTCCGTGGCGATCTCCGTCGAGCCTCGCCCCAACCCGGCCGCCCGGTCAAGCGCGGCCGGCGCCGGCGCCCGGCCCTGCCGGCCCGGGGCGGGGCGATCCGGGATTCGCCGCAGGTGCGGCTCAGCCGTGCTTGGGGTCGTCCGCGGCCGGCCGGTCGCGGTCGAGCGCGGCCTGCAGGCGCTCCGGCTCGACGGCGATGCTCACGCCGGCGCGCTCCTGCTGCAGCAGCATGGCCACCCGCGAATCCCGGTCGCCCCAGCCACGGCCGAGCGCCTCGGTCAGCTCCTGGAGCGCCAGCTCCGCCATCGGCATCGGCACCTCCAGCTCGCGGCCGAGCGCAGTCGCCAGGGTCACGTCCTTGTGCGCGAGGCGCAGCGCGAAGGCCGGCGGGTCGTAGACGCCCGGCAGGAACTGGTCGATCAGCCCGTCGAAGGTGCGCCGCCGGCCGAGCGCGCCCTGGCGCACCGCCTCCCACAGCGCGAGCGGCTCGACGCCGGCCTTGACGCCCATCGTGAACACTTCCGACAGGACACGCTGGATCGCATAGCCGGCACAGTTGTGCGTGAGCTTGGCGACGGTGCCGGCGCCGATCGGCCCGATATACCGGGCCTGGTCGCCGATCGCGTCGAGCAGCGGGCGGTGGCGGTCGAACACCGCGCGCTCGCCGCCGACCCACAGCGCGAGCCTGCCGGTCGCCGCGCCGCGCGGCCCGCCGCTGACGGGCGCGTCGAGCATGTGCGCGCCGCGCTCCGCGAAGGCGGCGTGGATCCGCCGCACGGTCGCGGGCGCGTTGGTCGACAGGTCGAAGCAGGCGCTGTCCCGGCGCATGCCTTCGATCAGCCCGCCGGCGCCGAGCGCGACTGCCTCGACCTCGGGCGGACCCGGCAGCGACGTGAACACGACGTCGGCCGCCTCCGCGACGGCACGCGGCGTCTCGGCCCACGCCGCGCCGGCGGCGAGATGCCGCTCGGCCGCGTCGCGCCGCAGATCGTGCACGACCAGCCGGTAGCCCGCCTTCTGAAGGTTGGCCGCCATGCTGGCGCCCATGATGCCGAGCCCGATGAATCCGACCTGCATGAGTCCGTCTCCTCCCCTGCGGCGCCCCGCCTCCGGTCCGGCGCCAGGAGCATAGTGCCGCAAAAAACGCTCGACGCGCAGCGGACAATCCGGGATTGCACACGACGGCCGTCCGTGCCCTAATACCTGCGTCAACAGGTCGCAAGGCCCAAGTCGGGGAGAGAGCGCCCGGGGCCGGCCGCCGCGCCGGCCCGCCGGTCGAGCAAAAAAAAGGGGCCGCACGAGCATGCCCGGCGGCCCAAGTTCAGGGAGGAAACGCCAGCGATGAGCTGGCGGGGCTCCATATGTACCTTCTGCGCCGCGTGTGCAAGGCCCCCGGGCGAATTGATCGTTGTCAATCGGAGGCGCGGCGGCGGTTCAGGCGTCGCCGGTGTACCAGCGCGGCTTCCGCTTCTCGACGAAGCTCGCCAGCCCCTCGGCCCCCTCCGGCGTCATCCGCTTCGCCGCATGCTGCCGGGCGAGGCGCTCGGCATAGGCGTCGTCGATCACCTGGCCGGCCGCCTCGAGCGCGCACGCTTTGGTCTCGGCGATCGCTTCGGGGCCGCACATCAGCAGCGCATCGATGATCGGCGCCGCCGCCGCGTCGAGGCCGCCGGTCGCGCAGACCTCGCTGACCAGGCCGAGCTCCTGCGCGCGCCGGGCGTCGAAGCGCTCGGAGGTCAGCGCGTAGCGGCGCACATTGGCGAGGCCCATCCGGGCGTTGAGCTGCGGGATGATCGGCGCGGCCATCAGCCCCCAGCGCGTCTCGGTGATGGAGAAGATCGCGTCCTCCGAGGCGAGGACGATGTCGCACGACGCGACCAGCCCGACCCCGCCGCCGAAGCAGCCGCCGTGCACGAGCGCGATCGTCGGCTTCGGGAACTCGTTGAGACCGCGGATCGCGTTGGTGGTGTTCATCGAGACCTGGAGGTTCTCCTCGGCCGAGAGGCCGCTGATCGACTGGATCCACTTCAGGTCCGCCCCGGCCTGGAAGTGCCGGCCGTTGCCGCGGATCAGCACCACGCGGGTGTTAGGGTCCCGGCCGAGCCTGGTGAAGGCGTCGATCAGGCCGAGGATGAGTTCGCCATTGTAGGCGTTGTTCACTTCGGGCCGGTTGAGCGTCACCGTCGCAACACCCCGGCGGTCCACCTCGGTCAGTACGGTGGTCGTGGCTGTGGTCATGATGCCCCTGCGGTATCGTGCCTCGGGTTCCGTCTTCTAGCACGAAGGTCCGGCGCGGCGGAACGCGGCCGACGCGGCCGCACCGGCCCGGCGCCCGCCGCTCAGGCGGCCGCACCGTGGATCGCGCCGGCCGCACCGCGCGCCCGGGCGGCCGCCTCGCCGGCCATCGCGGCGCACAGGCCGGTATAGGCCGCGGGGTCGAGCAGCGCCGCGATCGCATCGGGCGCGAGATGGGCCGTCACCCGCGGATCGGCGGTCAGCAGCTCGGCGAAGGGGCGGCGCTGCGTGAACGCCGCCTGCGCCGCCTCGTAGATCAGATCGTGCGCCTCCTGCCGGCCGATCGCCTCGCCGAGCCTCAGCATCAGCGCCTCGGCCAGGATCAGCCCGCCGCTCAGCTCGAGATTGCGCCGCATGCGCTCCGGGTCGAGCCGCAGCCCGCCGACCACCACGACCAGCCGCGCCAGGACGTCGCCGATGCCGGTGCAGGCCCGCTCGGCCGCCTCGCGGATCATCAGGCTGGTGGCGCGGTCGGCCTCGTGCTCGGTCTGCATCGCCTCGAGCGCGAGCGGGACGAGCGTGCGCAGCGCCGCCGCCCCGGCGATCATGTCCTGGCACAGGAACGGGTTGCGCTTCTGCGGCATGGTCGAGCTGCCGACGGTCCCCGGCGGCATCGGCTCCTCGACCTCGCCGAACTCGGTCTTCATCAGCGTGTAGACCTCGCGGCCGATCTTGCCGCAGGTGGCGCCGAGCAGCGCCAGCAGGCAGACATGCTCGGCGAGATGGTCGCCGATGCTGCGCGCCGGGACCGTCATCGGCGCCATGCCGAGCCGGGCGGCGAGGCGCGCCTGCACCGCCGGCCCCTCGGCGCCGAGCGAGGCGAAGGTTCCGGCGGCGCCGCCCAGCATGGCGACAAACACGCGCGGCTCCGCCGCCCGCAGCCGCTCGGCATGGCGGATCAACTCGTCGATCCAGACCGCCACCTTGAAGCCGAAGGTGGCCGGCACGGCGTGCTGGCCATGAGTGCGGGCCGGCAGCGCCATCCCGGCGCTGCGCTCGGCGAGGTCGGCCATGGCGGCGAGCGCGTCGGCGATCAGCCGCAGGACGATCCGGTGCGCCCGGCGCAGCACCAGCAGGTCGCCGGTCTGCACGATGTTCTGCGTGGTCGCGCCCCAATGCACCCAGCGCCCGGCCTCGTCGCCGGCGACCCGGGCCAGTTCCCAGACCAGCGGGACGAGGGTATGGCTCGTGCGCCGCGTCGCCGCGGCGATGCGGTCGCGATCGAGCCGTTCCAGCCGCGCCGCCGCGGCGATCGCCTCGGCCGCGCGCGGCGGCACGATGCCGAGGTCGGCCTGGGCCAGGGCCAGCGCCGCCTCCACGTCGAGCCAGGCCTGCCAGCGCGACTCGATGCTGTAGAGCGCGCGGATGCCGGGATCGGTCACGCGCGCCGCGGTCGGATTGCCGTCGCTCATCGCTGCGTCCTCGGAACGCCCGGCCCGGGGCCGGCGGGGCGGTCAGCGTAGCACGAACCGCGGCGACCGCGCCGCGGTGCCGCGCGCCGGACCTTCATCGCAGCGAGCGGACCGTCCAGAACGGGAGCTGGCCGGCGAGGATGCTGAGAAAGGCGCAGGCGAACACGAGGTCGTAGCCGCCGCTCCAGTCGTGCAGCAGCCCGCCGATCCACGAGCCGAGGGCGGCGCCGAGACCGGCGCCGATGCTGATCGTGCCGAAGATCGTCCCGACGCTGCGGCCGCGAAAGACCTGCATCGCGATCGTCGAGATCAGCGGTCCGCGCGACCCGGCCGTGCCGCCGAACAGCAGGACGGCGGCGCCGAGCAACCAGGTGCTCGGATAGTGCCCGAGCAACCACAGCAGGGCGATGCCGGACAGCGACATCGCATAGCTCAGGAAGATCGAGGGGCGACGGCCGATCCGGCCGTCGAGCCAGCCGAAACCGATCATCCCGACCGGCAGCAGGATGCCGCCGAAGCCCCAGGCGGTGGCGGCCTCCAGCGGCGGGAAGCCGATCTCGACGAGATAGGCGACGACCTGCACGACGGTGCCGGACACGCCGATGCTGGTGAACAGGAACACCCAGAACAGGCCCCAGAACGCCGGGTGGCGCGCCGCCTGGGCGAGCGTCAGGCCGTCGCCGTCGGCCGCCGCGGCGGCCCCCGACGGCCGCCGCGCCGCGGGCGCGGCTTCGCGCACGCCGAGCGCGAAGGTGCGCCAGGGCAGCAGCAGGACCGGGAGGACGGCGAGCAGGACGGCGCCGCCGAGCCAGTGATAGGCGCCGCGCCATCCGCCCTGCCCGACCAGAAGCTGCGCCAGCGGCACCAGCACCAGAATCCCGATCCCCGCCGCCGACCAGAGAATGCTCATCGCGAGCGTCAGCCGCGCCCGGAACCAGCGGCTGACCAGGGCCGAGTTCGGCGCGTTGCCGAGACAGGCCGCCCCCGTCCCGACGGCGAGGCCGAGGCAGAGCTGGAACTGCCAGAGGGCATCGGCAAAGGGAGCCAGCGACATCCCGGCGCCAATCAGGCCGAGGCCAAGCCCGTAGACGGTGCGCGGCCCGGAGCGGTCGAAGATGCGGCCCGCCATCGGCGCGAAGAAGCCGGTCGCCAGCATTGCAAAGGACTGGATCGACACGACCGCCGCGCGGTCCCAGCCGAAGCTCTGCGAGAGCGGCAGCACGAAGACGACGAAGCTCTCGATCAGGCCGCGGCCGGCGAAGTTCATCGCGAAGCAAACGGCGAGGACGGCCAGGGCCGTTCGGCGCGGATCCGCGGGCATCATGTCGAGTCGGCCGGAGTCCCGGAGGGGCGGTGAGGGCGGGACCGTAATGCGGCCGGGCGCGGCCGTCAAAGCCGCGCCGATGCCACCGCCGACCGCCCGGGGCGCCGCGCCCGGGGCCTCGATCCGACGCGACGACCGGGCTGCGGCCGACCGGACCGCGGAACGGAGATTCATAGGGGTCGATGGGGGTCCATGGGGATCGCCGGGTCGATGCGGATTCGTGGGGGTCCTTGGGGGTCGGAGGGGGAGGCAAGGGGTTCGTGGGGGTTGGTGGGGGGGGGGTGGGGGCGGCTTGGGGTGGGGGGGGGTTGGGGGGGGTCGGTTCGGGGCGGCAGGGGGGCGGGTGCGGCGCTCCGGGCGGGGACGACGGCCTCAGAATACCAAGAAAATAGTCCTATGTCCAGCAACGGGATGCTGACGGCCCCGGGCCGGGCCCGTTCGCGCCGCGCGCGAATGCGGGCGGGGCGGCGGCGCTGCAAGCGAGGTTTGATCGCGGCCGGCATTCCCGTCACTATCGGGTCCGATAGCAGGACGATAGGCGCCTGGAGCGTTTGGCATGATCGAGAATTCGACGCCGATCCTGGTCGGCTGCGGCGACGTGACGGATCCCACCACTCCGGTCGAGCGGGGCCGCTCGCCGTTCGACCTGATCGCCGAGGCCGGCCGGCTGGCGCTGGCTGACGCCGGTGCACCCGGTCTCGCCGACCGGATCGACACCGTCGCGATGCTGCGCCTGTTCTCGGACACCTCGCACCGCTTCGCGACCAAGCTGGGAAGCTCGACCAACCCGCCGAAGAGCGTGGCGCAGCGCCTGGGCATCGATGCCGGGCGCTACATCTACACCTGGAACGGCGGCAACATGCCCCAATACCTGGTCAACATGTTCGCCGAGGCGATCGCCCGCGGCGAGATGCGCGCCGCGATGATCGTGGGCGGCGAGGCGCTGCGGACCCAGCACGGCGTCGAGCGCGCCGGCCTGCCCGTCTCCTGGGCGGAAGATCCCGGCGGTGAGCCCGAGCTGGTCGGCGATCCGCGGCGCGGCTGGAACGACGACGAGGACCGCCACGAGATGCGGGCCGCGATTGCGATGTACCCGCTGTTCGAGAACGCGATCCGCGGCGCGCGCGGCCGCTCGGTGCCCGAGCACATGCAGGCGATGGGGCGGCTGTTCGCCCGCTTCGCCGCGGTCGCCGCGGCCAACCCGCTGGCGACCCGGCGCGAGGGCTACTCGGCGGAGCGGCTGGCCACGGTCGACGAGACCAACCGCTGGATCGGCTTTCCCTATCCGCGGCTGATGAACTCCAACGCCTTCATCGACCAGGCCGCGGCGCTGATCATGACCTCGGTCGGCACGGCGCGGGAGCTCGGCATCCCGGAGGCCAAATGGGTCTACCTGCACGGCTGCGCCGACGGGCACGACCACTGGTACGTGTCCGAGCGCATCGACCTGCACTCGTCGCCGGCGATCCGGCGGGCATCCCGCAAGGCGCTGGACATGGCCGGGCGGTCGCTCGCGGAGATCGACTTCCTCGATCTCTACAGCTGCTTCCCCTCGGCCGTGCAGATCGGCTGCCAGGAGATCGGGCTGACCGAGGACGATCCGCGCGGCCTCACCGTCACCGGCGGACTGCCCTATTTCGGCGGACCCGGCAACAATTACGTGACCCACTCGATCTCCGAGATGATGCGCCGCGTACGGGCCGCACCCGGCAGCTTCGGGCTGGTGACCGCCAACGGCAACTACGTCACCAAGCACTCCTTCGGCGTCTATTCGACGACGCCGTTCCGCGGCAGCTGGCGGCGCGAGAGCCCGGGGGTGCTGCAGGCGGAGCTCGACGCGCTGCCCAAGGCTCCCTACGCGCCGGCCCCGGACGGACCGGCGGTGATCGAGACCTACACGGTGATGCACAACAAGACCGGACCGGACCACGCCATCGTGCTGGGCCGCCTCAGCGAGAGCGGGCGGCGCTTCGTGGCCAACACGCCGGCCGAGCGGGAGGTGCTGCTCGACCTGCAGGAGCGCGACAGCCTCGGCCGGCCCGGAACGGTGGCGCAACGGGACGGGCGCAACATCTTCATCCCCGCCTGACGCCCGGCCCCGGCCCGGGCCGCCGCCCGGAGCCGGGTCAGTCCGTGAACAGGTCGTGCGGATCGACCACCACGACCGTGGGAATGTGGTGCTCCTGCGCATAGCGGCAGGCCTCGCGGAACGCCGCCGCGGCCGGCACGCCGTACGAGCTGCCCTCGAACAGGGCGCCCGAACCCGGCGAGGCCGGCGCGTGCCGCATATAGCCGAAGACGGTGGCGCCGTCGGTGAGGCAGCGGTAGACGTTGAACTCCACGGCATTCTCGCCCGCGCCGATACCCTCCTTGCGTCGCACGATCCGGATCATGGCGTCGGCCTCCTCGCTCCGCTGATACGGTGACGATGGGGCGCTCGGCCCGAATTCCAAGCCGCCCGGGCCGGAGCGACGGCGCGCCGCCATCGCGCCGTTCCGCTATCTCCGATAGCGTTGCCATGCGGATGCCGTTGCGGCATCGTAGCGCCACACGAACGATCCGAGGCGGGAGGAGGACGGGCGATGCATCGGCGGAACGTGCTGCAGCGGCTGCTGGCCGGAGCGGTGGTCGCGGCGATCGGGATCGGCAGCGCCGCCGCGGCGCAGGCCTGGGAGCCGACCGAACCGATCAAGATCGTCGTGGGCTTCGCGCCGGGCGGCGGCACCGACATCATCGCCCGCACGGTCACGAGCGCGGCGCAGGAGTTCTTCCCCGTGCCGCTGGTGATCGTCAACCGCGCCGGCGCCTCGGGCACGACCGCCGCCGCCTTCGTCAAGAACGCGAAGCCCGACGGCTACACCCTCCTGGTCGCCGGCGGCAGCGAGAGCACCTCCGTCGGCAACCACCAGAAGCTGCCCTACGACATCCGGACCGACTTCACCGCGATCATCCAGTTCAACCGGCAGCGCAACTTTCTGGCGGTGCGCGGCGACACGCCGTGGAAGACCGTCGACGACTTCGTCAAGGAGGCGAAGGCCAACCCCGGAAAATACACCTACGGATCCTCCGGCGCCGGCAGCATCTATCACTCCGCCCTGCTCGCCTTCGCCAAGAAGGCGGGCCTCGACATGAAGCACGTCCCCTACAAGGGCGGCGCGCCGGCGCTGGCGGCGCTGCTCGGCGGCCATGTCGACCTGATCGTGATCTCGCCCGACGAAGGCAAGGCGATGCTGGACTCCGGGCAGATCCGGCCGCTCGCCACCCTGTCCGACGGCCGGCACGAAGCCTATCCGGACGTGCCGACGCTCCAGGAGCTCGGCTACGACCTCTATCTGGAGAACATGAAGGGGCTGGTCGGCCCGGCCGGGATGCCGCCGGAGGTGGTCGCCTATCTGCACGACAATTTCAAGAAGGCGATCGAGACCGAGACCTTCAAGACGCTGGCGGCGAAGGCGGGCATCGAACTCCAGTACCGCGACGGACCGGCCTTCCAGAAGGCGATGACCGACATGTACAACACGATCGGCGAGGCGGTGCGCTAGCCGGGCGCGCCCCGGGGCAGCGCAGGGCGACAGGATGCCGGCCGACCGGCTCTTCGGCATAGGCGTCTGCGCCCTGTCGCTGGCGTTCCTGCTGTTCGGCGTCCCCACCATCAGCGACGACTGGCAGCATACGGTCGGCGCGCAGTATTTCACGGTGGGGCCGCGCCTCTTCCCCTACATCGCCGGCTCCCTGTGCCTGCTGTTCGGCGCCATGATCGCGCTGCGGCCGCAGGCGGCGAGCCCGATGCCCTTTTTTCTGGAGGGCGGCGCGCGAACCCGGGTGCTGCTGCTGATGGGACTCAGCATCGCCTATGCCGCCCTGCTCGACCTGCTCGGCTTCGTACTCGGCAGCATGCTGATGCTTGCGGTGTTCATGACCGGCTTCGGCGTGCGCCGCCGGTCGGTGATCGTCGCGGTCGCGCTCGGCCTGCCGCTGCTGACCGATTTCGTCTTCGCGAGGCTGCTGATCCTCGAGCTGCCGCCCGGCCGTATCGAGCTGCCGTTCTAGGCGATGGACATCTTCCTCACGACCCTGGTCGAGGCGCTGCAGCCGCTCAACCTGCTGGTCCTGCTGATCGGCGTGATCGTGGGCATGGTGGTCGGCGCCATTCCGGGCCTGACCGTCACCATGGCGGTGGCGCTCGCGGTGCCGTTCACGCTGGCGATGGGGCTGACGCCGTCGCTGTTCCTGCTGCTCGGCCTCTACGGGGCCGGCATCTACGGAGGCTCCATCTCGGCCGTGCTGATCAACGCGCCCGGGACGCCGGCCTCGGCCGCCACCTCGGCGGACGGCTACGAGCTGGCCAAGCAGGGCAAGGCGGGCAAGGCCCTCAAGATGGCGATCTACGCCTCGATCTACGGCGGGCTGTTCAGCACCCTCGTCCTGATCCTGCTGGCGCCGCAGATCGCGGGTATCGCGCTGCGCTTCGGCCCGGCGGAGCTCGCGGCGCTACTGCTGTTCTCGCTGACCGTGGTCGGGGTGCTGTCCGGACAGTCGATGGTCAAGGGCCTGTTCGCCGGCGCGCTCGGGCTCGGCCTGGCGACGATCGGCTCCGACCCGATGGTGGCGGTGCCGCGCTTCACCTTCGGCAATCTCGACCTCTATGACGGGCTCGCCTACATCCCGCTGCTGATCGGCCTGTTCGCCCTGACCGAGATGTTCGTCCAGGCCGAACGGGCGTTCCGCGGCGGCGGCGCGATCATGGCGCTCGAGGGCGGCGACCCGGACGGCAACCGGGTGACCCGGGCCGAGTGGAAGGCGAGCTGGGTCTCGATCGTCCGCTCCGGCTTTCTCGGCGTCTTCATCGGCGTGCTGCCCGGCCTCGGCGCCACCATCGCCACCTTCCTTGGCTATGCCGAGGCGAAGCGGGCCTCGCGGCATCCGGAGAAGTTCGGGACCGGGGCGATCGAGGGCGTGGCGGCTGCCGAAGCGGCCAACAACGCGGTGACCGGCGCGGCAATGGTGCCGCTGCTGTCGCTGAGCATCCCCGGCGACGCCGTCACCGCGATCCTGCTCGGCGCGTTCCTGATCCAGGGAGTGACGCCGGGACCGATGATCTTCCAGACCAACCCGGAGGTGCCCTACACCGTCTATATCGGGCTGGTCCTGTCCAACCTCGCCATCGCCGCGACTGCCTGGTTCGCGATCCGCCCGATGATGATGGTGCTGCGGGTGCCGAAGGCGGTGCTCTACCCGGTCATCCTGATGATCTGCGTCGCCGGCAGCTATGCGATCCGCAACAGCGTGTTCGACGTGTTCGTGATGGTCGGCGCCGGCATTGCCGGCTACGGGCTGCGCCTGTTCGGCGTGCCGGTGGCGCCGCTGCTGATCGCCTTCATCCTGGGGCCGCCCTTCGAGGAATCGCTGCGGCAGGCGCTGGTCGGCTCGGAGGGCAGCCTCGACATCTTCTTCACGCGGCCGATCGCCCTGTTCTTCCTGGTCCTGACCGCTCTCGCGATCCTCGTGACCGCCCGACGCGCCCGCAGGGGCGGGATGCCGGTCGAGATGTGACCGGAGCCCCGCGCGACCGGCGGGGCGTGCCGCGGCGCCGGGGTCAGTCGAAGCCGTAGAGCCCGGCCGCGTTGTCGGCCAGGACCGCCGCCCGGGTCGGCGGGTCGGGAATCCATTCGAGCAGCCGGTCGAACATGGCGCGGTCGTCCGGCTTCGCACCGGCCGGGAAGTTCGGGTGCGGCCAGTTGGCGCCCCAGACCAGCCGGTCCGGCCGCGCCGCGACCAGCGCCCGGACGCGCGCCGCCATGTCACCATATCCCGGCGGCCCCTCGGCCGAGCCGTAATAGAAGGCCGACAGCTTCACCCAAACGCGCCCCGTCTCGAGGAGCCGCAGCAGCGCGCGGAAGGCAGGGTGCGCCGCGCCGCCGCCGGGCGGGATGCGGCCGACATGGTCGATGACGACCGGCACCGGCAGGTGGCGCAGCCGTGCCTCCCATTCGGGAAGACGGCTGCCGTCGCCCTGAATCTGGACGTGCCAGCCGAACGGGGCGATCCGCGCCGCCATCGGCTCCAGCCGATCGAAGGGCAGGCAGCCCTCGGCCAGCTCGTGAAAGCGCAGGCCCCGCATGCCGCCCTCGGTCAGCCGCCGCAGCTCCGCCGCACCGACATCCGGAGCGGTGACGGCGACCCCGCGCGCCCGCTCCAGGCCGAGCTCGCGGATCGCCGCCAGCGTGCGGGCATTGTCGTCGCGGTAGGCCGACGGCTGAACGATCACGAACCGCTCGATGCCGAGCCCGGCCATGAGCCGGCGGTAGGCGGCGAGCGACGCGTCCGGCGGCGGCTCGACCCCGGCGGGGTACGGGAACCGGTCGCGCGGCCCGTAGATGTGGGAATGGCAGTCGCAGGCACCGGGCGGCACGCTCCGCCGGTCCGGTTCCCGCACGGTCGTCGTTTCGGTCATCAGCGCACCCGCCGCAAGAATCGCCCCGTCACCTCTCGGCCGCCGCCGAGATTACCCGATCGGACCGCCCGAACCCTAGGTTTCGGAGCGCCGCCGGCGCCCGGCAGGCCGCCTGCCGGGCCGGGCGAGGCCCTGCGCACTTCCCCGGAATCGGGAAGCGGCACCGGTCGGAGCGCACCGCCTGTCGGCGATGCGGCCTTCGCCTGCCCGCCGCCTGCGCTCGCAGGCATTGTCCTTGCCGGCCGGCGGGTTGCCCTTCGCACAGAACCGATCGGGGCCGCAATCCGCGTCGCGCTCGCTGCCGCGACCGGCGCCCGTGCGCCGGCCCCGGTCCGCGGCCGGTCGGCCTCAGGCCGGCTGCGGCTCGTAGGCGACCGGGTGGTGGCGGCGGTAGAGCACCCAGTAGCCGACGGCCAGCAACACCAGCGCGCTCGCCGCGGCCGCGAGCTCGACGCTGGGGTGCAGCAGCGCCAGCAGCGACACGCCGGCCAGCACGAGACGGACGATGCGGTCGCGCCCGCGCATGTCGCTGAAACGGGCCTGGAGGCTGAAGGCGAGGCCGACGGTCGCCGACATCACCAGCGCGGCGGCGCCGAACTGGGCGAGGCCGGGCTCCAGCACCAGCTCCGGCCGGACGAACACGCCGGCCATCAGCGTGAACAGCGCGATGCACATCTGGATCGCGTGCCAGAGCGTTCGCATGAACGATGCGTCGGCGATCTTGGCGGTGACGGCGGCGGCCACCGAGGTCGGCGGCGTCAGCTCGCCCCAGACGCCGACGAAGAAGGCGAAGAAATGCACGACCCAGGGATCGACGCCGAGCCGCGTCATCGGCGGCGCGACCACCAGCGCCGTCAGGATGTAGGTCGGCGCCGGTGGCAGCCCGGTGCCGAGCAGGGCGCCGAACAGGAAGGCGACCAGCGCCATCGCCGCCAGATGCACGCCGGCCGCGTCCATCAGCAGGCCGCCCACCTTGGTCGGGATTCCGGTGATGACGAAGGCGCCGGTCATGATCGACAGGGTGGCAAGCAGCAGCGTGAGGTCCGCGGTCAGCGACGCGAAGGCGTCGAGGAACCGGCGCAGCGGCCCGGCCAGACTGATCAGCCCGCGCAGCCCTTCCGCCTGCCAGGCGGTCGCCACGAAGGAGACGAGCAGGGCGCCGCCGATCGCGATGAACATGTAGAGCGCGGCGGTCATCGGCGGCAGCCGGCCGATGCCCATCATCGCCACCAGCCCGACCACCACGCCGGCGAACCCGCCCAGATTGACCCAGTCGCGCCAGCCGATCGGCTCCTGCGCGAAGACGTGCCGGCCAATCCGGAACCGCACTGAGAGCAGATAGACGCTGACGGAAACGCCGATGAAATAGATCAGGGCCGGCACGTAGCCGCGCGCCACCACGTCGAAATAGCTGCGGCCGAGGAACTCCGCCATCAGGAAGGCGGAGATGCCCATGACCGGCGGCATGAGCTGGCCGCCGAGCGAGGCGGAACATTCGATCGCCGCCGCCCGGGCCGGCGGCATGCCGGCGCCGATCATGGCCGGGATGGTGGCCGAGCCGACCGTCGCGGCGTTGGCGGCGCCGCTGCCGCTGACGGCGCCGACCGAGAGCGAGCCGACCACCGCCGACTGCGGCAGCGCGTGCGGCGACCAGGCGGCAATCCGCTTCGCGACCTTCAGGATCGCATCGACGCAGCCGAACGCGCGCAGCACGCTGAGGACCAGCAGGAACGAGCCGATCAGCGTCAGCGCGAGCTGCGGAAGCTGCGAGAAGACGCCGGTGGTCATCTCCACGCTCATCGCGCTGCCGACCCGGGTCCAGGTCAGGCCGAGATGGCCGAACATGCCGGGCACGACCCAGCCATAGACGGCGTACAGGATCAGCAGGAGGTTCAGCACGAACAGCGGGACGTGCTGCTTGCGCGCATATTCCAGCACCAGCAGCACCATGATCGAGCCGATCAGCAGGTCGGTCGTGCTCCAGATGCCCGCCCGCACCGTGCGGATCTCGAAGAACTCAAGATGCATGTAGACGGCCACCAGCGCCGCGAGCGCGACGTAGACGGCTGCGACCATGTCGTTGCCGAGCCGGCCCAGCCGCGGATAGAGCCCGCCGCCGCGCAGCGCGCCGAGCGTGTAGAGGACGAAGGTGGCCGGGACCAGCAGCACCGCCAGCTCGGTCGGGCCGCCGGCACCGGTCAGGTAATAGTGCAGCAGATAGACGAAAAAGACCGCGGCGACGGCGTAGTAGATCGCGTCGACGACGGGCCGGGTGGTCGGGGCGGTCATACGATCGGCGACTCCAGCAATACGCCGGAGCCGGCGCGCCGCCCGCCCCGGACCGAGGGGCGGGCGACTACTTCGGCTGCGCGACCCGCGCGTCCCATGCAGCGTCCCAGACGCCGCGCTCGCGCATATACTTCGCCAGCCCCGGATGGACCGGCACCGTGTCGCCGGACGCCTCGACACCGCGGCGCTGCATGCCCTTCATGTCCTTGTGGACCTGGGCATAGCTGGCATCGGCCTGGGCCAGATCGCCCGACTTCGCCTCGACCGTCGTCAGCATCTTGTAGACGTCCTCCTCCGGGACCTCCAGGCCGACATGGTAGCCGTAGTAGAAGGGCAGCAGGACGACCTTGTCGGCGTGCACGTCCTTCTTGAAGACGTCGGGGCTGACCTCGACGCTGCCGAAGCCGGCCTCGCGCAGCTTGGCGAGCTCCTCGGCGGTCGGGTTGAGGGCGGCCCAGTCGGTGCCGATCGACAGTTCGGTGATCCAGGGCGCCGTCGCCGACTCGGCATTGGCGTAGATGATGAACGCCTGCAGGCTACCCGAATCGAGGAGCGAGCCGACCGTGCTCAGATCGACCTCGACATATTCGTGCTTGACGCCGAGCGCGGCGAAGGCGCGCTCGAGGTGCGCCCGGACATCCCAGGGCAGCGGCCCGGTGAAGACGCGCTGGCCGGTCAGATCGCCCCAGCTCTTGAACTTGTCGCGGTCGCGCGCATGGATGCCGACGCCGACCTCGGTCGTGAAGACCCACATCGACTGCATCGGCTGGCGCTTCATGTGCGCCTTGAAGCCCTTGAACCGGTTGGTGTCGTTCGCGAGCTCGTAGAAGGCGACGTCGGAGCCGTAGAAGCCGTCGAACTGCCCGGTCGCATATCCCTTGACCGAGATGATCGCCCCCGGGGTCGGCTGCACGGTGATGCGGTAGTCGGGAATTTCCCTGCTGAAGAACTCGGCGAGCGTAACCAGCGACCGGTGCCCGCTCGACCCGACCGCCGATGCGCCCCATGCAAGATCCTTGGTCTGGGCCGCCGCCGCGCCCGCCCACAGGCCCGCAACCAGGCCTACGGCGAGCGGAAAAAGTGCTTTCCTGGACATTCCTCGCTCCCTCTCGACTTATTATGGCGCAGCAGCGACCGGCCTGACTCTGCTCGCAACCGCCGACGAATCTTGCCGAAACGGTATGGCGCACCCGCTGCGGCTGTCAACTGCGCATGGTCGGCAATCATGGCGGATGGGGCCCGCCCGGCGGCGGGGGTGCCCGGCCCGCAGCTTCGCCTCGCGTACCGCCGCCCCCCATATGGAATTGTTGTTGCCGCTGCCGTCCGTTCCGCCATAGGACGGCCCCAGCAGATCAGCATCGAAGGAGCCGACGTGCCCCGATCCGCCACGCTTGCCCTTTGCGCCGCCCTGCTCGCGCCGCTGCCCGCCGCCTGCGCCGACACGAGGGAACCGCCCGGCGCCGCCGCGGCGACCGGCGCGCCTTCCGTCGTTGCACCGGCTGTCGTCGCACCGGCTGTCGTCGCCCCGGCGAGCGCCGCGCCGCCGCCCGCCACCGCCGCGCCGCAGCAGCCG
>CAZVAR010000073.1:0-18862 GCA_964625225.1 uncultured Alphaproteobacteria bacterium | reverse complement strand
GTAGAGCGGGATGACATGGTCGCCGGGCTTCACGCTCGTGACTCCTTCGCCAACGTCGACCACCACGCCGGCCCCCTCGTGCCCGAGAATGGCCGGGAACAGGCCTTCGGGATCGGCGCCGGAGAGGGTATAGGCATCGGTATGGCAGATGCCGGTCGCCTTGATCTCGACCAGCACCTCGCCGCGCCGGGGTCCTTCGAGCTGCACCGTTTCGATGCTCAGGGGCTGTCCCGGCGCATGGGCGACGGCGGCACGGACGTCCATGATGCTGTTCCCTTCGGCATTGTGGCACTGCTCCCAGCCTAGCCGAAGACCGGCTCCGATCCCACCGGGTCGCGCCGCCGCGGCGGTCGCGGAGGGACGCCCGGCGCCGCCCGCGCGTATGTCCGGAGGCTCCGGCCGACGCTACCGCCGTCGGCCGCCATTGTGGCAGAATCGGCGATGCGTGGCGCGTGCACCTGCCGGTGCCATGCATTCGTGAAACGGGCCGGGCCCTTGGCGCTCCTGGACACTTACGGCCGCGCGCTCGGCCTCCTCAAACCGGAATGGCGGGTCGCATCGGGGTTGGCGGCGGCGAACGTCGTCATCGGCGTCGTGCAACTCGCCGAGCCGGTACTGTTCGGCCGTGTGGTGGACGCGGTCGCTTCCGGCCGGCCGGCGCTACACCTGATCGGACTCTGGGCGGTGCTCGGAATCGGCGGGATCGCCGCCGGCGTTACGGTTGCGCTCCATGCCGACCGGCTCGCGCACCGGCGCCGGCTCGCCGTCATGGCCGACGCGTTCGAGCGGGCCATCACCCTGCCGCTCAGCTTTCATGCACGCGAGGGCTCCGGGCGGGTCGTGCGCACCTTGCTGGCCGGGACCGATGCCCTGTTCATGCTGTGGCTCGCCGTCTTCCGCGAGCATCTCGCGGCCGTGGTCGGAATCGGCCTGCTGGTCCCGACCGCGATCGCGATGGACTGGCGGCTGGCCGCACTGCTGGGGGCGCTGGCCGTCGCTTACGTGGCGATCAACCTGGTCGTCGTCCGCCGGACCGAGGCCGGCCAGTCGGCGGTCGAGCGCCATCATCAGGACGTCTTCAGGCGGGTCGGCGACGTGATCGGCAACGTCGTCGTGGTGCAGAGCTATGCCCGCCTCTCCGCCGAGGCTTCAGCGCTGCAGGAGCTGATGCGCCGGCTGCTGGCGGCGCAGTATCCCGTGCTCACCTGGTGGGCGATGCTGACGGTGCTGACCCGTGCCGCGGCCACCATCGTCATGGTGGTGATCCTGGCGGTGGGCAGCGTGCTGGCCGCATCGGGCGACGTCACGATTGGCGAGATCGTGGCGTTCGTCGGTTTCGCCAACCTCCTCATCGGTCGTCTCGATCAGATCGCCGGGTTCGTCGCGCGCTTCTTCGTGCAGGTCCCGACGATGCGGTCCTTCTTCGACCTTCTCACCGCCGGCGGCGAGGTGAAGGAGATGCCCGGTGCGGCGCCGCTGGAGAAGGTCCGGGGGCATGTCGCGTTCGAGAACGTGACCTACCGCTTCCCGAATTCGGAGCAGGGGGTGTTCGACCTCAGCTTCGAGGCCCAGCCCGGGCAGACCGTGGCCCTGGTCGGTCCGACCGGCTCCGGCAAGACGACCACGCTGGCGCTGCTGCAGCGGCTGCGCGATCCGCAGGAGGGGCGCATCACCATCGATGGCATCGACATCCGTACGGTGACGCTCGACTCGCTGCGGCAAGCGGTGGCGGTCGTGTTTCAGGATGCCGGCCTGTTCAACCGCTCGATTAGCGACAATCTGCGGATCGGCCGTGCGGATGCGAGCGATGCGGAGTTGGAGGCGGCGGCGCGGCTGGCCGAAGCCCATGCCTTTATCCGCCGCAAGCCGGGCGGATTCGACTTCGTGATCGGAGAGCGCGGGCAGGCCCTCTCCGGCGGCGAGCGCCAGCGGCTCGCCATCGCGCGGGCGCTGCTCAAGAACGCGCCCATCCTGATCCTGGACGAGGCGACCAGCGCCCTCGATACCGAGACCGAGGGCCGGATCAAGCGGGCCCTGGATGCGGCGCGGCAGGGCCGGACGACCTTCGTTATCGCCCACCGGCTTTCGACCGTCGTGGACGCGGATCTCATTCTCGTGCTGGACGGCGGTCGGATTGTCGAGCGGGGCCGGTTCGAGGACCTGGCGCGCGGGTCCGGACCGTTCGCGCGGCTGGTTGCCGAAGGGAGCTTCGTGGCTCCGGCCAAGAGAAGCGGCTGACGGCGGCACCGCTCTTGGCGCATGATCGTGCTGTCCGACCAGCCGTCGCGGCGCGAACGCGAGACCCTCCGATGCCGATCAATTTCCCGCATGGATCCCGGGGCGAGGGGCCGGAAGCAGTGGCCGGCGGCGAGCACCCGCCGGCCGGGCGTGCGCACGAGACGCACGAGCCTGCGGTCGAGAGCGTGGTCCGCGCGCTGGCTCGTGATGCCGGCGCCGAGGATGCCCACGCGCTAATCCGCCGGCGAATCGAAGCACGCCCGGCCCAGAGCAACCCCGTCCTGGTTCCCCGGACGGCGCAGATCGAGGCCCGCAGCGAGGCCGGCCCGCCGCCGCCGCGGCAAGGTGTCCTGCGCGAGGTCCGGCGGCTGCTCAAGGGGGTCCGCCGGTCGCCGCACGGCCGGCCTCTCTTCCTCCTCGCCGCCGGCCTCGTGATGGTGATCATCGGCAACATGGTCGGGCAGATCTATCTGAACACTTGGCATGGCGCCTTCTTCGACGCGCTGGAGAACAAGCAGCTCGCCGCGTTCGGCTATCAGCTCGTCGTCTTCGTCGAGATCGTGGCGGCCTTGCTCGCCCTGGTGGTCGCGCAGACCTGGCTCCAGGAGATGATGAAGGTGCGCCTGCGCGCCTGGATCACGCACCGGCTGCTCGATTCCTGGCTGGTGCCGGGCCGTGCCTACCGGCTCGGGATGGCGAGCGAGCTGGGTACCAACCCCGACCAGAGAATCCAGGAGGATTCCCGGCAGGTCACGGAACTCTCGACCGAGCTCGGCGTGGGCCTGCTGCAATCGTCCCTGCTTCTGATCAGCTTCATGGGCATCCTCTGGGCACTCTCCTCCCAGGTGGTCTTCGAGATCGCCGGCCGGAGCGTCGCCATTCCCGGTTACATGGTCTGGTGCGCGATCGCCTATGCGCTGCTCGGCTCTTTCCTGACCTGGCGGGTGGGCTTTCCGTTGATCGACCTTAACTCGCAGCGCTACGCGCGCGAGGCGGAGTTCCGGTTCGCCCTGGTGCGCGTCAGCGAGAGCGCCGAGAGCGTCGCCCTCTATGGCGGTGAGGCCGACGAGCGCCGCATCCTCGACGGCGCGGCCGGAACCGTGCTCGCCGCGATGCGCCGGCTCTCGGGTGCGCTGTCGCGCCTGACCTGGATCACCTCCGGCTATGGCTGGCTGATGATCGTGATCCCCATTCTGGTCGCGGCGCCCGGCTATTTCAGCGGCGGGCTCACCCTCGGCGGGCTGATGATGGTCGTCGGCGCCTTCAACCAGGTCTCGTCTTCGCTGCGCTGGTTCGTGGACAATTTCCCCCGGATCGCCGACTGGCGGGCATCCCTGGGGCGGGTTGCCAGCTTCCAGGATGCGCTCGATCACGTCGACACGGTCGAGAACGAGAGCCAATGCATCCGCCTTGCCGACCATCCCCGCGGCGGCCTCGCCTTCGAGGATGTCGGTATCCTCCTGCACGACGGGCACGTCGTGATCGAGGAGGCAAACGCGGAGATCCGGCCCGGCGAGCGGGTTCTGATCGTCGGCGAGTCCGGTTCGGGCAAGAGCACGCTGTTCCGGGCGATCGCCGGCCTTTGGCCGTGGGGGCATGGGCTGATCCTGTTGCCGCCGCGGAACACGATGCAGTTCATGCCGCAGCGGCCCTACCTGCCGCTGGGCACGCTGCGGTCGGCCGTGACCTATCCGGCCGGACCGGACGAGTTTTCGACGGAGGCGGTCACGGGGGTGCTGGAGCGCGTCGGGCTGGGTCGGTTCGTGGCGATGCTCGATCACGAGGAGCGGTGGGACAAATCCATGTCGCTCGGCCAGCAGCAGCGGCTCGCCTTCGCGCGGCTGCTGTTGCATCGGCCGCTTTGGGTCTTCCTCGACGAGGCCACGTCCGCGCTCGACGAGGACAGCCAGCAGGTGGTGATGTCGATCTTCGACCGGGAGCTGCCCGATGCCGCGGTCATCAGCATCGGCCACCGCCCCGGCCTCGAGGATTTCCACAGCCGTACGCTTCAGCTCGTCCCGTCGCCGAGCGGCGCCCGTCTCCGCCGCAAGGCGGCTCATCTGTACGGCCACACCACCGACCGTCTCCTCACCCGTCTGTTCCGCAGCCGCTGGCTCGGCCGCGGTCTGCCGCGGCGTACCGGGCCGCCGCTGTGACGGCGGGATCGCCTCGGGAAGCGCCGGGTGAGCCGCGCAGTAGCGGCTTCCCGTGGCACCGCGCTCCGCCGCGAGCGGCGCCGGCCCGCGTCAGCCCGGGCTGTCCTTCGGATAGCCGTCGCCGCGCGGCCCGCGTGACCGGCGCGGCCATCCGAAATCGAAGCCGCCCGGGAAGCCGGGGATAATGCCGGGGCCGAAATCAGGCGGCGCGGAGCGCGAAGGGGGCGGGCGGCTTTCCAGGCGGTAATTGTCCCGCCAGGCAAGGATCTGCTGGATCTCCAGCGGCGTAACGGGGCGGACCTCGACCACGCGGTCTCCGGACAGGACCGCCTGGGTCGCGGTGCCGACCGCCAGTTGCTGCGGCTGCCGCAGTGTCACCTGGCCGTCGACCACCGTCAGGACCGCCCGCGGCGGCACGAACTGGAGGTTGAAGCGGGTGCGCGCCACCGTGGTCCAGGCGCCGAAGCTGGTACAGATCGGTTGTCCTTCGGTTTCCACATAGACCTGTCCGAAGCCGACGACGATCTCCATGACGCACTCGCCGAAGCTCGAAACCGTCTCGACCAGTCGCCGGAACAGGGGGTCGGTGTTCTGGTCGAGCTGGACCAGGCCGCCGCCCCGCAGGGCGATCAGGGCGCTGCTGCGCGGCCCGGTCGCGACGGTGTCGCCGCTGATGACGGCCGTACCCGGCGGGGCCGGGCGGCTGTTGACCGTCACGTTCGGTCCTGCGGTGTGCAGGGTGCCGATCTCCGTGCCGGCGGGGGCCGCGGCATCGTGACGGCCGGTCTGGCAGGCGGTCAGCAGCAGCAGTCCCAGCGCGGCGATCGGCAGGCCGCAGCCGCCGCGTGCGAATAAGGCGATGCCGGTCATTGTTCCCTCCGCCCGATCGGTCCCCTGATCTCCCTCAAAGAGCGGCGACCGAGGATGGCGACCGCAGACAGGCCATGCGTGGGAATCCAGAGGATCCTGCGCTCGACGGGCTCCCAGAGCACGAACTCGTCAGCGTTCTTGTTGAGCAGGTACAGTCTGGTCGGACGTTCGGACGCCTGCCCCTCGTCCCGGATCAGCACGACTTCGGAGAATTCGTTCGGCAGCATCAGCACGCCGTAGGCCAGCGGCAGGGACGCCGCGGCAATTCCGAAGAGGAGGACGAAGGGGGCCATCCAGAGCGGGCGCCAGGCCCAGCCCTGCGTCACCCGCCAGGCCGCGATGACGATGACCGCCGCGATCAGGAGCGATTGGACGAAGATCGCGAACTGGCTCTCCAGCGGCGCACGATTGCCGTCGATGATCCAGCCGCGGACCCGCGTCTGGACGTCGGATGTGCCGGGCCGCGGCCCCTCCATCAGGACGTCCAGGACCGCGAGATGCTCCTGGATCGACGGGTAGAGGTGCATGATGAAGATCGCCATCGCCAGGAGCATGAGGGTGAACGCAACCGCTCTCCACTGCGTACCGTTCGCGAGAATCGCCTGGGCGATGCCGTCCGCATGCTTCGTGAGCCGGGATCGTCCGGCCGCCCACCTCGCAAGAAGGAAGAGAGGGACGACGAGGATCACCAGGATCGAGTAGCCGATCAGCGTGTGCACCAACGAGACGGTGCACAGAACGACGAAGCCGGCGCCGCGCTGCATGTAGAAGGCGGGGTCGTAGTTGAACGCCAGGAGGTCGAGTCCCAGCATCTTCAAATTGGACAGCGTGATGAGATAGCCGCAGGCGTAGAAGATGGCGGTGATCCCGCCCAGCGAGCCGGCCAGCCAGGCGACGAACAGGCCGAGCTCGCGGAAGGCGTTCACGATCGCCCCGCAGGCGCCTCGGCTCCAGGCGGACCGGCGAGGCCGCGGCCCGGCGGCGGCCGGGCGGCGAAACGGAACGCGGCGGTACCTACCTGGGCGGCCGCATCGAGGTCATCGCCGCTTCCGGCCCGTTCCGGCGGCGCGCCGGCGAGGCCGGAGGCGGAACGCCTCCGCTGCCGTCTGCTGCTGGCCATCCTCCCCTCCGGTGCGGGCCGGCCATGACGCCGGGCCGTTCGGGTTGAGGCCACCATTCGACGTGCTTCACCCGCAGGGTAGCATGGTTCGGGCCGTTCCGCGCGGGTCAGCGTGCGGGAACGCGGATCCGCCCCACACTGCCGGCGCGGCGATGCGTCGGGTCGAAATGTGAACGGGCCGCCCGACCGCGGCCCCGGATGTTCTGAAACGCAGAGGCGGAGACGCGATTAGGCCCCGTGACCCTCACGCCGGCAAGGCGCGGCCGTGCCAAGTCCTACGGGCGACCGGTCCGCTTGTCGCCGGCCGCAGGCCGGCTCGCGGCGGCGCGGGGCGACGGCTTCGGGAGGCGGCGCATGTGTGCATGATGGCGGCCACGACCGGAGGCGATCGACCGGCCCGATCCCCGGCTCGAATGCCAAAGCCGGGTCTGCGGGCGCGGATCAGAAGCGGACGGAAAGGACGAGGGTGGGCGTCACGTTGACCGCCTCATAGCTCAACTCGCGGACGGTCGAATGCTGCGCCGCGAAGCCGATGTTGAGCGATAGCGATATCCACTCTTCCGGTGTCCAGACCGCCCTGAACGTTACTCCGCCTCCAATATCCGTACGTTCCTCGCCGGTAAATCTTTCGAAGAAATCGAAATAGTGCGTCGCGTAGAGGTGGGCGCCCACCGAAACCAGCCAGTCCGGTGCCGGACTGTAGTAGACCGGTACGGAAACCTCCGCAGCGACCCGCGCATAGTCGTTGGGGTCGGCGGGGATCGCGGACAGCGTCAATTGCGGGATCGCGATGGCGGGAGCCCCGAGATCGACGACCCGCGCCGCGAAGGCGTCCATCCTGTGCAGTGTGACGGCCCGGTCCTCATAGTCGGAATCGAAGACGATCTGCGGCGCGTATCGAAATCCGACGGTGTAGGGGCCGATGCTGCGGTCGACGCCGAGCGAGGCGCCGAACCCGGCATACTCCAGCGCATCGTTCTCCTCGTACTCCGCGCCGAACGTGCTCAGCTCTGCGCTCAACCTGTAGGTTTCGGCGATGACGGTCGCAGCGCGGATGCCCACATTGTAGCTGTAGACCATGTCCAGATCGGTCGAGCCGTTTGCCAGCGTCGGGTTGGTCGTCATCGTTGCCGCGGTGGCGAGAAAAGCGGTGAAGAACTTCCGCTCTTCGAGCAGGACGATGTCCTCGCGGCCGGTCAGGATCGCTTCCTCCATCGTCAGCGGCTCCGCCGGGCCGGGAAGCGTGCGCTCGAGCCGCGTGTCGATCGTTCGGTCGGGCGTCTGAGCTGCTGCGGAAAGCGGAGTCGCCAAGGCCGCACAGCCTGCAAGAAGCAGCAGGCCGATCCGGCCGCGGACGGTCGGCGCAACGTACATTCCTTGAACCCCCCCGTTGGCGCGGGACGCGCCCAGTGATGCCTGGATAGGAAGAACCGCCGGATCGGCGCCGGCTCAGGGCGGCGGTGTTGCCGTGATGGCGAGTACCCCGGTCTCTCCGGTCAGCAGATTGAACTGCTGCGTGGTCGATCCCTCGGTGATGTTGGACAGGATTCTGACCTGACCGGTGTTGGGGAACAGCTGGCCCGTATTCTCGGCCGTGATCGAGATCTCGATCCGGCCGGGCAGGACCTCCGGCGCGAAGGTGTCCGCAGTCGCCGGCCCGCTCAGGGTGATCTGGAGCGGCCCCAGCTTGAGCCCCGCCGTATCGGTGACCCGGAGCGTGATGATGTCGCCGTCGATGGTGGCGAAATCGAATACTTCGAACAGGAGCGGGAGCTGCAATGTGATGTCGGTGAACCCTCCCGTGGAAGGGCCGCCGGTCAGTCCGCCCGGATTGTTGTTCAGCGACTGTGTGATCGCGATCAGGGTGCCGTTCGCGATGGCCGAGGCTACAGCCGGGTCGATGTTGAATTCCTGTATCAGACCCGAAGCGAGCTGCTGGGTGATCTGCTTGCGGCTCGCATCTTCGAACAGCGCGCGCGCGTCGACGCCCTGCAGGTCGGCGACGATCTTCGCGCTCAACCCGCCGAAGGCGTCGTCCGGATTGGCTCCCGGCATGCCGCGCGTGGACGGGAACTTCTGCGTCCAGCTCGCCATGTCTTCCGGTCCGATGCTCCGCTCGTTGATCCAGGTGTGGTCGAACTGGGAAATCGGGCCTTCGCTGCGCTCATTGATCCAGCTGTGGTCGAAGGGCGAGATCGGCCCCCCGCTTCGCTCGTTGATCCAGCGCTGGTCGAACTGCGAGACGGGGCCGAAGGCATTGTAGACGGCCGCCCCTTGCGGGGAGCGCCCGGCGAAGTAATAGGCGGCCTGTGACACGTAATGGTCGAGGCCGGGCCCGAGCGAGCCAAGGGTGCAGGGAGAGCTACACTGCAACCCGCCGGTCGCACGGTAGTAGAGTGACTGGTTGACCTGTTTCGCCTGCTTCAGGTCATTCCGCAGACCCTGCAGCCTCTGAATGTCCTGGACTGATGCATCATACGCGCCTTTCACAGCCTTTATGGGCGCCTGCGCCAGCCGCATCTTCTCGAGCGCGGACCGATGGGCCGGCGAGCTCCCGGCCAACTGGTCCATTTTTTCGACCACTCCCAGGAAGACAGTCGAGGTTTGGAGAGATGAGATGCCGCCTATCGTCGCCCAGTCCGCGAGCGAGAGAGTGGGGGCGATCGCGGCCGCGCCAGTGCCGGACAAGCCGCCCGCGACCATCCCCCCGGCGCCTACTCCAGCGCTCAGCGTCATAAACAAAGCGTGCTGGAGAAACGCCTTTTCCTCCTCGTTCATCTGCTGCTCGTACATGAGCGCGTATCCGAGGAACTTGTCGTTCGCGTTCTTCAGCTCTTCCTGCAGGATGTTACGCTCGCGGCGCAGGTCGCCTTCCAGCAGTGCCAGATCCCGGTCGAGTCCGTCATAGGCGGCGCTGTCGAATTGTGGATTGGCGCCGGTGATCGTGGATTGCAGGCTTGTCTGGACCTTGCGCACGTTGTTCTGGATGCTGCCTTCCAGCCGTTCGCGCCGGGCGGTGGTTTCCGTGACGAACTGGTCCCAGCGCTGACGGTCGACGGTCGAGTAGAAAGCGTCGCCGATGAACTCTTCGCTGCCGGTGTTCGTTCGGCCGGTCAGCGGGTCTATGGCGGGCCCGCCGAACGTATCGCGACTGCCGATGACGCCTTTCCACTGCGTGGATTTGGTGCCGCGGACGGGAACCGCATCGGACTGGCCCCCGATCCCGCTGAGATTGAAGATCGCGTTCAGGCTCGTCTGCTGGAGCGGCGCGATTTGCGCCTTCAGCGCGGCGTCACTCTGCCCCGCGAAGGGATCGTTGTAGCTGACGAGGCTCTGATCGCCGACATAGTCCGGATCGAAGTAGGTGGGTTCGTTATATCCCGGTGGGGAGCCGCCGCCCTGCGCCATGAGTACGGACGGCACGTCGGCGACCCCGCTGCCGGCGCCGAGCGTCAGCGCAAGCACGGTTCCCGCCGCAAGGCCCGGCAATGTCGTGGATCGGGACATGGCGCCTACTCCAATTGACCAAGGTCGACCGCGACGATGTCGGTCAATTTCGGGGATTGCCCGCCCGTCTGCAGATCGGCGAAGACCAGCCAGTTGCCGGAATAGGGAGAGCCGAAGACCACCGACATGCCGTCGCGGTTGCGGTAGATTCCGCGAAGCTCGAACGTCCGCCGCGCCGGGGCGCTCAGGGCGCCGATCCTCTGGACGGGCAGCGCATGGCTGGCCGGCGGCCGCCCCGTCATCCCCATGAGCGCGACCCCGTCACCCCTCCTGATGGCGTCGAGGATCCCGTCGGCGACAGCCATGTAGGCCGGATCGTCGATGAAGCTTCGGACCGTCGTGGCGGTCAGGAGCAGCCGGCGCACGATCAGGGCGGGTTCCGGCGCCGGCAGAGGCTGTGCGGCCGCGGTGGCCGCCAGCGGCGGCCAGGCCCGCTCGAACGCCGCCATGTTCGCGGCCGTCGCCAGCGCCAGCGACGAAGGCATCGCCATGTCGGGACGCAGAAGCCACGGCGGACGCACCTCGCCGAATTGCCTCGGCGTTTCGGCGATCCGGTTGCCCGCGACCACATGAAGGCTCTCCAGCGTCAGGCCGCCGGCTGCCGACCGCGTGAAGTCGCCGATGACCCAGCCATCGACCAGCGGGTAGTAATAGCCGATCCGTGGGCGCTCGGAGGTCGCGTGCCCGACGGCGATGATGCTCCCCCGGAAGAAGTCGCGCCACGGGGCGGCGCTGGGCGCCCCGCCGGCCGCGATCAGCGCATCCAGCACCGCAGCCTCGGGCGGCGTCAGCGCCGCCCGCAGGCCCTCCGGGTTGCCCGCCATCCACGCCCTGAAATCGAGGCCCGCCTTGATCGTCGCATTGAGCTCCTGGCGCTCCTCGTCCGACAGGGACCGATGGCTGCGCTGCGCGATCGCCTCCACCGTAGCCCTGTCGAGGGTCCGGAACGAGGGGGCGGCTTCCCGGCCGGAGACGGAGGCCGCCGCCAGCGCTATCGCGGCCGCCCCGGCCCACAGGATCGCACGGGATTTCATGGCCGACCCTCCGGCACGATTTCCGCAATGAACACCATCTGCTCCTCCGCCGACATCCGGAGGCGGTAGCTGTCGCCGTCCGGGGTCTCCACCACGAAGCCGCTCTCGAGGTCGCCATCGGCGAGGCTCCCGCCGGCCAGCGCCCGCCCGAGCTCGCTCGCGATCAGCGACCGGGCGATGTCGTGGCGGAGCTGCAGCCAGGCGCTCGGGGTGTGGTGGTCCGGACTGAAAAGACTGGGCGCCATAAGGTCGCGCACGGCCGCAACGTCCCGGTCACGCAGGCTGGCCATGAACCGAGCGGCGGTGAGCCGGGCCAGCTGTTCGGAATCGCCGGCGGCCTCCTGGCGGAGCTCGATGACGACGGGGCGCAGCAGCACGTCGCGCCGCATCGCCTCGAACAAGGGGGGCAGCGGCGCCTGTGCGTTCTCGGCGGTGCGACGAAGGGCGCCCCACCAGATGCGGACGCGCTGGCGCTCCGCCGCATTCTGCAGGCTCGCGACCGCATCGGCCGGCAGCGCCGCGCTCGACGAGGCGAGAAACCGGTCGATGTCGAACGCGCGGATGCGCGGGCGCCCGCCCCGATCCGGCCAGACGGCGACCTCACCCGGCCGGAGCGTGTCGTCGGTCGCCTCGAGGACGACAGCCCCCGAGAGAAGGGCGGCGATGCGGTACTGGCTCGACAGGGAGAGATACAGGATCGAACGCTCGCTCGCGATCAGCCCCTGCCCGAGGAACTTGAACGACTCGCCCTCATCCAAAGTTGCGATCACACCGCTCTGCGAGAGCGTCGCGAGGAGTTGCGTGCTCGGGACGGCGCTTCCGACGTCGGTCCGGATGAGATGCGCGCAGCGCGCTTCGGCCGCCGTCAAGGCAAACACCAGTACCAAGGCTCCGAACCAGCTGGTCGAAGCGATCGGATGCCTTACACAGGTCCGGGTCACGTGCGGGTTCCCCCAAATCGTCGCCGAAAAAAAGCGCAACCCCGCATCTCCGCGCGGCGATATGCGCGTTGCGGCCGGAGGGTAGTCAGCAGGTTCGTGCAATCATCACCCATTTGGGTGAGGCGAGACCTCAAGTTCCGATTTATCTTTGGTGGAGACAAACTCGCCGATGGTGGATCGAGATCACCCGGATGGACGATCTGCGCACGAAAATCGCTTCGGTTTTCTCCGTTCTTCCCAAGCACGACGCGGACGAAGCGGTTCGTAAAATTCTCGGCATGCTCCGCCTCGGTCATCAGGTCCGGGCGCCGGAGATCAAATGGGCCGATTTCACTACGCGCGGCTCTTTCGAGCGCGGTGGGCTGACCAGCACGCAGCGGCTTTCGGTACGACTCACGACCACTGCGGATTCCGATCCCGACCTGCAGGCGATGGTGCTCAAGGCGCAAGAGAACGGCGTCGAAGCGGGGCGGATCATCCGCGGTTCCGGTCCGGACTGCTTCTATTGGTTCGTTCCGACGATGCGGCCGGCGGACCGCACCCTACCCGTGCCACGGGTCAAGGGGATCATCGTCGATCAGACGCTGTTCGCGGATCTGCTCGAGCACTTCAACCCGAGGAGCAACCTGACCGCGGCCGAGATTCGGGCCGTGTTTCAGGTTGTCGCCGGATATTCGCTCCGCGAGGCCGCCGCGCTCGACGGCGGCTCGGTGGAGACGAAACGCACCCAGATCAAGAGCGCCTGCTCCAAGATGCAGTGCTCCGGTCAGGTCGATCTCGTCCGTACCGTCATCGGGCAGATGTTCCACCTCGTCAGCATCGCCGATGCCGAGGCCTCCCATTCGGAGGCGGTGGAGAGCTTCATCGGGCGGCACTTCCCGGCGGACGTTAGCGTGAATGTCCGAAGGTTGTCCGATGGGCGCCTCGTGACGCTTCTGGAGGCGGGGCCCGCCTCGGGCACTCCGGTCATCGTTGTCCACGGCATGATGTTCGGCGTGATGCTGCCGGGCGTCGGCGAGCATCTCGAGCGGGCGGGGCTCCGCGCCATCATTCCGATCCGGCCGGGTTATCTCGAATCCGTCTCCATCGGGAGCCGCCACGCGCAAGAAGAGATGACCAGACTGACCATCGCGACTCTCGCCGACTTCATACGAGAGTCGTTCGGCGGCCCGGTGCCGGTGCTGGGGCATTCACTCGGCGCGGGGCTCGCGATCCGTTTCGCTGCGGCCCATCCCGAGCTCGTCTCCGCGCTCGTGCTGCTCTCGACCAATCTCACTCAAACGAAGCCGAGCGCCGAGGCGTTCGCAGGCCATCTCTACACGGGGTTGCGGGACCTTGGTCGGTATCCGGGGCTTTGTCGCCTCATCACCTGGCAGTTCCGCAAATACTATGCCGACGTGGAAACGTGCCGCGGCATTCTCGCCAGCCTCTTCGCGGCATGCGCGTCGGACATCGACGTGCTCGACGGCCTGACCGGCGCCCAGCCGGTGCCGCCCTGGTTCTCGGACCTGTACGCCAGCTCGGTGTCCGGAATCACCGGAGACTTCTTCTTCACCACGCAGCAGCTTCCGCGCCTGGCGGCTGAGTGCGCGGCGCCGATCACCGTTCTGCACGGCGCCAACGACCCGATCACCCGGATCAATGAAGTCCGGGCCATTCTTCCGGCTAACGCCTCCCACAATGTCGTGGGCTTCGAGGGCGCCGGGCATTTCCTGATCGCCTCGCAGCCCGAGCGCGCGTGGGACGAGGTCGCGGGGGCGGCCCGATCGTACCTCTGACCGGTGCCCGAGCGCCGGAGGGTCGATGATTGAAGCGGGCGGATGCGGCGCCGAGCCGCGACTATTGCCGGATCGAGTGCAGCCCGCCCCGGGCCGGGACCGTGTCGACACGATCGGCGCCGGCCGTCGCTCGTGGCGCGGCCCGATGCGCCGGATCCCGTTGCCCATCATGCATGGGATGTCGGTGGCCGGCGGCCGCCGGAGCCGATACGCCGCGGCCGCCCGTCGAAGGCCACGCGCAGGCTGATCGCCGCCGTCGCGTCCCGCACCAGCGGCGGCAACGGATCGCTTCAGGCAGTCGGTGCGAACGCTTAGGAGGTGGGCGCGCCGCGCCTTGAGACGACTCGTCCCGAGGTCCGATGTGCGGCCGTCTGGCCGACCACCGAAGTCTCCCTGGGTGAGACCTGTCCGATCTCCGGCGCAAACGAAAAGGCGCCAGGGCTTCCGCCTTAGCGCCTTGCGATCACTCCGGAAACTTGGAGCGGGAGACGAGATTTGAACTCGCGACCCTCACGTTGGCAACGTGATGCTCTACCCCTGAGCTACTCCCGCATATCGACGTCGGTCCCCGGCCGGCGCCAGGGATCGCGACTATATCCGCCGCGAACCGGATTGCAAGATAGATATCGAGCACCGCATTGCAAGGGCGTAGGCTTGCTCGGAAACGGGTGCCTGCCTATCCTCCCGCCCCATGCCTGCGACCCCCGACGACCTCTTCGCTTTTCTGCGCGAGCTCGGCATCGAGACGGTCACGCACCGTCATCCGCCGCTGTTCACGGTGGAGGAGAGCAAGGCCCTGCGCGGCAGCCTGCCGGGCGGACACTGCAAGAGCCTGTTCCTCAAGGCGAAGAACGGTTCGCTG
Source organism: uncultured Alphaproteobacteria bacterium (assembly GCA_964625225.1). Classification (GTDB taxonomy): domain Bacteria; phylum Pseudomonadota; class Alphaproteobacteria; order JAJUGE01; family JAJUGE01; genus CAZVAR01. The sequence continues at coordinate 4,356 of CAZVAR010000073.1, read as the reverse complement.
TGGCTGGTGGTGGCACTGGAGGATCGTGCGATCGATCTGAAGCGCCTCGCCAAGGATCTCGGTGTCGGGACGCTCTCGTTCGGGCGGCCGGAACTGCTCTACGAAGTGCTGGGCGTCACCCCCGGCTCGGTGACCCCCTTCGCGCTCATCAACGACCGCGGGCGCCGCGTGGAGCTGGTGCTTGATGCCGGGATGATGGCGCTGCCGCTGCTGAACTACCACCCGCTGACCAACGAGGCGACCACCGCCATCGCCAGCGCGGACCTGCTCCGCTTCGTTGCGGCCTGCGGACACGAACCCCGGATCGTGCAGTTGCCGGAGCGATGAGCCGGGCGGGGGTTGCGCCGCTGCCACCGCGCCGCCATCTTTCCTAACGGTTCACGGCTAACGGCAACGCGCGGATTCAGCTCATGCAGATGCCCTTCGGCGGCATGCCCGCCGGTACGCCCGGCAACGGCGCCGGCGCCGCGGCGCTCATCAAGGACGGCAGCGATCAGACCTTCATGCAGGACGTGATCGAGGCCTCGATGCAGGTGCCGGTCATCGTCGACTTCTGGGCCACCTGGTGCGGCCCGTGCAAGCAGCTCGGGCCGATCCTGGAGAAGGTCGTGAAGGACGCCCGGGGTGCCGTCCGGCTGGTCAAGATCGACATCGACAAGAACCCGATGATCGCCGGACAGCTGCGCATCCAGTCGATCCCGGCGGTCTACGCCTTCAAGGGCGGTCGGCCGGTCGACGGCTTCATGGGCGCGCAGCCGGAAAGTCAGGTCAAGAGCTTCGTCCAGCGGCTGATCGGCGCCCCGGTGCAGTCGCCGGTCGAGGAGGCCCTGAACGAGGCGCGCGCCGCGCTCGAGGCGGGGGACGATGGAACCGCCGGCGCGGTATTCGCCGAGGTGCTGAAGCATGAGCCGGGCAACCCGGTCGCCCTGGCCGGGCTCGCGCAGATCGCGGTCAATGCCGGCGATATCCCGCGAGCGAAGGGCTTCGCCGAGCAGATTCCGGCCGACGGCCGCCGCGACAGCTTCGTGGCGGGGGTGCTGAGCGCGATCGAGCTGGCGGAGCAGGCGGGCGACACGGGCGACCTGCAGGAGCTCTCGCTGAAGGTGGCGCACGATCCGGACGACCACCAGGCGCGGTTCGATCTCGCCATGGCGCTGTTCGCCCGCAAGCGCTATCGCGATGCGGCCGATCACCTGCTCGACATCGTCCGCCGCGACCGCACGTGGAACGACGATGCCGCCCGCAAGCAGCTGGTCAAGTTTTTCGAGGCCTGGGGGCCGAAGCACGAGTTGACGGTCGCGGTGCGGCGGCAGCTCTCGTCGATCATGTTCTCATGACGGCGACACGGCCGAGGCGGCGCAGCGCGGGGCCGGCGCTTCCGGCCGTGGTCCCGATCTTCCCGCTGTCGGGCGTGCTGCTGCTGCCGCGCGGGGATCTGCCGCTGCACGTGTTCGAGCCGCGCTACCGTGCCATGACCGCCGCGGCGCTCGAGAGCGATCGTGTGATCGCGATGATCCAGCCGAGCAGCGAAGAGACGGACGAGGCCGATCCGCCGGTCTATCCGGTCGGCTGTCTCGGCCGCATCACCGCGGCCCGCCGGACCGAGGACGGGCGCTACTACATTACTCTGACTGGACTGTGCCGCTTCCGGATCCGCGACGAACTGCCGCCACTGGACGGCTACCGCCGCATCGTGCCGGACTATGACGAGTTCGCCGGGGATTTGTTGGAGGATTGCGCCACGGTGATCGACCGCGAGCGGCTGCTGGCGGCGCTCAAGGCGTTCGTCGCCGGCAGCGGGTTGACGGCGGACTGGTCGGTGATCGACGGCGTGCGGGCGGAGCCGCTGGTCAATGCGCTCGCAATGGCCTGCCCGTTCACGCCGGGTGAGAAACAGGCGCTATTGGAGGCGGCCGATCTGGCCGAGCGCTCCCGGCTGCTGATCGCTCTGCTGGAGATGGGGGCACCGCCGCCCGGCATGGCCGACCGGTCGCTGCGGCACTGAGAGGCACCAATGAGCGAACCGACCGATCACCCCAGGGACGAGATCGACCCGCGGCTGCTGGAGCTGCTGGTCTGCCCGGTGACCAAGGGACCGCTGCGCTATGACCGCGAGGCGCAGGAACTGATCAGCGAGCGCGCGCGGCTGGCCTTCCCCATCCGCGACGGCATCCCGATCATGCTGCCCGACGAGGCGCGCCCGCTCGACGATGAGCCTGTGCCGCCCGCATTGCAGGGGGAGGGGCCTTGAGCGAGTTCGAGACCGCCCATTGGCCGGTCGAGATCCGGCTGAAGAAGGCCGAGAAGGTGCTCGAGGTCGCGTTCGACGATGGCCGCACGTTCCAGTTTCCGGCCGAGTTTCTGCGCGTCTACAGCCCGTCCGCCGAAGTCGTCGGGCACGGGCCCGGCCAGCGGCGGGTGGTGTCCGGCCGGCGCCATGTCGGCATCATGGAGCTGAAGCCCGAGGGCAATTACGCCGTCCGCATCGTCTTCGACGACCTGCATGAGACGGGCATCTACTCTTGGCGCTACCTCTACGAGTTGGGCGAGCGGCAGGAGGAGCTGTGGCAGTCCTATCTCGGCGAGCTGGCCGCCAGGGGCCTCAGCCGGGATCCGTAATCTCCCGACGGTGCGCGGACGTTCGGGTCCGCCGTCTTCTTTTCGTGGGGGCGGGGCGGCTCCGGAGCATGGCCTCGGACTCGGTCCGCGCATACGGTGCCCCCGCCGGTTGCGAGCGCCGATTGCGAACGCCGGCTACAGCGGCTCGCCGCGGGCAAGACGGGGAAGCTGACCCACCGTTCCCATCGCGTGGCGCATGAAGAAGCGCTTCAGCGCCGGCATCCGGTGCACTGCGGCGAGTCCGAGGTCGCGGGCCAGCTTCAGCGGTCCGAAATCGTTCGAGAAAAGACGGTTGAGTGCGTCCGTGACCGCGATCAGCGTCACGCTGTCGAACCGGCGCCAGCGCTGGTATCGCTCGAGTACGAGGCTCGAGCCGATGTCGAGCCCGAGCCGTCGGGCATCCACGAGCACCTCCGCGAGCGCGGCCACGTCCCGGATCCCGAGATTGAGCCCCTGGCCGGCGATGGGGTGGATCGCGTGCGCCGCGTCGCCGATCAGGGCGAGCCGCTCGTCGATGTAGCGCTCGGCGTGCAGGACCCCGAGCGGGTAGGACCAGCGCGGGCCGACCGCATGGACGTCGCCCAGGAAGTCGCCGAAGCGACGGGCCAGCTCGGCGTCGAACTCGGCCGGGTCGAGCTCCAGCAGCCGCGGGACGAGGTCGGCCCGCTCGGTCCAGACGATCGAGGAGCGGTGGGTCGCGCCGGGCGATGCCGCGTCCGGTGCGGGCGGCGCATCCTTCATGGGCAGGATGGCGAACGGTCCCGCGGGCAGGAAGCGCTCGTGGGCGATCCCGCGGTGCGGCCGCTCGTGCGCCGCGGTGCAGACGATGGCGGTCTGCCGGTAGCTCCATGCGGCGACCCGGATGCCGGCCTCGGCCCGCAGCCGCGAATTGCGCCCCTCGGCCGACACCACGAGCGGTGCTGCGAGGCGGGTCCCGTCGGCGAGATCGACCCGGGCGACGGCCGGTCCGCGCTCGACCTCCGTGACGGTCGCCGGAGCCAGCAGCCGCACCGACGGCAAGCGTTCGAGATGCGCGAACAGCGCCCGCCGGATGTGACGGTTCTCGACGATCCAGCCGAGCGGGCCCTCGCCGAGCTCGCGCGAGTCGTAATGGAGGAACAGGGGCGAGTCACCGTCCGATACGCGGATGTCCAGGATCGGCTCGGCATCCTGCGCCATGCCCTCCCAGACGCCCGCACCGTCCAGGATCCGCTGCGACCCGGCGGCGATCGCCGAGACCCGTCCGTCGAAGGCGGGATCGAGCTGGGCAGGCGGGGGTTCGCGGTCGACGATCGCGACCGCCATTCCGGTGCCGCCGAGCGCGGCGGCCAGCGTCAGGCCGACCATGCCTCCGCCGACGATCACGACCTCGCAGGCGATGGGCCGATCTCCGGGTTCGGCCGGCGCCGGCCGGGTGTCCTGCGTCATCGCGGTCGCTCCGCGAAGTGCTGCCGCCGGACGAGGCCTTAGCGCGCCCCGGCGGTAGGGTCAACGTACCGATTGGCGCACCGGCGGCAGGGCCGGCGGTGCCTAAGAAACGTGCATCAGCACTGCCCGATTTCTGTGCGCCCGGGCCGGGCGGTGCCGCTCCACGGTCTGCGGCGCCGTCGGCCAGCCGCTTCGGCACGGTTCTTGGATATCGCGGACGAGGCTCGATGGCGGGCCGGAACGCAGGGGAACCGACGATGAGGCTGGTTATGGCGATCATCAAGCCCTTCAAGCTCGACGAGGTGCGCG
>CAZVAR010000072.1:0-19185 GCA_964625225.1 uncultured Alphaproteobacteria bacterium | reverse complement strand
TCCGGCACCCGCATGTCTGGGTGCTGACCGACGACATGTACGAGCACATCGTCTACGACGGCTTCGAGTTCTGCACGCCGGCGCAGGTGGAGCCGAAGCTGTACGACCGCACGCTCACCTGCAACGGCGTGTCGAAGGCCTACTCGATGACCGGTTGGCGTATCGGTTATGCGGCCGGTCCGGTCGCCTTGATCAAGGCGATGGGGATGGTGCAGTCGCAGAGCACGACGAACCCGTCCTCGATCAGCCAGACTGCGGCGATCGAGGCCCTCGACGGCCCACAGGACTATATCCGCCCGCGTGCCGAGTCGTTCCGCCAGCGGCGGGACCTGGTGGTCGGCATGCTGAATCAGGCGGCTGGCCTGAAATGCCGTACGCCGGAGGGCGCATTCTACGTCTATCCTTCCTGTGCCGGGGTCATCGGCAAGACCACCCCGACCGGCAAGCGGATCGAGAGCGACGACGACTTCGCCGCCTACCTCCTGGAAGCGGAGAAGGTCGTGGTGGTCCCGGGCTCGGCCTTCGGCCTGTCACCCTACTTCCGAATCTCCTACGCGACCTCCGAAGCGAAGCTGGAAGAGGCTTGTCGCCGTATCCAGCGGGCGTGCGGAGCGCTGCGTTAGGGCCTCGGAGCCGGTGCGGAGAGCGACGGCCGGCAGGAACGACCGTCGCACCTGGTGCTCTATAGAAGGCGGGGCTCGATCCGTCATCAGGGCGGCCCTGGGCCTACCCCCGGACAGTACGTTCAGGACATCCGAGCGCCTGTTGCAATCGCATCGGTGCATTGCGCGCGGCGGTATGGCCCGAATGGGTATGACCCACCGCTCGACCCACGTCCCGGCGGTTACACACAACCGGTACCGGTACTCACCGCTGAGCGAGCATCCGCCGTTCCATGCGGCTGAGGAGGCGGACGGCGGGCCAAAGGAGAATCAGATAGATCAGCGCGGCGGCGATGAGCGGAGTCGGATTGTAGGTATTGCCCTGGGCAATCCGTGCCATGCGGAGCAGTTCGGGAAGGGCGACGACGCTGGCGATGCTGGTCGCCTTGACGACCTCAACCGTGTTGCCCACGAGGTCCGGAAGGACGTTGCGGACTGCCTGCGGCAGGACGACATGGATCATTGCCTGTGCGCGGCCCAAGCCGGTGGAGCGGGCCGCCTCCGTCTGGCCGCGCGGGATGCTCTCGATCCCGGCCCGGAAGATTTCGCCGTAGTAGCTTGACGTGTTGAGGAGGAAGGCAATCGCGACCGAGACGAAGGGATCCACCTCCAGGCCGAGGAGGGGCAGGCCGTAATAGACGAAGATCAGCAGCACCAACGGCGGGAAGGCCCGAAAGAAGTCCACATAGACGATGATGATGGCGCTCAGCCACCAGATGCGGAGGCTGTGCAGGGAGGCAATGGCGAGACCCGCTGCAAAGCCGAGCGGCACCACGACGATAGTCAGCAGGAGCGTCATCTGCAGGCCGAGCCACAGCATCGGCCAGACGACCGCCAGGATCTCCACGTTAAAGAAGCTCTGGACGAGCATGTCCACCGGCCGTCTCCTCAACGCTTCCAGGCAAATCGGGTCTCGATCCAGCGGCTGAGGATCACCAGCGGGAAGAAGATGATCAGGTAGCCGATCGCCGCCATGGTCAGCGGCGAGGTGTTGGCCGAATAGGCCTGCACCGTTGCGGCCTGGGTCAGCATCTCCTGAACCGCGACCACCGAGGCGAGCGCTGTGTTCTTCGTGATGACGATGGTGCGGTTGGTCAGCGGCGGGATAGTGAGCCGTACTGCTTGTGGCAGTACCACCAGTCTCAGGGTCTGGTAAAAGCCGAGGCCGGTGGAGCGGGCCGCCTCCCACTGGCCCTTGTGGACCGAGGTGATGCCGGCCCAGAAGATCTCCTCGGCGAACGCCGCGAGCACGAGTGCCAGGACGAGCCAGGCGGAGACGAAACCGCTGAACCGGATGCCGAGGAACGGCAGAGCGAAATAGACGGTCACGATCAGGACGAGCGGCGGAATCGCACGCAGGACATCCACCAGAACAACGATCAGGACATTAAGCGGGCGGATCTGGAACGCCCGTACGATGGCCAGCGCAAGGCCCAGCGCGAGGCCCGTTACAACGATCGCGGCCGCGAGTTCGACCGTGATCCAGAAGCCGGCGATCAGCTCCGGCAGATAGCGGAGCATGATCGGGACATTGAAGAAATTGTGGTAGAGCGCGTCCATGAGCCACCTCGCCCGGATTATCCGAGCGCCGCCAGGATGCTGGTAGCCTGCCGGGGTGCGTCAGGGGCGAGGGCGCTGCGGGGCCGCATCGTCAATGCTCGAACATCCCTGCGAGAAACCGCAGGTCCCGACGGCGCTGCGGCGCTTTGAAACTCCGAGCGGATGCCTTGTCGCCGGCGATCATGCCGTCGTTCGTGGCGGACACCCGGTCGGCAGCCTCTCGGACCAACCGGATTCCTCGGCCAACGGCGGGCATGCTCCTGTGCGCGGAGAGATCGAAGGGCCGGAGCGGTGCCCCGATGCGCTGACGCACCATACCGGCGCTCGCCGAAAGCCCGGAAATGCCGGTTCCCTCGGCTGACTTCCGGGGCGGCATTTCGGGGCGATCGCCGCACAGTAGCGGCGCGGACTTCCCTGAACCGGAAGGGCAGTTCTCAAAGACAATCTTCTGCGGACGCACCGCGAGGTCGGTCTCCCTTGCGACTTCGACATGGTCAGAGGCCACGTACAGGTCCCGGATGTTGGGAATCGGAGCGCAGAAGACTGCTGTCGTGCCCCTGGATACGCGGCCGGCGACACAATGTTTCCTTCGCATGGGCCGAAGCAAGGCGCTCATACCATCTGTGCCTCCTCCCTATTGCGGGGAAGGTTCAGGAAATGGCGTCCACCGACACACGGCGGCCCTCTCGGATGCCGCGGCCGAGAGCGCGTACGCCGGCTGCCCGAGACCCTTCAGCCGCAGCTGTTTTCGTGTGGGGTGGGATCGTAGCCGGGAAAGCCCGGAGGTCCGAACCCGGGAAACACGTTCAAGGTGGCGCCGTCCTTGCGGGGCTGTTGACCGGTCCACTTCTCGTGAATTTTCGCGATGACCCCGTCCTTCTTGAGGCACTCGAGAATCAGCTCGACCTTGTTGCGCATCTCCGTGTCGTCGAGCCGGAATGCCAGACCGAAGCCCTGACCGGTGACGATCACGTGCGATGACGGCTCGACCATCGGGTTCTGCTTGGCGACGTAGCCGGGGACGGTGTTGCCCGACATGTTGGCAGCCGCGCGGCCGGCGATGACGGCGGCGATGGCGTCGGCATTCTTGTCGAAACGCATAATGCTCCAGCCGTACTGGCCTTCGCGTTCCGAGAGCCATTTATCGTACAGATTTCCCTTGTTAACCGCGATGACCTTGCCTTTGAGATCGTCGAGGCTGGTAATCTGCGGAGCCCCTTTCTTGATAATGAACTGGTAATCGCTGTCGGCGTACGGTTCGGTCAGCAGCATGTTTTTGGCCCGCTCCTCGGTGATGGTGACGGGCGCGACGATCATGTCGTACTTCTTCGCGTTGAGGCCGGCGAAGATCGCAGAATATTGCTGGTCGATTACCTCGACGTTCATTCCCAGCTTCTGTGCAATCGCGTGGGCGATATCGATGTTGTAGCCCTCGACGCCCCCGGTCGGCTTCGCCATGGCGTGCGGCGCGTAACCCACGTCAGCCGCGACGCGCAGCGTCTGCTGCGCGTCGGCGCCCCCCGAGAGCGCAAGGAGCGCGATCACGGCACCCATCAAGGTTCCAGGTCGTCGCAGCATTCTGTTCCTCCCCTCTGGCCCGGTTCATTCTCGATCACCTCGATGATCGTGCTGCCGCCGCTTCGCGGCAAGGAAATACCTGCCTGCAGCACTGCGCTCCTGTTCCGCCGGCCGGTGCCCATTCGGCCGGTCGAGGACAGATCGTGTCGGCGGGCCGCGCGGCGAATCCCCGGTCAGGTACTTCCGTTACCGCAACCGGTGAACCGTCTGTCGTCCGTGGGCGGAACGATCCTTTCCTGAAGCGCCAGCCAATCGGTGTAGCCCAGCCGCGGCATATCGAAGCAGTCGCCCGTGCGGACGTAGGTGCTGCCTGCGGCGCGGCCGATCAGGCCGAGACGCTTCATATCGGTCTGCAGCGTCTCCGGATCGACCGCGTCGTCGCGCACCGCGATAGTCAGCACCTCGCCCACGACGATCTGACGCAGCACCCCCAGTTCGAGCGTGACGTGGCGTCGGCACTCGAGCGACACCGGCGACGCGACGATGCGGGGCGGGTGTACCCGGCGTGACGGCGCGGTCGCAAGCCGTGCCACCAGAAGTTCATCGATGTCCGGCGGGAAGTCGACGGCGCAGAGATTCATCTGCTCGGCGAGGGGCTCATCGACCAGATTGACGACAAACTCGGCCGTCTCTCGGATGTTGCGGCCGGTATCCTTGTGCGTGCCGTCATGCCGTGCCTCCAGTCCCAGCACGACCATGCAGGGATCGAAGGCGATCGCATTGAAGAAGCTGAAGGGTGCCGCGTTCGCCCGACCGGCGCCGTCGACGGTGGTGACCAGCGCGATCGGCCGCGGGAACACCGTGTTCACCAGCAGGCGGTATGCGTCGCGGGCGGTCATTTGCGAGAGATCGAAGTCCATGGGCACCCCCCGCCTGCAAGATTGCATCGGTGGTCGCTTCTGTCCGGTACGCCATGTGCCGACCGGAACGGACGAATCGCCGACAGCGACCGGGAGCGTAGCGTCCGGCCGGGCCGCTCTCAAGCCGTCGTGGCACCGGTACGATTGATAGGGTGGGGGCGGCGTGCTTACGATCGGCGTCGTTTCAAGACGTCCAGGAGATCCGCATGCCGACCCCGCGCGAAATCGTTCAATCGCACCTTCGGGCCATGTTCGCGCAGGCGGCCGAAGCCGGCGTTCCAGCCGAATTGGTTGGCCGGGCGCTGCTCGATGCCGCGGCCGAGATTCTGGTTCGCGAGTGCGGCGCGGCCCAAGCGGCGCAGGAGCTGACGTTCGTTGCCGGCAACCTCGGCGATGACGAAGACTACGCCTTTATGCGGCCCTGATGCAGCCGGATGCGCCACGCATTAACGACTCGTTCAGGTTCGGTTCATCGGGTTCCCGGTAGGGAGGGCGTCCCGAAACGTCGGAGGACCCGTGGCCGTCTCACTGCGAGCGCTACGCCCGGACGTCACCGAGGCGGACGAGCCGCCCGCGCTGGTCGAGCACATTCCCGCGTTACGGCGCTATGCCCTGTTTCTCTGCCAGGACAAAGAGCGGGCGGACGATCTGGTCCAGGAATGTCTAACCCGGGCGATTGCGAACCTCGGCCGGTATCGGCCCGGCACGAATCTGCGGGCATGGCTGCTAGCTATTCTAAGGAATTTCTATCTGAACAGCGATGTTCGCCGCACCAGGCGCGAGCGACCGTTCGCGTCGGACGAGGAGGAGCAGGCGCTAATGCCCATCTCTGCAGCCAACCAAGCCGACGCGGTGGCTCTGCGGGAGTTGGGGCAGGCGATGATGGTGCTTCCGGAGGAGCAACGGGAGACGCTGCTCCTGATCGGTGTCGAGGGCATGTGCTACGAGGAGGCAGCGGCCCTGACCGGCGTGCCGGTCGGCACGATCCGCTCACGTCTCAGTCGCGCCCGGCAGCGCCTTCTTGCCGAGATGGGGGAGGGGGTGTCCGCGGCGGACTGATGGGGTAGGCTCAGGCCGCGGCCGCCTGCACCGCGATGCACTCCGGCGGCAGGCGCACGCTTACGGTCGTACCTCGACCAGGCGCACTGTCGATGGCCAGCGTACCGCCATGCAGCTCGACGAAGGATTTGCTGAGCGAGAGCCCGAGTCCGGTTCCCCGCTGCCCGCGCGGGGAGCCAGAATCCACCTGTCCGAACGGTTCGAGCGCGATCGGAATGTCCTCCGGCCGCATACCCACACCGGTGTCGCGTACCAGGATTTCCGGACCGTCGCGCAGTTTGGCCTCGACCACCACACTTCCCCCGGGGTCCGTGAACTTGATCGCGTTCGAAAGGAGATTAAGGAGCACCTGACGCATACGTTGCACGTCGAGGAGCACGGGCGGAAATTCGGCCGGAACATGGTTCGCCACGAACACTCCGCCTTGGCGGGCACGAGGTTCGACGAGGTGGATCACGCCGTCGACGAGTGCGGGGAGGTAGGCCCGTTCCTGAACAAGTTCGGCCTTTCCGGCTTCGATCTTCGCGATATCGAGAATGTCGTCGATGATCGCCAATAGATGTGCCCCGCTATTGCGAATAGCGTCGATATAGTCGCGATAATGCGGCTCCTCGACCCGGCCGAAAATGCCCTGCTGCATCATCTCGGAGAAGCCAATGATAGCATTGAGCGGTGTGCGCAGTTCATGGCTCATATTGGCGAGGAATTGGGACTTTGCGCGGTTGGCGAACTCGGCCGCTTCCAGCGCCTGCTTCAGCCGGCGCTCGAGGCGAAGGCGATCGGTCGCATCCGACGCGATGGTACCGACCGCCCAGATTTGACCATCGACGGTGCGGACAGGAAACTTCACGATTCGCGTGAGATGCTCACCGTCGGGCGCCATCTCCGTGCGCTCGAGCTCCGCGGTGCGGCCAGTGGTGAGGACCTCTGTATCGACATCGCGATAGATTCTCGCCAACTCCGGCGGAAAGACGTCATCGTACGTCTTACCGAGAACGTCCGAGGCCCGAGCGCCGAAATACTCCTCGAAGCCGCGATTGACCAACAGCAGCCTGCCTTCCGTGTCCTTCAGGGAGATTCGCGCCGGGGAGAAGTCGATGAAAGCGGTCAATAGCTCATGGGCCCGGGCCCGCCCGTCATCGGCCGCGGCCAATGCTCGGATCTGTCGGTGCGCTGTGACGAGGATCAAACCGGTAGAGATTACGAGGAACAGCAGTACGGCCGCGTACTCGAAGAGGCGGAGACCGGCCGCGTGGAGAGCCGGGTAGAGCAGGCCCAGCCAGAGGACTGCGAAGCTGGCATGTGCAAGCATCGTGCGGACGGCCGGATCGGCCCGCGCGAGCAAACCACAAAGTGTGCCTCGCCAGAACTGCCTCACCGTACCGAACGGGTGCATGCGCCGGTCCCCCCTGAACTTTTGATCCAGTAGAAAGGGACGGCTTTACAGTCCGGTTAACAACTGCGAGGTGCAAATTCGGACAGCCATCATGCGGGGACGGCAAGCACCTTCACGAAGATGACCTTACCGTCACCTGCCCGGAAGAAGTCGGGAATTTCGGCTGCCTTGGTATAGCCGCTGCGACGATAGAAGGCGCGGGTCGGCGCGTATTTCTCGCTGCTGGATGTGTCCACGTAAAGTCGTTCGCCGCCCAGCGCGACAATCCGGCTCTCGGTTTCGGCCAGAATGCGCCGTCCGAGTCCCTGACCCTGCAGGTCCTGCGCGACGGCGATCCAATAGAGGTCGTAGCGTCGGTCGGTGCCCGGGATCGGCCCGAAGCAGGAATAGCCGAGCACGCGGCCGGTGTCGCCATCGGCTGTGGCTGCCTCTGCGATCAGGACGCGATAGTCGCTGCGGTCACCCTTCTCGACACGGTCGGCCAGCAACTCGGCGGCGATTCCGACTTCCTCGGGGGTGAAGAAGCCGGTGGCGGCAACGAGGCTGCGGATCGACCCAATGTCGGTCTCGCGGACGGTCGTGCGAAAGCGGAGTTCGGTCGCTGCGCTGCGCTGCCCGCCAGCGTGGTTCCGCCGGGCCGTTGGACGCCGCGCCACTGCCGGACTCCGGTCGGCCCCCCGAGCGGCACCGTCGGATAGGCCAGTGAAAAAGGCTGCGGCGTTCTGGCCGAGTGTCCGGGTGCGGTAACCGCCTTCCTGCACGATCAAAGTCGGGCTGCCGAGTTCGCCGATGCGGCGCCCGATCTTGTTGAAGTCGTCGGGGCGATGCGGCCAAGAGCCGGTCGGGTCGCCCACCGCGGTGTCGAAGCCACAGGCGACGATCAGGTAAGCGGGATCGTGGCGGCCGACGCGGTGCAGCGCTTCCTCCAGCGCTTCCCGGTACTGCTGCGGCGTGATCGTCTCCGGCAGCGGTATGTTGAAATTGAAGCCGGCACCCGCACCGGCCCCGGTCTCCTCGCGGAAGCCGCTGAAATAGGGATAGGCGAAGCAGGGATGGCCATGAATCGACACGGTCAGGACGTCGGCACGCGCGTAGAAAATCTCCTGCTGCCCATTGCCGTGATGATAGTCGATGTCGAGAATCGCAACCCGGCCGTAACGGCTCATGTAATTGGCCGCGATCGCGGCGTTGCAAAGATAGCAGAAGCCGCCGAACGCGCGGTGCTCGGCATGGTGGCCGGGGGGGCGGGTGAGTGCGTAAGCGAGCCTATGACCCTGCAGTACATGCTCGGTGGCAGTCAGGGTGCAATCAACGCCGTGACGGGCGGCAAGCCAAGCGTTCCGGTTGATCGGCGTGAAGGTGTCGATGCACCAGTAACCGGCGCGCAAGGCCAACTCCCTTGGCGGCCGGGCGGCATTGCGGATGGGGAACACGTAAGGATAGACCGAACGGCCCGGTTCGACCGCAGCACAGGCGCGCCGGAGATAGCTTAGGAATCGGTCGTCATGGACCGCGCGGATGTGCATGTCCGAAAACCCCCGCGCCGGAACCCGCTCGAACAGACCGGTCGGATCGAGCGCACGCAGGATGGCACGGACCCGAACCGGCGCCTCGACATAGCCACGCTCGTGGATGTGGTGGATGTCGTGCTTGTCGTTGACGACGAGGGGGATCTTCCGCGCTGTTGCCGGCACCGGAACGGAGGTGGCCAGGGTGACCTTGCGAGTGAAGCGTGGCGGGCGCAGGCGAATCGGATCGTCCCGAAACGAATCGACGACCATGTCGATGTAGCCGGGCGGGCAGCGGTTGCCGTATTTGCGGTCCAGGATGGCACGGACGATGCGCCGGGCCTCGGCGCGGGATGGCGGCGTCTCGCGCCCGAGCCCGTCATAGACGAGATAGGGCGGATTGCTCTGGCCCGGGGACAGAGGCGTTTCGTACTTGGTGCCGACAATCGGACGGGCACCATATCGTTCATAGAACCGAAGACGCTCCGTGTTCTGCTTGCGGATTTCCGGCTCGGGACTGAGTTCCGGATCGTCGGGCAGTGATTCGAAGAATAGGCCGGTACAGCCCAATGCGGCCGCCTGCTCCCGCACGCGCTGATAGAGGGCACCGCCGACTCCGCCACCGACCCTGCCGGGTGCGACAGCGATGAAATCCAGCCAACAGAAATCCAGGTCCGGCGCGTGTTTGATCAGAGCGAAGCCGCGCAGCTCTCCGGTCGCCTTCTCGGCGACGAAGAGGATCGACCGGAAACGATAGGCAAGCGGATCGCGTAACGATTTCGGGATCGAAGCGATCTCGGCACCGGACACACCGGGAAGTTGCGCCCGCAGCATGTCCTGTACCTGACGGATGGCGGCAGCATTGGCCGGCGTGGAATCGTCGGGAACCTGTCGGATACGGAACATGCGGTTCAGGCGGAAAGATCGGCGACAATACGCCTGACCACGTCAACAAAACCGAGTCCCGCCCGTTCCGCGGCTGCCATGAAGCCGGCGTCGGGTGACAGGCACGGATTGGCGTTTACTTCCAGCACGAAGGGACGGCCGGCCTCGTCGACCCGGAAATCGACCCGCGCATAGCCGGACAGTTCGAACAGATCCCAGCAGGCGCAGGCGAGCCCCTGGAGGCGATCCAAGAGCGCCATGTCGTCCGGTCGAAAATCCGCATGTCGCGGCGTAGCGCGGTAGGAGGGGGAGCGCTCGTCCCACTTCGCGGCGTAGCCGAGAATACGGGGCTCGCCGGGTGCGAAACCCTGGAAGGCGATCTCCGCCGGCGGAAGGATCTGCGGGCCGTCCGCCCCGCCGAGCAATGAGAGGTTGAACTCGCGGCCATCGACATAGGCCTCTGCAAACCATTCGCCGCTGAACCGGGCGCGACGATCGGCCAAGGCGGCGGCGACCCGGTCGGCCGATACCACAGCCGATCCATCGAGGCCGAATGAGGCGTGCTCTGTGACCGACTTGACGATGAAGCGGCCGGCGTCGGCGTTCAGGAGCGGAGGATTCCCCGCTGGAGGTCCGGCCGCCGCGATCGCGGGCCGGCCATCGCCGGCTCCTGCGAGGGTCCTGCCGTCGAGCCAGTCCGGCGTCGCGATTCCGGCCGCCCGCATCAGCCGCTTCGCCAGGAGCTTGTCGGTGGTCGCAACCAGCGCCCGTGTGCGGCAGCCGGTATACGGAATTTCAAGGCAGTCGAGCAGCATCGGGCCGAGCGGCAGAAGGCGATCGGTTCCGGCGACCGATTCAACGAGGTTGAAGACGAATGCCGGCGCGAGCGACCGCAGCTGGTCGGCCGCCGCACCCAAATCGAGCGTCAGTTCGATCCGCTCGACCTCGTGACCGAGGCGCCGGAGGGAGTCGGCGACGGCGGTGACCTGGACGAGAGTGTCCTGGTCCGATGCCGGCGCACCGGGTGAGACCGCCCCATGAAGGACGGCGACGGGCGGCGTGCTCACGCCGCTGCGGCCCGGCCCGCCGGTCCGGTTCGCTCAAGACAGGACTCGACGATGGCCCCGATCAGGTCGTCGTAGCCCCACCCCGCCAGCTTTGCCAGGATGACCAGGTCGGAGCGTAGCGGATGGAGCCCGGCAAGCGGGTTGGCTTCGATGAAATGCGGCCGACCGGCACCGTCGCAGCGTAGGTCCAGCCGCCCGCCGTCGCGGCAGCCGAGCACCCGCCAAGCGGCGAGCGCGACATCGGCCGCTTCGCGCGCCGGGGCGTCATCGGCGACACGGTAGCTGATACGGTCCTCGTAGTGCTCCTTGTTCTCGAGCGTGTAGCCGTGCGCCTCGGCCGTCTCCCCGAACAGGATCTCCATTACGCCGATGACCCGTGCCCGCCGCGCGGTACCGACAATGCCGACCGTGAATTCCCGGCCCGGCAGGAAGGTCTCCACCAGCGCCGGTTGGCCGAACCGCGCAATCACCGACCGGCATGCAGCAGCGAGTTTCGAGGGTGTCTCCACCCGCGAGGCGGCGGAGATACCCTTGCCGGTGCCTTCTGCTACCGGCTTGACGAAGAGCGGGAACGGCAGGCGGACCGCGGCAATATCCGCCTCATCGGCCACGACCGCGAAATCCGCCGTCGGCAGGCCGGCATCGCGCACCACGCGTTTGGTCATGGCCTTATCGAGGGTCAGTGCCATCACCAGCGGATCGGAAAAAGTATAGGCGATGTCATAGGCATCGAGCAGTGCCGGCACCTGCGCCTCGCGACCGACACCGTGGAGCCCTTCGGCAATGTTGAACACGAAGTCCCAGCGCTCGCCGGCCACGAGGCGCGCCGCGAGCTGCCGGACATGGCCGATCCGGTCCACCGCCAGACGGCGCCCCGCCAGCGCCGCGGCGATGCCGTCGATGGTGGCCGCCGAATCGAATTCGGCGGTTTCCTCCTCGGAGTAACCCTGGGCAAGATAGGCGTCGCGGAGGTCGTAGGTCAGGCCGACGCGCATGGCTCTGCCCCCCATATCCGGCCCTTATCTGTGCCAAGCCGTCCTTCCGGGTCCGGATAGCGGAAGATGCCGCCTTCGAAATTGCGGAGCAGCAGGTCGCCGCCGTCGCGGCCGGCGACCGGGTCGGGCAGCAATGGGATTTTGCCGCCGCCGCCGGGGGCGTCGATCACATAGGTGGGAACCGCATAGCCGCTCGTGTGACCGCGCAGAGCGGCTATGATCTCCAGTCCCTTCTCTACCGGCGTACGGAAGTGGGCAGAGCCGGAGATCGGGTCGCACTGGTACAGATAGTATGGCCTGACGCGCCGCATCAGCAGTCCGTGCATCAGCGACTTCATGATTTCGGCATCGTCGTTGATGCCCTTCAACAGCACGGTCTGGCTGCCGAGCGGGATGCCGGAATCGGCGAGGCGGTCGCAGGCCTCGGTGACCTCCGGGGTCAGCTCGTCGGGGTGCGTGAAGTGGATCGACAACCACACCCGGTGCCGGCGAAGCATGCGCGCGAGATCCTTGGTGATTCGCATCGGCAGGACAGCTGGTACCTTGGTTCCGAGGCGGACAAACTCGATGTGCTTGATCGCCCGGAGCCGCGAGAGCAGCCAGTCCAGCTTCTCGTCGTGGATCGTGAGCGGGTCACCGCCGGAGAGGAGAACGTCCCGTACCTCGGTGTGCGCCTCGAGATAGGCGAGGGCGGTCTCCCATTGCGGTACGCTGAAATGGTACTCACCGCCAACCTCGCCGACCATGCGCGATCGCGTGCAGTACCGGCAGTAGGTCGAGCAGAAGCCGGTGGTCAGGAAAAGCACCCGATCAGGATAGCGATGCACCAGGCCCGGGACCGCCATGTCGTGATCTTCGCCGAGCGGGTCGTCAGATTCGCCCGGGGCGCGCAGATACTCGCCGTTGACGGGGATATGGGTGCGTCGCAGCGGCTCGGACGGGTCCGTTCCGCTCATCAGGCTGGAATAGTAGGGGGTGATGCCGACCGGGAGCGAGCCGGTGTGGCGCTCGGCCGCCGTGCGCTCGTCCTCTGTGAGTGCGAAGATGCGGGACAGCGCCGCCAGGCTCCGGACACGATTGCGAGCCTGCCAGCGCCAATCGTTCCATTCGGCCGTGCCGGCGGCAGGATAGTAGCGGCGCCGGAACATCTGCGCGCGCTCACTGATCGGGAACCGATGCAGCGCTGTTCGTGTCTGCCGCCGTGGCTGCAGGCGGACGACGTTGCTGCGGTCGGGAAGGATGGAAAGCGGGTCCGCGTCCGTCGTTTCCGCGGCGCCGTCATGGCCGGGAGAGAGGGAGTCGCTCCTGGGGACGCCATCGCTCATCGGGGATCGAGCCTCCAAGGCTTGAGCGCGGGAGCCGCCGCCGGCCCGATGCCGTCGATCCGCCCCCAGAGCGCCGATATCGCGGAGGCAGGCTTCGTTTCAAGCAATTTTTCTGCTGCGACTGCTTTTTTATTGAGGGCGCTGGAAGTTCAAGCCGGATGCCAACTATGGTGCTTCAGTATATATTCTGCGTATACAAGGATTACGTATGACAAACGTTCGGCAGCGATAACATTGCCGTTCGCCAGTGCGAGTAGCGGCAGAGGGAGGCCAGAACAGGCAGACATCATCCGGGCGGCGAGGCAGGGGCATAGCTCCCGCAACGGATTCAGTGCCTGACTCCCTGGGGCGCGGACGGTCCCAAAGCTGCTTCCGCGCGGCCGGCTTAGCTGCCGCGTGCCGCTTTTCTCACGCCGGCGGTACACCGGCGACGGGCCTGTCGTCCGCGGCCAGTGCGGCTTTGGTTAATCTCCGGTTTAGGTATCGTCGTATAACCTTTCAGAGGACCTGCGGAGTCCGGACGCTAGGCCCATATGATTAGCGACCCGGATGCGTCATGGAGACGTCGATACGGATGAGCAGGCTGGACCAGCATCTCAAGCGGACGCGCATCGCCTATTTCACGATGGAGATCGCGATCCGGCCGGAGATGCATACCTATAGCGGCGGGCTTGGCGGGCTCGCCGGGGACACCGCGCGCACATGCGCCGATCTCGAACTGCCGGTCGTGTTCGTGACGCTGATCACGCGGGCCGGCTACATGCGCCAGGAGATCGACCCGGAGGGGCGGCAGACCGAGGCACCGAGCCCGTGGGACCCCGCGCGTTGGGCCCGCCCGCTCGGGGCGAAGATTGCCGTCGAGATCGAAGGGCGCGAGGTCTGGATCCGGCCGTGGCTGTATACGATCCGGGGCATTACCGGCTACGAAACGCCGGTCGTCCTGCTCGACACGAATCTGGACGAGAATACCTCCGAGGACCGGAAGATCACCGACCATCTCTATGGCGGTGACCGCCGGTATCGGCTGAAGCAGGAGGCAGTGCTTGGCATCGGCGGCGTTCGCATTCTGCGGGCGCTGGGCTTCGATATCGACAAATATCACCTGAACGAGGGACACTCGGCACTGCTGGTGACCGAGTTGCTCGACCGGTTCGCGTCGCCTGCGGCCGATGGCGACGGCACCGGTACCGGTGCCGCGCGGGTGCGGGAAGCCTGCATCTTCACCACCCATACGCCAGTCGAGGCCGGGCACGACCAGTTCACATACGACCTGGTCGAAGAGGTGCTAGGCGAATCCGTCGATCTGGCCGCGCTGAAGCGCTTCGGCGGTGCCGAGCGGCTGAACATGACGATGTTGGCCCTCAACCTGAGCGGCTACGTCAATGGCGTCGCCAAGCGCCATGCCGAGACCTCGCGCCGGATGTTCCCGGGGTACCGGGTCCATGCCGTGACGAACGGCGTGCACGCACCGACATGGACCGGATCGGGCTTTGCGCATCTGTTCGATACTCATCTGCCCGATTGGCGGCTTGATCCCGAGGTACTCATGCGCGCCGACCAGCTCGGCGACGCCGAGGTCTGGGCCGCACATGCCGAGGCCAAGCAGCAGCTTATCGAGCGCGTCAGGAGCATAGCCGGTCTGGTCATGGATCCCGAGGTGCCGCTGATCGGCTTTGCGCGCCGGATGACCGGCTACAAGCGCGCGAACCTCCTATTCTCGGATCCGGACCGGCTGCGGGCAATCGCGCGTGCGAGACCGTTTCAGGTGGTCCTGTCCGGCAAGGCTCACCCGCACGACGAGGACGGCAAGCGGATTATCGCACAGATCCACGAGTGCATCCGCGAGCTCGAAGGTGAGATCAAGATCGCCTTTCTGCCGAATTACGACATGGATCTCGCCCGCGCGCTGGTCTGCGGCTCCGACATCTGGTTGAACACGCCTTTGCCCCCTCTGGAGGCCTCGGGGACCTCGGGCATGAAGGCGGCTCTGAACGGCGGGTTGAACTTCAGCGTGCTGGACGGCTGGTGGGTCGAGGCCTGCGTGGAGGGCGTGACCGGCTGGGCGATCGGCAATGGCGACGGCCGATCGGCAGGCCAGGACGCGGAACGACTCTACGACAAGCTGCAGCACACCGTGCTCGATCTTTATTATCGCGATCGTGCCCGCTGGATCTGGATGATGAAGCAGGCGATCGGCAGGATCGGCAGCTACTTCAACACCCACCGGATGATGCGCCGCTACGCGGCCGAGGCATACCTTCGATAAGGCGACCGGGGCGAGGCCGGTCGCGCTGCCCTTTTCCGGCTTGCCCGCGGCGTGAGGAGCGCGATACTCGCGTCGCCGTGATCGTGGCGCCTGCGGCGCTGAAATCCGAGCAACCGGGTCATGCCGTCGGGCACTAGGCTACCCTCGACCGTCCTTCTCACCGAGAACGAGCCCGACTCCTTCGACGCGATCGGGCGTCGGCTCCGCGGTGCGGGCTTCGCAGTGCTGCATGCAACCACCGTCGTGGACGCGCTCGACGTACTGCGTGGTTCCCGGCGGATCGATCTCCTTCTCGCGGCAGTTCGCATTCCGGGCCAGCCGTCCGGCTTCACCCTGGCGCGGATGGCCCGGCTGCGCCGTCCCGATCTCGCGATCGCCTATCTCGGCGACGAGCGGGATGTGCCGGCCGGCGAGCGGGACCGCGCGCTCGGGCCTATCCTGCCGAGGGGGCTCGCATCGGGTGCCCTGCTTAGGGCAGTACTCGCAGCGATGAGGACAGATCTGCAGGAAGACCCCGATCCGGCCAAGGGCACCACGACGGACCGGGACAAGCGAAGGAGCCGCCGATGACCGACCGTTTTGATGCCGAGGAGATACTCGATGGGCTGCGGCAGTGGGTCGAGATCGAAAGCCCGACCCACTTCGCCGAAGGCGTCAACCGTTGCATGGATGCCGCCGAGGCAGCCTATCGCGGGATCGGCGCTGCGATCGAGCGCATCCCGGGGCGGGACGGCTTAGGCGACATCGTGCTGGCGCGCATTCCGGGCGAGCGCAACGGCCCGGGGATTCTCGTGCTCGGCCACCTGGACACGGTTCATGAGGTCGGTTCGCTGTCCGGCCCGCTACGCTTCCGCCGCGAGGGCGACCGGGTCTACGGTCCCGGCATCTCCGATATGAAGGGGGGCAACTACATCGCCTTTTATGCCCTGAGGCATTTACAGCGGATGGGGCGCCGGCCGCGGCTACCCGTAACGGTCATGCTGGTGCCGGACGAGGAGATAGGGAGTCCGACCTCGCGTGACCCGATCGAAGCCGAGGCGCGGCGGCACGCCATCGTCCTTGTGGTCGAGCCGGCCGGCGAGAACGGAGAACTCAAGACGGCCCGCTACGGCATCGCTCGCTATCGGATTCGCACGGAGGGGCGGCCGGCCCATGCCGGTTCCCGTCACCGGGACGGGCGCAGCGCGATCCGGGAAATGGCGCACCAGATCCTCCGCATCGAAGGGATGACGGACTACGACCGCAACATCACTCTCAACGTCGGCAACATCCGCGGCGGGACGCACGTCAACGTGGTGCCCGTCGCCTGCGAGGCGGAGATCCTGGCGCTTGTGCCGGACCGTGCCGCCGAGGAGGAAGTCCGCGGTCGGCTGCTGTCGCTGCAACCGGTCGATCCCGACGTGAGGGTCGTCGTGGAGCGGGGCCTCCATCGGCCGCCCTTCGCGATGGGCCCGGAGATTCGACGCCTCTATGAGCACGCGCTTGCGCTTGCCCGCGAGATCGGCTTTGAGCCCGGCCATATCGCCGCAGGCGGCGGCAGCGACGGCAATTTCACCGGGGCTCTCGGTATTCCGACGCTGGACGGACTCGGTGTCATCGGCACGGGTCACCACACCAAGGAGGAGCATCTCTTCTATTCCAGCCTCGAGCCCCGGGCACGGCTGCTCCTGCGTTTGTTCGAGACGCTGGAGTGACGGCCCGGCCGCCGGTCAGAGCCAGTCGGGAACCGGCAGGCCCTTCTCGCGCAGGAAGGCAGGATTCCAGAGCTTGCTCATATAGCGCTCGCCCGAGTCGCAGAGCACCGTCACGATCCGGTGTCCAGGACCCAGCTTGCGTGCCAGCCGGATCGCGCCCGCAACGTTGATGCCGCTGGAGCCGCCCAGCACCAGCCCCTCGTGTTTGGCAAGGTCGAAGAGCACGGGGAGGGCCTCTTCGTCGGGAATCTGGAATGATTCGTCGACGGGTGCGCCTTCGAGGTTCGCGGTAATGCGACCCTGTCCGATACCCTCCGTGATGGAACTGCCGGTCGCCTTCAGCTCGCCATGGACGTAGTAATTATGCAGCGCCGCCCCGAGCGGATCGGCAAGGCCGATCACGACGTCCTTCCGACGCTCCTTCAAGGCCATGCCGGTACCGGCCAGCGTGCCGCCGGTGCCGACTGCGCAGATGAAGCCGTCGACGGTGCCATCGGTCTGGTCCCAGATCTCCGGGCCGGTCGTCTCGTAGTGGCCCTGGCGGTTGGCGACGTTGTCGAACTGGTTGGCCCAGATCGCACCGTTCGGTTCCTTCTGTGCCAGCTCCTCGGCCAACCGCCGGGAGACGTGCACGTAGTTGTTCGGATCCTTGTACGGAACCGCGGGCACCTCGCGCAGCTCTGCACCGCAGAGCCGCAGCATGTCCTTTTTCTCCTGGCTCTGCGTTTCCGGGATGACGATCACGGTCCGGTAGCCGCGGGCATTCCCGACAAGAGCAAGGCCGATCCCCGTGTTGCCGGCGGTGCCTTCGACGATCAGCCCGCCCGGTCGCAACTCGCCACGCCGCTCGGCGTCGAGGATGATGGCGAGCGCGGCGCGGTCCTTGACCGAGCCGCCCGGGTTCTGGAATTCGGCCTTGCCCAGAATGTCGCAGCCGGTGGCTTCGGACGGGCCGCGCAGCCGGATCAGGGGCGTGTTGCCGATTGCGCCGACGAAGCCGTCGCGGATGTCCATGCCGTATCTCCGCCGCAGGGAGCCAGATCGGCAAGAGCGTAGGTCGTGCAGTCGTGGGCGGCAAGCCGCCTTGCTTGCGCCTGCACCGTTCCCGAACGATATTGGGCCGAGTCGACGTTCTTCGAGAGACGCGCCATGTTCGCGAGGCTCCTTGCCGAAATCGACTCCTATGTCGCGCGCGACCCGGCGCTGCGGTCGCGCATGGAAGTGGTCCTCTGTTATCCGGGCTTCCATGCCCTGCTATTCTACCGGGTGGCGCATGCGGCTTGGGTGCGCGGCTGGCACCTGATCGGGCGTTTCGTGTCGCAGCTCGGTCGGTTCTTTACAGGGATCGAAATCCATCCCGGCGCGAAGATCGGCAAGCGGCTCTTCATCGACCACGGGATGGGGGTGGTGATCGGGGAGACTGCCGAGATCGGCGACGACGTGACGCTCTACCAGGGCGTCACGCTGGGTGGTACTTCGCTCGCTAAGGGAAAGCGGCATCCCACCGTCGAGGACGGGGTCGTCATCGGCTCCGGCGCGCAGGTGCTGGGGCCGTTCACGGTCGGGAAGGGAGCGCGCATCGGCGCGAACTCGGTCGTGCTGCAGGCGGTGCCGCCGGGCGTTACCGTAGTCGGCATTCCGGCGCACCCGGCCTCGCGTCGCGAGGACAGCCCATCGCGGCCGTCCTTCGATGCCTATGGTCTGCCCTGCGAGGGAGTGGACGACCCGATCGCCTGTGCCGTGACCACATTGTTGCAGCGGGTCGAGACGCTCAACCAACGTATCGCGGCGCTGGAGGCGGAACGCGACGGGCTCGCCTCGACACTCCGGCGTACCGGGACGGGGCATTAGCGCCGATTGGCTTCGTCCCGCCCGTTTCCCTACCCCTCGGGTCCCGGCTCAGTTGTCCTGCTCCATCGCCGCGATGACCGCATCGCCCATGCCCGAAGTCGATACCGTCTTGGTCCCCGGCCCGGCGATATCGGCGGTCCGGTAGCCCTCCGCCAGGACGCGATCCACTGCACGCTCGATCAGATCGGCATCCTCCGGCCGGTCGAACGACCAGCGGAACATCAGCGCCGCGCTGCCGATGGCCGCCAGCGGATTGGCCTTGCCCTGGCCGGCGATGTCCGGAGCGCTGCCGTGAACCGGCTCGTAGAGCGCCGGTCGGCGGCCCGTTTGCGGGTCGGCGGCGCCCAGCGATGCGGAGGCGAGCATGCCGAGGGAGCCGGTCAGCATGGCGGCGCAGTCGGACAGGATGTCGCCGAACAGATTGTCGGTGACGATCACGTCGAACTGCTTCGGCCAGCGCACGAGCTGCATCGCGCAAT
>CAZVAR010000071.1:0-19216 GCA_964625225.1 uncultured Alphaproteobacteria bacterium | reverse complement strand
GTGCAGCATCGCGATGGTGACGATAAAGGCGAGATAGAACCAGTTCGCCACATAGATGTGCGGTTCGCGACGCCGCATGATCGTGCCGAAGAAGACGACCAGATAGATGACCCAGATGAAGGTCAGCCACAGATCGACATACCATTCGGGCTCGGCATATTCGCGGCTCTGGGTGATTCCGAGCACATAGCCGGAAGCCGCCAGGACGATGAAGAACTGGTAGCCCCAAAACAGGAAGTTCGCGAGCGCCGGCCCACCGAACAGCGGTGCCCGGCAGGTCCGCTGCACGACGTAGAGCGACGTGCCCAGCAGTGCATTGCCGCCGAAGGCGAAGATCGCTGCCGAGGTGTGCAGCGGCCGCAGGCGGCCGAAGGTCGTGTATTCGAGCCCCAGGTTCAGCGCGGGAAACGCGAGCTGGAGCGCGATATACACGCCGGCCACGAAGGCGACGATACCCCAGAACATCGTCGCCAGGACGAACAGGCGGACGACGTCCTCGTCATAAGCGGCCGGCGCCGCCGTGCGGCCCGGCCATCCGGCTGTGGCGACAGCCATGAACTGGATCCCCTCTTCCGGGTGTCGTACAGGGCACCGTGACGGTTCCCATTACCGGCTCACTTTGCCGCCTTCGCCGCGGATGACATTGATGCAGATCAATGGCGGCCGGGATGAACCGCCTTAGCGTGGCCGCAGGCTGCGGCGGAGCGTCGCGGTCCGAGAACGATGGGGCGATCCGCCAGCCGGAATCCCGGTTGGCCGGTCGCCTAGCCGGAAAAGGAGAAATGCCGATGCAGGATTACGGTCTCGGGGGGTATGTGCTCGGCCTTGTCGTGCTGCTTCTGGCCCTTCTCGGCCTCTTCATGGCCAGTCTCGCCGTCGACCCGGTGTTCCACTACACCGGTCTCGCGCTGTTCGTGTTCATGGTGCTGTTTGAATTCGCGCTGATCGCCCGTCACACGGGCCGGAAGACCGCGCACGCCACCTGAACGCTTCCGTCCTCCTGCGTCCCCGCCCGGCGCGGGCCGGCCCGCCGTCGGACCGGTTCCTCGAATGCGGTTCGCCTCGCGGCACGCGCCCCGATACAGCGGGACGAGCAAACACCGTGGTTAAGGCGCCGGTCGTGCGACACGCACGGCCGCCCCGCCGGCCGGGATCGGGGCGGCGGGGCTACAGCCGCAGGTAATCGGCCTCGATCTCGCGATCGAGCGTGTGGTCGAGCCAGCGGCGGTAGGTCAGCTTGAGCCCTTCGTCGGTTCGAGTGCGGCGATAGGTCTGGCGCTCAAGGCGACCTTCGGGCGTAATGGCGATGGTGTCGATCACGAGCGCCCCGTCCTCGAACCGGGCCCAGGCGCCGAGCAGCATGAAGGGATCGTCGCTCGGATCGGCAATCCAGATGCCGGGCACACTGCTGGGCCGGAAGACGAGGCTGCGCTCGCGCTTCGCGACGCCGCCCTCGGTCCGGGGGTCGGCCTCGAAACTGGTCCAGGTGATCCGGAACACGTCGCCCGCGAAGTGCTCGATCAGCAAGGTCGCGTTGCGCACCCGGTCGGAGCCGGGATCGGTCCGCCCGATCCACGGCCCGGCGAAGTCGGTGATCGCCGCCCCGTGCCGTTGCTCGGCCGCCGGGTCGGGAGACGATGCGGCCGCCGCCGCGGTCGACAGGATCAGAATCGAGAAAAGAGGAGCGAGAAGACGCAAGGCCGAACCTCCCGATAATGGGTCACCTGCTCTAGTAGCAGATCCGGGCGATGCACGGGAGAGCCGGTGCGAGGGGTGCCGGCGTCAGCGATAGAAGATGTGTCGGCCGATCCGGGCGGTCCGCTCCTTGACCTCGGCCCAGCTCGGACGGACTCCCTCGTGATGGAAGTAGATGGCGCCCCCGGTCGGGTCCTCCGTCTCGCCCCTCAGAGCAGCAGCCGCCTGCGCCTTCGCCCTGCGCCATGCGTCCAGATCACGGGGCGTATCGTCGCGGCCGTCGCACCACCAGGAAAACTGGCAGCGTCCGCGTCCGGCCTCGCCGCCTTGCTTGACGACCTCGCAGATATCGTTGGGAAATCCGGGGTGCGCCGCGCGATTGATCGCGATATGCGCGATCGCGAGCTGGCCTTCGGCCGGCTCCGAGCGCGCCTCCCAATAGATCGCCAGGGCGAGGCAGTCGACAGGCGAAGACTCGCTTTCCGGAGGCACCATTGCCGCGGCCGGGTCGAGCAAAGTAAACAGGGAGATCACGAGGCCGGGCAGACACGCGACCGATCGTCTCATTCTTCGCCTTTCGGTGACGAATGACGGAACAGCGCCGAGCATGCGGGTGTACCGGCGACCCGATATGCGTCGGCGATCAATCACTTTGCCGGCAGGATTGCAACCCCTTTACCGCACCCGTCCGGGCAGGGCGCGAGCCTCAGCGCTTCGGCGTGAGCCCTGCCCGTGCGAAGGCCTCGGCAAGAACGCCCGATGGCCGGGATGGCGGCCGCTCCCGCGTTGGCTTGGGTTTGGCGCCGCGCTTCGGCGCACGCTCGTCCGGCCGGGGCGCAGCGGTCGGCGCGTCTTCGAGCCGCATGGTGAGGGCGATGCGGCGTCGTTTCACGTCCACCTCCAGAACCTTGACCCGCACCAGGTCGCCGGGCTTGACCAGCTCACGCGGGTCGCGAACGAAACGATCGGCCATTGCCGAGACGTGCACCAGCCCGTCCTGATGCACGCCGACATCCACGAAAGCGCCGAAGCCGGTGCAGTTGGTGACAACGCCTTCGAGCACCATTCCGGGAACGAGGTCCGTCAGATCCTCGACGCCCTCGCGGAAGGCCGCGGTGCGGAAGACCGGGCGCGGGTCGCGACCCGGCTTCTCGAGCTCCCGCAGGATGTCCGTGACGGTCGGTACGCCGAAACGCTCGTCGGTGAAGGCCTCGGGATCCAGGGAGCGCAGCAGAGCGGCATCGCCCATCAGCGCCTTCAGATCGCGCCGCGTCGTCGCCAGCACCCGCTTGACCACCGGATAGGCCTCCGGATGGACCGCCGAGGCGTCGAGCGGATCGTCGCCGCCGGGAATGCGCAGGAAGCCGGCCGACTGCTCGAACGCCTTCGGCCCGAGACGCGGCACCTGCAACAGGTCGCGCCGGGTGCGGAAGGCGCCATTGGCATCGCGCCAGGCGACGATCGCGCTGGCGAGTCCGGGCCCGATACCGGAAACCCGCGCCAGCAGCGGCTCCGAGGCCGTGTTGACGTCGACCCCGACCGCGTTGACGCAGTCCTCGACGACCGCGTCGAGCGCGCGGGCGAGCTCATGCTGACCGAGATCGTGCTGATACTGGCCGACGCCGATCGACTTCGGGTCGATCTTGACCAGCTCGGCGAGCGGATCCTGCAGACGCCGGGCAATCGAGACCGCCCCCCGCAGCGAAACGTCGACCTCCGGCAGCTCGCGCGAGGCATATTCCGAGGCCGAATAGACCGAGGCGCCCGCCTCCGAGACCATGACCTTGGTCAGCCGCAGCTCCGGATGGCGCCGCAGCAGATCGGCGACGAGCCGGTCGGTCTCGCGCGAGGCGGTCCCGTTGCCGATGGCGATGAGCTCCGCGCCGTGCCGCGCGGCAAGCGCGGCCAGCACCGCGATCGCCTCGTCCCAGCGGCGTTGCGGCTGATGCGGGTAGATCGTCGCCGTCTCCAGCAGTCGGCCGGTCGCCGAGATCGCCGCCACCTTGACGCCGGTACGATAGCCCGGATCGAGGCCGATCGTTGGCCGCCCGCCGGCGGGCGCGGCCAGCAGCAAGTCGCGGAGATTGCCGGCGAAGACCCGGATCGCCTCCGCCTCGGCGGCCTGCCACAGCCGCTCCATCAGATCGAGCTCGACCTTGAGCGAGAGCCGGACCCGCCACGCCCAACGCACCGTTTCGGCGAGCCAGGCATCGGCCGCCCGGCCGCGGTCGGCGATGCCGAAGCGCCGCGCGATGCGCGCCTCGCAGGGATGTGCCGCGGCGCCGGTCGCCTCCGGTAGGTCGAGCCGCAGCGTCAGCACCTCCTCCTTGCGACCGCGGAAGAGGGCCAGCGCCCGATGCGAGGGAATCTTCCGGATCGGCTCGGCGAAGGCGAAGTAATCGGCGAACTTCACGCCGGCTTCCTCCTTCCCGGCGACGACGGCGGCGGACAGGATGCCGGTCTGCCAGACCAGCTCGCGCAGCTCGCCGATCAGGTCCGGATCCTCGCCGAAGCGCTCGACCAGGATCTGCCGGGCACCGTCCAGCGCGGCCTTGCCGTCGGCGACGCCGCGACCCGGATCCACATAGCCCGCGGCCGCCGACTCCGGCGCGAGCGACGGATCGCCGAGCAGGGCGTCGGCGAGCGGCTCCAGGCCCGCCTCGCGCGCGATCTGGGCCTTGGTGCGTCGCTTCGGGCGGAACGGAAGGTAGAGGTCCTCGAGCCGCGCCTTGGTGTCGGCCGCACGGATATCCCGCTCCAGTTCCGGCGTCAGCCGCCCCTGCTCGCGGATGCTGTCGAGGATGGCCCGGCGCCGCTCCTCCAGCTCGCGCAGATAGCGCAGCCGCTCTTCCAGGCGCCGAAGCTGCGCGTCGTCGAGCCCGCCGGTCGCTTCCTTGCGGTAGCGCGCGACGAACGGCACGGTCGCGCCGCCATCGAGCAGGGCGACGGCCGCGGCGACCTGCGGCTCGCCGACTTCCAGTTCCTCGGCGATCAGCCGGCTGATGCTCTCCATTCCACTCGCTCGGCGCTGGTCGAAAGGCGGCGACCTTTACTCCAGGGCACGCCCGAATGCCAGAGCCGGGCCGCGCTCAGCGGACGGAATCGACCGTAGCGGCGTGTCGGGGACAAGGGCGCCGTGGGAGGGAAGGCGCAGCGCCAGGACGATCTCGACGCGCCGCTGCATGACCGAGGACAGCAGCGCGGCTGCGGCGGTCGGCCCGGCCGGATCGCGGGTGACGATCGCTCGCGGCGGCACGCCGCTCTCGGCAAGCAGTCCGACGACCGCCGCGGCACGCGCGGTCGCGATACCGGGCGCCTCGGCCGGCGCCGCAAAGCCCGAGACGGTCAGGCGGATCGGACCGCCGTCGGCGGCCGCGGCAGCCGCGAACCCGACGATCTCGCGCGCGGCCGGGGTCACTTCGATGCTGCCCGGTTCGAAGAAGACGAAAAGCCGGTCCCGGATCGGCTGAACCGTCTCTGCGGCAACGGCGGATGCCTGCTGGGCCGTGGCCACAAATAGGGCTCCGGCCAGAAGCAGCAGGCCGCAAATCGCGGAATGAACGTCGCCGGACCGCGGACCCGCCGACATTGTGCGGCCTTGAGCAAACATCTCGGCACCTGCCGGAACGGTTGAGCGGATGCTCTCTGCTCGTCTTCGGCAGACTCAACCGTTCCGCCCGGCCGGCGGTTCCGCCGCATCCGCTCAACCGGGTT
Source organism: uncultured Alphaproteobacteria bacterium (assembly GCA_964625225.1). Lineage (GTDB taxonomy): Bacteria > Pseudomonadota > Alphaproteobacteria > JAJUGE01 > JAJUGE01 > CAZVAR01. The sequence goes on along the minus strand of CAZVAR010000071.1, from coordinate 13,807 downwards.
CGGGCGTCACCGGGATATTATCGATCAGGCGGGCGCGGCCGAGCCAGGCGGCCGCGAACAGGCGGGCCGGACGATCGCCGAGGCGGTCGACCGGCTCGAGACTCTCGGCCTCGCGCAGCTCGAGGTAATCGACGCGGGCGAACCCGGCCGCCAGCAGGGCGTCCGCACCCTCCGCCGTCGCCGTTGCCGGCTCGGCGCCGGCCCGCAGGCGCGCCGCGACTGATTCGAGCGTGGCGTACAGTGCCGGCGCGATGCGGCGCTCGGCCTCGGTCAGATAGGCGTTGCGGGAGGAGAGCGCGAGGCCGTCGGGGGCGCGGACGGTCGGCCCCGCCTCGATCTCGACCGGGATGTCGAGGTCGCGAACCAGCCGTCGGATGACCTGGAATTGCTGCCAGTCCTTCTCGCCGAACAGCGCGATGTCGGGCAATGACTGCAGCAGCAGCTTGGTCACGACGGTGGCGACGCCGCCGAAATGGCCCGGCCGGGCGATCCCATCGAGATGCGCGGTGACGCCGCCCACCGACACGGTGGTGGCGAAGCCCGGCGGATACATCGTCTCGGCTGCGGGCGCGTACAGCAGATCGGTGCCGAGCGACCGCAGCTTCGCCGCATCCTCGGCCTCAGTTCGGGGATAGGCGGCGAGATCGTCGGCCCGCTCGAACTGCCTGGGATTGACGAACAGCGTGACGACGGTGCGGCGGCAGCGCGCCCGGGCCAGCCGCACCAGGCTCAAATGGCCCTCGTGCAGCGCCCCCATGGTCGGCACCAGCGCGACGGTCTCACCGGCGGCGCGCCAGCTGGCGACGGCGCCGCGCAGATCCTCGATCGTGCGGACGATCCGCATGCCGGCCTCGCCTCAGCGGCCGGGCGCCTTCGCCTCCGACGCCGCGAAGCTGTGCTCGGGCCCGGGGAAGGTACGGGCACGGACCTCCTGGCCGTATTGCCGCACCGCCTCGGTCACCCGATCGCCCAGCGCGGCGTAGCGCTTGACGAATTTCGGCCGGAAATCCGGGAACATGCCGATCAGATCCTCGGTGACCAGGATCTGCCCGTCGCACGCGGCGCCGGCGCCGATGCCGATGGTCGGTACAGGCACCCGCCGGGTCATCTCGCGGCCGACCTCCAGCATCACCTTCTCGACCACGATGGCGAACGCGCCGGCCTCCGCCACCGCCTCGGCATCGGCGGTGATGCGATCCGCCTCCTGCGCCGTGCGGCCGCGCACGGCATAGCCGCCGAGCGCGTTGACCGATTGCGGGGTCAGCCCGACATGAGCCAGCACCGGCACGCCGCGGCGGGTGAGGAAGCGGATCGTCTCCGCCATCTCCACCCCTCCCTCGAGCTTGACCGCGGCGCAGCCCGTCTCCGCCATGACCCTGGCCGCACTGCGGAAGGCCTGTGCCGGCGACTCCTCGTAAGTGCCGAACGGCAGGTCAACCACCACGCAGGCACGCCGGGCGCCGCGCATGACGGCCCGGCCGTGCGCGATCATCATATCCAGCGTGACGCCGACAGTGCTCGGCATGCCGTAGATGACCATCCCGAGCGAATCCCCAACCAGCAGCAGATCGACTTCCGGGTCGAGCAGCTTGGCCATCGGGGTCGTGTAGGCCGTCAGACAGACGATCGGATCCCCGCCCTTCCGCGCGGCGATCGCCGGCGGAGTCAGCGCTTTCGTCGAACCGGTCTTGCTCACACCTTCTCTCCCGCATCGCGCCGGCACCGGCCGGCGCGCACTCCGCTTCATGCTGCGCCGCGGCGGGAATGTAGCGACATTGCGGGCGCTTGAAAATCGGCGATGGAAGGACATCGCCTTCCGAGCCGGTCGTGCAATGCGAAAACGTCGTCGAACGACAACATTCGTTCACATTTGCCGGCCCGCACTGTTGACGTCTGCCAATCCCGACGGCCGATGGCCGCCATATGGAACGGCATGGCGCAGGGATCCCCGACAGCGCGAACCATCACCTAAAATCTTAGCACAATCAAGGCAAAAATACAACAAATAGGATTATCGGCAGGAACCGCTGCCGCGCGCCGACATCGGCGCGCACCGGCTCGTGCCAGGCTCGACCCCGGCCATCCGCCGCGGATCAGGCCCCTGCGCCGACCGGGAGCGGCGCGGCCGCCGCTGCGGTCGCCTTGGTGCGCGCCGCGGCGGTTGCGTCCGCCACGGTTGCCTTGTAGCGGACATGCGGCGGGCGCACACCGTGGGTGAGCAGCACGCGCCGGATCGACGGCTTGGCGCCCGTGATGTAGACCGCCGCGCCGTCACGCCGCACCTTGCGCACGAACCCTTCGATCGTGCTGGCCGCGGTCGAGTCGATGATCGGGACCGCCGAGAAGTCGATCACGTAGGTCTTGGGGTGCTCCGCCAGCCGGTCGAGTACGGCCGCCACGGTCGCCGCCGCGCCGAAGAAGAACGCGCCGGTGATGCGGCACACGATCACGTCCGGATCGGTGGCCAGGTCGACATCGTACGGCTTGCGCCCGTTGCCGTTGACCGTGTCGGCCCTGTCCTCCTCGATCAGGGGAGCGGCGCTCTCGACCTCGACGGCCTGCGCCATCCGGTGGAGGAAGAGGAGGGCACCGATGCCGAAGCCGATCAGGATCCCCTCGGTCAGATCGCGGAAAACCACCAGCAGGAAGGTCGCGAGCAGCACCACCGCGTCCCCGCGCGACGCACGCAGCAGCGTCACGAATTCGTGCTTTTCCGCCATGTTCCAGGCGACCATGACGAGCACGGCCGCGAGCGCCGCAAGCGGGATGTAGGCGGCGAGCGGCGCCGCCGCGAGCATGAACAGCAGCAGGAACACCGAATGCAGCATGCCAGCGACCGGGCCGCGCGCGCCGGCGCGGACATTGGTCGCGGTGCGCGCGATCGTGCCGGTGACGCAAATGCCGCCGAACAGGGCCGCGCCGACATTGGCCGCGCCCTGCGCTACCAGCTCGCAATTGGAGCGGTGCCGCCGGCCGGTCATGGAGTCGGCGACCACGGCCGAGAGCAAGCTTTCGATGCCGCCCAGAAGCGCGAAGGACAGCGCGTCGGGGAGGACGGCGAGGACCTTGTCGGCCGACAGTGACGGGAACTGCGGCGCCGGCAGAGTGCTCGGGATGCCCCCGAACCGGGTCCCGATCGTCTCGACCGGTAGGCCGAGCAGCCAAGTCACCGCCGCCGCGAGGCCGACCGCGATCAGCATCGCCGGCCAGTGCGGGCGGTAGCGGCGCATGGCGACAATCGCAGCGATCGACAGCAGCGCGACCAGCACCGCCGCGGCGTTGACGGTCGGCAGGGCGTCGGCGAGGGCGAGCAGCTTCGGGAGCAGCGGCCCGGGCTCCTTGCCGTTCAATGAAAGGCCGAACAACTCCCGGAGCTGACTGGTGAAGATGATGACGGCGATCCCGGCGGTGAAACCGATGGTCACCGGATAGGGAATGTATTTGATGAAGGTGCCGAGGCGCAGGAATCCGACGGCGCACAGGATTACGCCGGACAGCATGGTCGCGAGAATGAGGCCGTCGACGCCGTGCCGCTCGACGGTCATGGCCACGAGCACGATGAACGCACCGGCCGGCCCGCCGATCTGGAAGCGGCTGCCGCCGAGCAGCGAGACGATGAAGCCGCCGACGATCGCCGAGTAGAGCCCGCGGTCGGGCCCGACCCCCGAGGCGATCGCGATCGCCATCGACAGCGGCAGCGCCACGATCGCGACAGTCAGGCCGGCAATCGCGTCCGCGCGGAGATCCGCAAGACCGTAGCGCTCGCGCAGAATGGTGACGAGCTTCGGGGTGAACAGCTCGACGAAGGTGGGTGCCGCCTGCCGCGCAGCCATGACGATGCTTTCAGGCCCTCCTTTTCACACGGCGGGACCGTCGGCTCGAAGTCGATGCCGCCGTTCCGGTGGTATCCGTCGGGAGAATCGGTTCGGCGACCCGGGCGCCTCCGGCCGCGAGCCCCTGGGCAATCCTTCGCCAAACGCAAAGATAGATATGTGTTGCGTTCGCATTGATGTCAATGACATCAATTATCCAGTCTAAGACTGGAATGGCCGCCATCGGCGCCCGGGCACCTCGCCACCGCCGCGCGACGCCCGTCCCGGCTCTGCGGAGGACGATGTGCCTGTCCCGGAGACGACAGCGCGACGGACAGGAGGACCGTGCGGCCGCGCTAGCGGCAAGGGGGGATATCCGACCGGTGCGACAGCGGGACCGGTCGCGGACCGCCATGCGCCGGTTCCGGCGGCACGGCCTCGGCCGACGGCCCTAATCGAGGGCGACGAGGTCGGCGGCGACGCGCCGGGCGAGCGCGGCCGCTTCGGCGCGCGTCGCCGCACCGTCCGCCAGCAGCCGGGCGCCGGCAAGGCGCAGCTCGCCGAGCAGCTTCTCCAGCGCCGATCCACCATGACGGACCGTCGCATCCAGCACTGCCGACGGCAACGCGACCAGCCCCACCTGACTGTCCCGCAGCCCGATATTGCCGAGCTGCGGCGACGCGAGCCGCACCATCCGGCCGCGGGCGAATGGCCGCAGCGCGCTCATCAGTTCGGTGACACGGCTCGGCAGGATGTTGGCCGGAATGCCGCACACGCACAGCACCAGCGCGTGCCGCACCGGTTCCGACAGTCGCCGGCAGATCGAGAGATACTTCTCGCGGCTGGTCCGCCCGTACAGCGTGCCGAAGCTGACCTCGACGATCAGCATGCCGCCCGGGTCGCGCCCGACGCCCCGGTAGAGCGCCGCCGCCGCACGCCCGAGCCGCAGCATGTCGATCTCCGACTGGAGCCGGGGACCCTCGTCCGCCGCCGCCAGCAGCACGCGGCCGAGCTGCGCCCGCGTCTCGGCGTCGAACTCGGCGAAGGCCATCGGAGCGGGGTCGCCGGCCGCGGTCAGCACCGGCCGCGGCGCGAGGGTACAGCGCTCGAACACCCGCATGAGCGTCCGGTTCGCGTCGCGGCGTAACCGTTCGGCCTCGCGCGCGAGCTTGGCCGTGATGAGGTCGGCGATGTCGGCGGGCCGCGCCGCCTCCTCCGGCTCGATCTCCACCGCGTGCGTTTCCAGGACGACGTCGGCGAGGCAGGAATCGTCCGCCTCGCCGATCAGGCGCGCCCGGATCTCCCGCTCGATCGCCTGCGCCTTGAACCAGGCCTCTTCTTCGGTGAGCCGGGAGAAGCAGACGATGAATTCGCCATCGCGATTCCGCGCCAGCATATCTTCGGACGAAAGCCGTGCCCGGATCACCGACTCGGCGAAGGCGAGAACCCGCTCGGCGCGCGATTCCCAGCATTCGCCGAGGGTGTCGCGCACCTTGTCCAGGCGGATCATCTGCAGGCGCCCCGCGACCATTCGGCCGGGACGCTGCCCGAAGAGCTCCGCGAACCGGCGCTCGAATGCCTCGGGATCGCCCGGCCCCGTCAGGGCATCGGGGCGGAACGTCGCGACGCGCCAGCGGCGCCAGGCGACTGGGACCGCGGCCACCGTGACCGCAACCGGGATCTCGGCGCCGTCGCGGCACAGCAGCGGATCCGACCCGGTGTGCGACGCCCCCGTACGCAGCAGATCCCGGACCGGCCGCCCGGACATTTCCGCCAGCGACCAGCCGAAAGCCCTGGCGAAGGCAGGATTGACCGCCACGAACCGGTCGCCCTCGTCGACGATCGCGGTCGGAACATCGACGATCTCGAGCACGGTGGAGAGCAGGGCCTCGGCCTCGGTGCGACGCTCGGTCAGCCCGCGGCACCGCTCGGCCATGACGCGGCGCTCGGCGGCATATTCGAGAATGCGGGGCAACGCCGGATACAGCGCGTCCCTCCGGAGCAGATAATCTTCGGCGCCGTGTCGGATCGCCTCCACCGCAATCGCGTCCTCCGGCAGATCGCCGATCGCGATCACCGGCACGTTCCCGGCCACCACGGCGAGGCGCGCGATCTGCTCCAGGGCGGCCTCCGGTGGCGGCCCGACGCCGACCAGCACCACCCCGAACGCCCCGTCGGGCAACAGTTCGAGCGCCTGCTCGATCGTGCCGGCCCGCCGAACGGCGAAGCGACGGCGCCGGCTGGCCAGCAGGGACCGGCTCGCCCGTTCGGCGGCCGAGGGGTCCGCCTCCAGCAGAATGACCTTGATCTCGGGCAGCGGGTCGGTCACGCGCCCGCGCCTTTCGGGCGCCGCGCCATCGCGGTCGGTGGCGGGGAACGACATGGGCAAGAGCTGCGGGCGGGCGGCGACTCGGCTGTGAAGCCCTCACGATGCGCCGAGGGTCGTTAATAAGCGGCGAACGGCACGGGGAACCGACGGCAGAGGGTGTCCGAACTGCGGCGGCACCGGCCAGGTGATCGAAGGCATCGGCGGAGCCTAGAGCCGCCGGCGCGAGCGCCCTATAATCGCCGGGCATCGGCCCGACGGGGTTCGCACAACCGTGGCCCGGACCGCCCCGCCCTTCGGGAAGGCCTCACTGCGCGGCGTCCGGGGGTGCGGCGATCCCGATCCATCGCCGCCGCAGGTTCTCATGCCGAGGAGGCGCGAAGCGCCGTCCCGAAGCACGGGGGGCCGGCGCGGGATCGGCTCGACCGGCACCGTGCGCACCGCGTGGGGCATCGACCGGGGGAGACCGACTTGGCGCCACCAGACACCGAGCAGTCGCTGGAAGCGGAACTGCAGGACCTGTTCCGACGCATTCTTGCCTGCGGGCGCCGTCAAGGCGAACGCGCGGCACTCGACCGCATCGTCGGCCTGGCGCAGTCTGCGCTGGCCGAGATTGCCGAGCCGGAGGGGGCCGGACCGGCGGAGGCCGCGCGGAGCGAACCGCCCGCGGCGAAGGAGGATCCGGAACGCCCTACGCAGGCGCAGGGGCTGCAGCCTCTGCGCCCTTTGCACTGAGCGTCGACGCCGGGCGCCGGATGGCGTCCGGCGGCGACGACGCGGACATCGTGCGTGCGGCTCGCACCATGCTGCGCTCCTATGGCGACCGGGCACCGGAGCGGGCGCTGTCGCGCGCCAGGGAGGTGCTGCGCGAAGGCGACGCCGACGCGCATGCGCGCTGGTGCCGGGTCGGCAGCGCGGCGCGGCGGCTGCTCGCCGAAACGATCGAGGTCGACGCGCCCGCCGGTGAGGACGACGACCCGGCCGCGGTTCAGTCCCGATGAGCGGGCGGCGCCCCCACACCGAAACCGAACACTGACATTCGAAGACCAAGGAGTCGGACATGGCCGATCCGGTGATCACGCAAGTCGAGGACGGAATCGCTACGGTGACCCTGAACGAGCCGGAGGTCCGCAATGCGCTGACGCCGGCGATGCGGGCCGCCTTCATCGAGACGATCCACCGCATCGAGTTCGACGACGCGATCCGTTGCGTCGTGATCAAGGGCGCCGGCGACCATTTCATGGCCGGCGGCGACATCCGCACCATGCGCAAGCGCCTCGAGCTGGACAAGGCCGAGCGGCGCCGCGTGGTGATCGAGGGCGTCACCGCGATCCACATGCCGATTCTGGCGATCCGGCGCATGGGCAAGCCGGTGATCGCCAGCATCCAGGGCGCGGTGGCGGGCTTCGGCATCGGCCTGGTCGGCGCCTGTGATCTGGCAATCGCCGCCGACGACGCCTTCTTCACCCTGGCCTACTGCCATATCGGGGCGAGCCCGGACGGCGGCAGCTCCTATTTCGTCGCCCGCAATGTCGGTCTGAAGCAGCAGATGGAGCTGGCCCTGCTCGGCGAGCGGTTCGACGCGCACCGTGCCAAGGATCTGGGGCTGATCAACTGGGTCGTACCGCGCGCCGAGTTGGCGGCTGAGACCGACCGGCTGGCGCGCCGCCTCGCGTCGGGCCCGACCAAGGCCTATGCCAACGCCAAGGCGCTGTTCAATGCGGCGCACGGCCGCCTGATCGAGGCGCAACTCCAGATGGAGGGCGAGCTGATCGCCGACAGCATGTGCACCGAGGACCACGCCGAGGGCGTGCGGGCGTTTCTGGAGAAGCGCAAGCCCGAATTCCGCGGCTACTGACCGGCGCCGCGCCGGGATACGGGACTTTTCGGACCGGAGGCATTATTTCATCGCTACGGGCGGCGCCCGCCGCCCGTCACGCCGCCGAAACTCGACGATGCCGATCCGATCAGACGTCATGCCCCTGCCCGCCCCATGCAGCACCGGGAGTACGCGCCGGTGAGGCGGGCGGAAGGCTCGATCGAGGAGACGCGGCCACGGCTGGGAAAGGCGGAGCTGCGGCCGCTGCTCGCCCTGCTCGGTTTTCTGCGGCCGTATCGCTGGGCAGCGGCCGGGGCGCTGGTCGCGCTTACGGTCGCGGCGGCGACCGTGCTGGCGATCGGCGCCGGGCTGCGCCATCTCGTCGATTCCGGTTTCAGCGAAAACAATCCGGAGATTCTCGATTCCGCGCTGCTGCTGCTGCTCGGCGTGATCGCGGTGCTGGCGCTCGCCACCTATTCCCGCTTCTATCTGGTGTCCTGGATCGGCGAGCGCGTCATCGCCGATCTGCGGTGCGCCGTGTATGCCCGCATCCTGCGCCTCAGCCCGGCCTTCTTCGAGGTCAACAAGACCGGCGAGATCCTGTCGCGGCTGACCACCGACACGACCTTGATCCAGACGGTGGTGGGCAGCTCGGTCTCGGTCGCGCTGCGCAACCTCCTGCTGCTGGCCGGCGGCACGGTGATGCTGCTGGTCACCAGCCCGAAGCTGACCGGGCTGGTGTTCCTGGTGGTCCCGCTGGTGGTGGTGCCGATCCTGGTGCTCGGCCGGCGGGTGCGCCGCCTGTCGCGGGCGAGCCAGGACCGGATCGCCGACATCGGCCATCAGGTGGACGAATCCCTGAACGCGATCCGCACCGTCCAGGCGTTCGGGCAAGAGGAGAACGACTCGAGACGGTTCGCTGCGCGGGTCGAGACGGCCTTCATGACGGCGGTGCAGCGCATCCGCGTGCGTGCCCTGCTGACGGCGATCGTCATCCTGCTGGTGTTCGGCTCGGTCGGCGTGATCCTCTGGATCGGCGGGCATGACGTGATCGCCGGCCGGATCAGCGGCGGGGAGCTGGCGGCTTTCGTCTTCTACGCCGTGGTCGTCGCCGGCGCCGTCGGAGCCGTCAGCGAGGTGATCGGCGACCTGCAGCGGGCCTCCGGCGCCGCCGAACGGTTATTGGAGCTGCTGCACCGGGAGCCGGAGGTGCGGCCGCCGGCGCGGCCGGTACCGCTGCCGGAGCCCCCGCGCGGCGCCGTCGCCTTCGAGGAGGTGACGTTCCGCTACCCGGCCATGCCCCAGCGGTCGGCGCTGGACCGCTTCTCGCTGCGGGTCGAGCCGGGCGAGACGGTGGCCCTGGTCGGGCCGTCGGGGGCCGGCAAGACGACCGTGTTCCAGCTCCTGCTGCGGTTCTACGACGTGGATTCGGGACGGATCCTGCTCGACGGCGTCGACGTGCGCGAGACCGATCCGGCGGCGCTGCGGGCGCGGCTGGGTCTGGTGCCGCAGGACCCGGTGCTGTTCTCGGCCGACGCCTGGGAGAATATCCGCTACGGCCGCCCGGACGCGACCGAGGCCGAGATTCGCGCCGCCGCCGATGCAGCCGGCGCGACCGGCTTCATCGAGCGGCTGCCCGACGGGTTCCGCACCTTCCTGGGCGAGCGCGGCGTCCGCCTGTCGGGCGGACAGCGCCAGCGGATCGCGATCGCCCGGGCGATCCTGCGCGACCCCGCGGTCCTGTTGCTCGACGAGGCGACCAGCGCGCTCGATGCCGAGAGCGAGCGGATGGTACAGGAGGCGCTCGACCGCCTGTCCGCGGGGCGGACCACCATCGTCATCGCACACCGGCTGGCGACCGTGCTGAAGGCCGACCGCATCGTCGTGATGGACCATGGCCGGGTGGTCGGCGTCGGCACCCACTCCGAGCTGCTGGCGCAGGGCGGGCTCTATGCGCGGCTGGCGGAACTCCAGTTCGGCGCCGCCGAGCTACAGACTCCCGCCGCCGAGGAGCGGCGGGTCGGACACGGCGGTCGGTCCTGAGCGCGGGCCGGCTCAGCGCTCGGTCAGCTTGAACTCGATGCGCCGGTTGCGGCGATAGGCGATCTCGTCGTTGCCCGGATCGAGCGGCTGGTGTTCGCCGAAGCCGGCCGCCACCAGCCGGTTGGGCGGGATGCCGAGATCGACCAGCTGCTTCACCACGGCGAGCGCCCGCGCGGTGGAAAGCTCCCAATTCGACTCGTAGTACAGGCCGGAGACCGGCACCCGGTCGGTATGGCCGTCGACCCGCAGGACCCAGTCGATGCCCTGCGGAATCTCGCGCATCAGCTCCTTCAGCGTCGCCGCGAGCGCCGAGATCTGCGCCCGGCCATCGCCGTTGAGCGTCGCCGAGCCCGACGGGAACAAGACCTCCGACTGGAACACGAAGCGGTCACCGACGGTGCGGATGTCCTGGCGGTCGCCGAGCACCTCGCGGAGCCGCCCGAAGAACTCGGAGCGATAGCGCGCGAGCTCCTCCACCTTGCTGGCCAGCGCGCGGTTCAGCCGGTTGCCGAGATCGACGATCTGCGCCTCCTTCTCCGCAGCCGCGGCCTCCGCCGCGCCGAGCGCCGCGTTGAGGCGGGTGAGCTCCTGCCGCAGGGTCGCCACCTCCTGCGTCAGCCGCTCCACCTGGGCCCGCGAGGCACGGGTCGCTTCCTGCTCGCTGGCCAGGCGCTGGCCGGCCTGCCGCAGCTTCTCCCGCTCCTGCTCGAGCTCGGCCTCGAGCCGTTCGCGGGCCTGCCGGAGCGCCTCGGCAAGCTCGTTCAGCCGGGCGATCTCGGCGAGCTGCTCGTCGATGCGCGCCTGCGCCGCCGCGACCCGCTCCGACTGGTCCGCGGTCGCCTTCGTCGCCGCGTCGAGCATTCCCTGGAGGCGCCGGATCTCGTCCTGCGCCTCGCGGCCGGCCGCCTCGGCCGCGGCGAGCGCGGCGCGTAGCCGCTCGGTCTCGACCCGCTGCGCCTCGGCCGCGGCGCGCTCCTCGGCGAGCGCGGCCTGGGCGCGCTCGGCCTCGCTGCGGGCCGCACCGGTGGCGTCGCGCTGGTCCGCCAGCGCCGCCTGGAACTCGGCCGCCTGCCGGTGCGCTTCCTCGGCCGCAGTCCGCTGACGGGCGAGGTCGGCCTGGAGCCGCTGCACCTCCGTCTGGCTCGCGGCCGCGGCCGTCTGCTGCTCGGCCAGCGCGGCCTGCAGGCGCTCGACCTCCGTGCGTGCCGCGTCGGCCGCCTGCTGCGCCTCGGCCGTGGCCGCCTGCTGCGCCGCGAGCTGCCGGGTGATCTGCTCCCTGGCGGCGCGCTCGGCGGCCAGTTCCCCCTCCAGTCGGCGCCTTACGCTCACCAGCTCGTCCTCAAGGGCGCGCCGCGCCGCCGTCAGCGCCTCGATCGAGCGCTGCAGCCGGGCCAGCTCGGCCAGATTGGCCTCGATGGTCGCCTTGTCGGCCTGAATTATCTGCTGCGCCTGCGCGAGCTCGGCCTGCTGCGCCTCGAACGCCTTCCGGTTCGCCTCCAGGGTCTGCGCCTGGCTCTCGATCGTCGCAGTGGCCTTGGCCAGCTCGGCCTGGAGCCGTTCGGCCGCGCTCTGCGCCGCCTGGCGCGCCTGCTGCTCTTCGTCGAGGGCGGTGGCGGTCCGCTGCGCCACGTCGCGGGTGCCGAGCAGCTGCGCCTCCAGCTCGTCGCGGGCGCGCTCAAGAGCGGCGACCTGCTGCCGCAGCCGGGCGAGGTCGGCGAGCTGGACCTCGATCGTCTCGCGGTCGGCCTCGATCCGCTTCATCGCCTCGGCCAGCTCGCCGCGCAGCGAATCCACCGTAGTCGTCGCGGTCTCGGCCTGCGCCGTCATGTTGGCGAGCTGCTCGGAGAGGTCGTCCCGCGCGGTGGTCGTCGTCTGCAGCTCGAGCGAGAGCTGGCCCACGGTATCGCGCAGCTCGGCGTTGGACTGCCGCTCCAGCGCCAGCATCTCGCTCAGTTCGGCGAGCTGGCGGTTGAGGCGCGCGAGCTGCTGGTCGCGCCCCGACAGCGCCTCGGTCAGGAAGAACTGCGCCAGGACGAAGACGGACAGCATGAAGATGATCACCATCAGCAGGCTGGCCAAGGCGTCCACGAACCCGGGCCAGACGTCGATGGTGTTGTTCCTGCCGCGGCGTCGGGTGGCGATCATGGCATGCGCTTACTTGCGCTCTTCCTCACGGGCCGCAGTGATGGTTCGGGCCAGCAGCTTGATCTCGTTGCGCATGTCCTGGAGCAACTCGCCGCGGCCGACGTTCAGCTCCTCGAGCAGGCGCGCCATATAGATGTCGAGATTGCGGATATGGTCGCGCGTCGCCTGGTCGATTCCGGACTGGCCAGCCGTCTCGGCCAGGCGCCGGATCAGGGGCTCCAGATCGAGCTGCTGCTCGGCAAGACGCATCAACAGGCTCTGCTCCGCCCGCATCTGGTCGGTGAGCGCGGTCAGCCGCTCCGCAAGCGCCTGCAGGTTGCGGTTGGCCGAGACGCGCCCCTCCTCCGCGCGGCCGACGATGCGCTGCAAATCCTCCAAACTCTCCGCCGTCTGTTCCAGCAGGGCCTGGATGTAGGCCGGGATCGACTGGTCGCCATCCGAAACGATGCCGCTGGCCGTGTGGCGGGTGATCGTGGACATCCACTCTTCGAGCTCGTTGAAGAACCGGTCCTGCGCCTGCCCTGCCTGCAGGTCGAGGAAGCCGAGGATCAGCGCTCCGGCGAGCCCGAACAGCGACGAGCCGAAGGCCGTCCCCATGCCCGAGAGCGGCGCCCGGAGCCCGGCCTTGAGCTCCTCGAAGACATTCGACTGGGGCAGGCCGGTGGCGCCGGGGCGCAGCCCGCTGATCGCGTCGCTGACCGCACTGATGGTCTCCAGCAGACCCCAGAATGTGCCAAGCAGGCCGAGCAGGATCAGGAGTCCGGTGAAATAGCGCGAGATCTGCCGCGACTCGTCCAGCCGCGCACTGACCCCGTCCAGCAGCGCCCGGGTCGAGATGGCGGTGAGCCGCACCGGCCCCTCGCGCTCGCCGAACGCGGTGGCGATGGTCGCGAGCAGCCGCGGCCGCGCCTGAAGCGAGATCCCCGGCCGGCGACGGCGGAACGCTTCCATCCAGGTCAGCTCGCGGCCGAGCATCACCACCTGGCGGAAGCAATAGACGATCCCGATCAGCAGCACGCCGAGGATCAACCCGTTCAGCGGCGGGTTGGTCAGAAAGGCTCGCTCGATCGGCGTGTACAGGGCGGCCACGACCGCCAGCACCGCGACCACGAACAGCCCCATGCGCAGGAGGTAGCGGGTCGGGCGCGTCATTTCCTGCACGCGCCGGATCGGACCGGACGCTTCGTCACGGGGTGGCAACGACAAGATCCACGCGGTCAGTCGGATGCCGTTCGGTTCTGTTGCCGAGCGCGCGCACGTCGATTCGCGTGCTGCGGATGCCCTGCTCGATCAGGTACGAGCGCATCGCGAGCGCACGTGACAATGACAGGCGCCGCGCCGCGCTGCCGCTCTCGCCGGACACGTCGGCGAAGGCGATGATCTGGACCCGGAGCGCCGGGTCGTCGCGAAGCTGCTGCAGCAGCGGTGCCATCTGCCGAATCTGGGATTCCGAAAGATCGGTCCGCCCGGTGTCGAACGGGATCGACAGATCGACCGAATCCTCCGGCGGCAGGGCCGCCAGTTCCGTCTCGGCCGCGCGCACCACGAATGCCGACGGTCCGCCCCCATGCGCCTCGGCCGCACGCGGCTCGGCGGTCCCGACGGCGGATCGGGGCCGTTGCGGCGGCGGCAGAGGAACATCGGGCGCGAGCGCCGCGACCA
>CAZVAR010000070.1:0-19257 GCA_964625225.1 uncultured Alphaproteobacteria bacterium | reverse complement strand
ACCCCGCCCTGGAACCTCGCGGCTGCCTGATTCCGTTGGGTGGCACCCAGCAGGTAATTCCCAGGTGCTGGCGGCCGTCTGCACCGGCGTCCCGTCGCGGCCGAGCGCTCCGCGCCGTGCGGAGTAGGGGCGGCGCTCCCGGCTCCGGCGGCATCGGTGCGCCCGGGCGGTTCCGGTCAGCGTCCCGGATTGAACCGCGCCGCCTCGGCCATCACCTCGATCGCCTCGTCCTGCTTCGTGCGGATATAGAGGCCGGTGGCGCCCGAATCTTCCCAGGCGCGATAGCGCTGCTTGATGCGCTCCGGCGGCCCGACCAGCGACTTCGCGTCCACCCACTCGTCCGGCACTGCCGCAGCCGCCTCCTCCTTGCGGCCGGCGAGATAGAGCTCCTGGATGCGCTCGGCGGCGTCCGCAAAGCCGCGGCGGATCATCATCTCCTTGTGGAAGTTCTTCTCCTTCGCCCCCATGCCGCCGACATAGAGGGCGACCTCCGGCTTGAGCTTGGCCAGCGCCGCCGCGACGTCGTCGCTGACCTCGACATGGACGGAGGCGTAGATCTCGAAGTCCTTCAGCGACTTGCCGCCGCCGGCGCGGCGGAAGCCCTCCTCCAGCCAGGGCAGATATTCGGGCAGGCTGCCCGGCACGAAGCCGAGCGGGAGCCAGCCGTCGCAGATCTCGGCGCAGAGCTTGACCGTCGCCTCGTTGCCGGCCCCGAGGAAAATCGGGATGTTCGGGTTCATGTGCAGGATCGACTTCAGCGGTTTGCCGAGCCCGACCGAGCCCTCACCGGTATAGGGAAGGGCGATCTCCCGGCCGTCGTGCGTGACCGGCTCCTCGCGGCGGAAGATCTTGCGCATGATCGTCACGTAATCCTTGAGCCGGTAGTAGGGGCGGCCCCAGGGCTGGCCGTACCAGCCCTCCACGATCTGCGGCCCCGATACGCCGAGCCCGGCGATGAAGCGGTTGCCGCCGGCGAGCGCGTCCACGGTGCCGGCACACATCGCGGCATTGGCCGGCGTGCGCGCCGCGAGCTGCATGATCGCGGTGCCGAGCCGGATGCGCTCGGTCTTCGCGGCGAGAAAGGCGAGCGGCGTGACCGCGTCCGAGCCGTAGGCCTCGGCCGTCCACACCGCGTCGTAGCCGAGCGCTTCCGCCCGCTGCACGCGGGCGACGGGGATGTCCAGATGCGCGCCGGAATAGCCGAGGGAAAGACCGAGCTTCATGGGCAGGCTCCACGGGTTCGTCGATTCGGGCCAGCATGACAGGGCCGGCGGGCGGCGTCGAGACGGCGACCGCGCGCTGTGGCCCTGTTGCACCGGATGCCGGATGTCGAGCGCCGATCGCGGCCGGCATGGTTGACGCTGCCGGGCGCACTCCCTAACGAGTCGTATGTGGAAGGGCTGCCCACCGTCCTTCCGGGATGTGTGTTCACTCGTTCGGGGGAATTCGGATGCGGATCTCCGCGCTCGCGCTGCCGGTCGTCGCGGTCCTGGCCTTGAGCGGTTGCTCGGGCCTGAGCACCACCGAGCAGCGGGTGTTGAGCGGCGGCGCGATCGGCGCCGGTGTCGGTGCCGTCGGCACGGCGGTCACCGGCGGCTGCGTCGCCTGCGGCACCGTCATCGGCGGCGCGGCCGGCGCCGCCGCGGGCTACATCGTCGACCAGACCAAGAGGAACTGAGCACGGTTCCGGACCGCCGCGCCCGGCCCGTTCCCACCCTCCCACGCCTTCGGATTTCGCTCGCGGATCGGGTTCGGGGCCAGCTCTTGCCCGCCGAGGGCGGCAAGAGCCGGGATCGGGCCGGTGCCGGCGTTCAGGCGGGCCGGCCTCCCGCGGCGAGACGGGCGGCCAGGCCGATGAAGATCAAGCCGGATACCCAATTCTGGACGCGATTGACCCGCGGCCGCGCCGCGAGGAAGCGACCGATCCGTCCGCCCGACAGGCCGATCAGCAGGTTGACCGGGAGGCCGATCAGCGTGAGCAGCACGCCCAGCAGCGCCATCTGGAGACCGATCGCGCCGCGGTCGGGATCGACGAACTGCGGCAGGAAGGCAATGAAGAAGGCGGCGACCTTCGGGTTCAGCACGTCGCACAGCACGCCGCCCCGGAACGTCGCCCAGATGCCGCGCTCGCGCGCGGCCGCCACATGCAGGTCGAGCAGCGAGGGCGAACGGATCGCCTGCACGCCGAGCCAGGCCAGATAGGCCGCACCGGCATAGCGGACGAGATCGAAGGCGAGCGGCGTCGCCAGCACCAGTGCCGACAGGCCGGCGGCCGCCAGCGCCGTATGCACCAGATTGCCGACGCCGACACCGATGGCGGAAACTGCACCGGCCGCAGGTCCGCGGCCGATTCCGTTGGCCGCGCAGAACAGCATGTCGGGGCCGGGCGTGACCATCAGGATCGCCGCGGCAACGGCGAAGACGAGAAGCGTGTTCGGGTCGGGCAGCATCACCGCTCCATCTGCATCGCCGCGGTGACGCTCGTCAAGCGTGATCGGCGCGCAGGGGTTGTGACGGCGAACGGGACTGGCGATGATGCCGCCCGCCATTCGGTGCGGAACTCCGAGGGGAGGGAAACATGTTCGATTACGGACGGCGCGGGCTCAGGCGCGGCATGGCGGCGGCCGCGGGCGCGCTGCTCCTGGCCGCCGGCGCGCAGGCCGAGGGCCTGCCGAAGAGTTTGGCGTGGACCGCCTATGACGTCGGCTCGTCCGGCTATGCGCAGGCGGTCGCCATCGGTGCGGCGCTGAAGAACGAGCGCGGTGTCACGCTGCGGGTGCTGCCGGGCAAGAACGACGTGTCGCGGCTGGTGCCGCTGCGGGAAGGCAAGGTCCATTTCTCCGCCTTCGGCGTCGGCGCCGTTCAGGCGATGGAGGGCACCGACACGTTCGGCACCAAGGATTGGGGGCCGCAGCCGATCGAAATCCTGTCGATGTCGAACCCCGATTCCTGCGCGCACCTCCTGATCGCCGGCGACATCGGCGTGAAGTCGGTCGCCGATCTGCGCGGCAAGCGGGTCGCCTGGGTCAAGGGCGCGCCGGGGCTGAACTACAATGCCTACAGCATCTTGCAGTTCGCCGGTCTCGGCTGGGACGACGTTCAGAAGGTCGAGTTCGGCGGCTATGCCGGCTCCTTCGACGGGCTGGTCGAGGGGCGGGTCGACGCCGTGTTCACCGTTACCACCTCCGGCGGCGCGGTGAAGGCGTTCACCGGCCCGCGCGGCGCGACCTGGGTGCCGCTGCCGCATTCCGACGAAGCCGGCTGGAAACGCATGCTCGAGGCCTCGCCCTTTTACTTCAAGCAGATCTGCAAGGAAGGCGCGGGCATCGAACAGCCGTTCGAGGGGTCCAGCTATCCCTATCCCGTGCTGATCGCCTATGCGTCGCAGGACGCGGACCTGGTCTACGAGATGACCAAGGCGATGTACGAGCTCTATCCCGTCTACAAGGACAGTGCGCCCGGGGCCTCGGGCTGGGGCCTGGACCGGCAGGTCATGAAATGGTCGATGCCGTTCCACGACGGCGCGGTGCGCTACTACAAGGAAGTTGGCAAGTGGACGCCGGACGTGCAGGCCCACAACGAGGCTCTGCGCGCGCGGCGGGCGCTCGTCGAGGATGCCTGGAAGGTCTATATCGCCTCGGCGCCGGCCGACGAGACCTTCGTGGCGGGCTGGCAAAAGGCGCGGCTGGCAGCGCTCGAGAAGGCCGGGCTCAACCCGATCTGGCGCAGTTGGTGACGCCGGCGGCCGGACCGGGGCCGCGCGCCCCCGGTCCGGTCGGGCCTTTCAGAACCCCATCCGCCCGGTGAAGGGCTTCCCAGTCAGCAGGGTGATCAGATGCGCGAGCATCGCCACCGCGACGAGCGCGGCGATGAACATGATCGCGAGCCAGGGCGGCCGCCAGAGGCGCCCGGGCTCGTACGGCCGCTCGTGAAAGTGCCGGGCGGCCGCGAAGACCAGGACCGCGGCCGTGAGAACGGCCAGCGTCGCCTCGAGGCCCATCAACCGGCCGGGAGCAGCACCGCGAGCAGCAGCAGCCAGACACCGAGCAGCGCCATGCCGGCCAAGGTGTAGGCGCCGTTCCAGACATGCGCCACCACCCGGCTCGGCTTGTCGACCAGGCTGCCGGTGATCAGCGTCGTCAGCGCGAAGGGCGACGAGCCCACCGCCAGCGCCCAGCCGGCGAGATAGGCGACGCCCATCGTGATCGACGACAGGCCGACGCTCTCCGGTTGCGGCAACGAGGCGGCCAGGATGGTCACGGTGGCGATCGGGTTGACCCCGAGGCTGGCCGTGCCGACCGTCACCAGGACCACGGCCAGCGGCAGCAGCGCGGCCGGCAGGCCGAGCGCCGACAGCGCCTCCGTCGCGGCCGTCGCCGGCAGCAGGCCCGCGACGAAGGTGCCGACCAGGGCGGCGCCGGCCAGGATCGCCAGCTCCAGCCGGTAACGCGGATAGGCGACGCGGACCTGGCGGCGGAAACGCCGGCCGGTCAGCAGCAGCGCCGCCCCCGGCCCGAGCCCGGCCGCCTGGACGAGCTGCCAGCCCGTCGCCACCAGCGGCGCCGCCAGCATCACCCCGACCACCGCCGGCACCCCGGCCAGCCGCTCGACGGTCAGGCCGCCAGCGAACACCAGCGCGACGATGGCGACGATGTTGAGATGGATCGCCCAGCCGTCGGTGCTGCGGGCCAGCATGCCGGTGCCGGCCCCGCGCGCATGGCCGCCGAAGCGGTCGAACGCCCAGCCGAGCGCCAGCAGGCCGAGATTGGTCGCGAAGGCGAAGGGCAGGAGGTGCGTCCAGTGCAGTGCCGGCAGCGACGACAGCAGGATCGCCATCGGCAGCGAGATCGGGTTCCAGGAGGTCGTGCAGGAGAAGCCGCGCATCAGCGCGAGCATGGACCGCCGCTCGCGCACCGTCCGCACCCGCGGATCGCCGCCCGCCGACGCCAGCGTGTTGGCCCGCTTCACCATGGTGCCGAGCAGGTTGAGCGCGCCGAAGCCGACGATCAGTCCGAACAGGTTACCGCCCGCCGTCAGGGCCAGATAGCGCCGCCCCGGCGGCTGCGCCAGCAGGTGCCGGCCGCAGCGCTTGATCATCGCCGAGGTCTCGGCGGCCGCGCGCAGGAAATTCAGCGCGGTGAACAGCGTCACGAAGCTGCGCGCGCGACGCAGCGCGTCGGCGGCGAGCGGCCAGCCCGGCTCCGCGAACAGCACCGCGCCGAAGCCCATCCCGGCCCCGGTCAGCAGAAAGAGCCGTCCCGACCAGGGCAGCGGTCGCCAGACGGCGGCGAAATAGGCGACCAGCGCCAGATCGGCCACCATCCCTGCCCAGGCCAGCCGGAGCAGGGCCTCCGCCAGGGTGCCAAGGACGAGCGCGACCAGCGCCGCTCCGGCGAGCGGGATCGGGCGTCGGGGCGGCGCCGGGACCGGGCCGGGCCCCGGCGCCGAGGATACGTCACGGTCGGGCGTGCGGGGGTGCAGAGAGACGGCCATCGCGGTGGCCGGGACTGTGACCTCACGCCGAGTGGCCGTCAATGGGGCGGGCGCGCGAAGATCCTTGCCGTGCGCGCACTGGCCCACCCGCTGCGCTCGTCGCGGGCATCCGGTCGCATCGGGCGAGCGACTGGAAGCGTTGCCGGTACCGTGCCGGCGTGATGCCGGTGCGACGTTTGAACAGGCGCCGGAAGAAGGCCGGATCCTCGTATCCGACCTGTCGCGCGATCGCGTCGGTCGGCTCGCGCGTCGTCTCCAGAAGCTGCTTCGCCTCCTCGATCCGCAGGGCCTGTACATAGTCGACCGGAGCGTAGCCGGTCGCGGCCTTGAAACGCCGCTTGAAGGTCCGCTCCGACAATCCGGACCGTTCGACCATGCGGGCCACCGGGTTCGGCACGGGGTAATGCTCCGCGATCCAGGCTTGGCACGTTCCGATCACCGCGTCGTCGTGCCGGCGCGGCCGGCCCATGGCCGCAAAGGGGAGCTGACCTTCGCTGCGGTCCCCGAGCACGAAGATCTTGGCGATCCGCACCGCTTCCGCCTCGCCGCAGCAGCGCGCGATCAGATAGAGCGCCAGCTCCTCCCAGGAGGAGGCGCCGCCACCCGTGATGATGCGATGTTCGGGGCCGTCGGGACAGAGGATGCGCTCAGGGCGGAGCCGCACGGCTGGATAGTACTCTTCGAAGATGCCGGCGGCACTCCAGTGGGTCGTCGCCTCCAGCCCGTCGAGCAGACCGGCCTCGGCCAGGAAGACGGAGCCGGTGCAGACGGAACAGACGACGGCACCCTCGGCGAACCGGTCGCGAAGCCAGGCGGTCTCGGCCCCCCACCGGCCGCGCGGGTCGGCGTCTACCGGCAGGTTCAGATCGGTGACGATGACGACGTCCGTATGCCCGGTGTCGCCGATCGCCGCATGCGGTGCGATCGGAAGGCCGTTGGCCGAGGCGAACGGCGTGCCGTGGCGGGCGACGATACGCGCCTCCATGCGGCGTCCCCCGCTCGTCTCGCCGGTCAGCTCGCCCCAGGCGACGCCCACCGCGGAGAAGACTTCGAACAGGCCGCAGATCGCCGCCGGCGTCGTCTCGGGAAGCGCCAGCAGGCTGATCGAGACCGGGCTCGTATCCGCCGATGCGACCATCGCCCGGAAATGGCACGAAAGCCTTGCTCCTGTCCATTCCCGCACTCGCGGGGCACGGCGCCGTCGGTTACCGGTCGGCCACACCGACGCAAGATCAGACGGGAGGAAGCGTCATGTCCGTTCCAGCCGAAACCCGCTCCTTCGATCACGCCGCGGCCGAAGCGTTCGCCGGCCGGATCGGCGAAGTCCTCGATGCCGGTGCGGTGGCCGTGATGCTGTCGATCGGCCACCGCACCGGCCTGTTCGACGTGATGGCCGCCCTGCCGCCCTCGACGAGCGCGCAGATCGCGGCCAGGGCCGAGCTCGCCGAACGCTACGTGCGCGAATGGCTCGCCGTCATGGTGACCGGCCGCATCGTCAGCTACGATCCAGTCCGCCGGACCTACCGGCTGCCGCCCGAACACGCGGCCTGCCTGACGCGCGATGCGCCGCTCGGCAATCTGGCGGTCTACGGACAGCACATCGCGGTCATGGGAACGGTCCATGACCGCGTGCTCGACTGCTTCGAGAGCGGCGCGGGCATGGCCTATGCCGACTATCCCTGCTTCCACCAGATCATGGCCGAGGACGGCGGCCAGACCGTTACCGCGCCGCTGTTCGATACCGTTCTGCCGCTGGTGGAAGGGATGACGGAACGCCTGGAAAGCGGCATCGACGTGCTTGACGCCGGCTGCGGGCGCGGCTCGGCTCTCCTTGCGATGGCCGAGCGGTTCCCGGCCAGCCGCTTCGTCGGCTACGATCTGTGCGAGGATGCGATCGCCTTCGCCGGAAATGCCGGTCGCGCAGCGGGGCTCGACAACATCCGCTTCGAAGTGAAGGATTTGACCGGATACGGTGAGACGGAGCGGTTCGACTTCATCACCTCCTTCGACGCCGTTCACGACCAGAAAGATCCGCAGGGCCTCATCCGCGGGCTGCGCGGGGCGCTGCGGCCGGGCGGCGTCTATCTGATGCAGGATATCGGCGGATCGGCAAAGCTCGAAAACAATCTGGACTTCCCGATGGCGTCGCTCCTCTACGCTATCTCCTGCGTCCACTGCATGCCGGTCTCTCTGGGCCAGGGCGGTGCGGGCCTCGGCACCATGTGGGGCTGGGAGACCGCTGAGGCCATGCTGCGCGAGGCCGGCTTCAGCGAGGTGCGACGGCACGTCCTGCCGCACGACCCCATGAATGTCTGGTTTGTGGCGCGGGCGTGACGGTCGGGGACGAGCGGTCCGGTGCGGCGCCCGCCGGCATGGGGAACGTGCGCCACCGGACCGGCGTTGACGGCGGAGAGGACGGCAGCCGCCGTCGGCCGGGTCGAGAACCGACAGGATGACCAGCGAACGCCCGCACCCTTCCGGATGCATCGAAAGCTACCGCCTGGACGATGACGGCCGGATCCC
This sequence comes from uncultured Alphaproteobacteria bacterium, assembly GCA_964625225.1. Classification (GTDB taxonomy): domain Bacteria; phylum Pseudomonadota; class Alphaproteobacteria; order JAJUGE01; family JAJUGE01; genus CAZVAR01. The sequence continues at coordinate 11,241 of CAZVAR010000070.1, read as the reverse complement.
GAACAATCCGGCCTTGCCGCTGCTCGTCTACCGGGCGGCGGTCCCGGCCGACAGGGATGCCGCCGCCCTGTTCGAGATGCGCTTCGCCGAATATGGCTGGCGCGGCGCCTGGCGGAACGGCGTGTACGACTATCACCACTTCCACAGCACCGCCCATGAGGTGCTCGGGATCGCCCGCGGCGAGGCCAGGATCCGCTTCGGCGGCGAAAACGGCCCCTGCATTCGCGTCGGGGCGGGCGATGCGGTCGTCGTTCCGGCAGGGGTCGGCCACAAGAACGAAGGCGCGAGCGACGATCTCCTGGTGGTCGGCGCCTATCCCGCGGGACAGAAGCCCGATCTGTGCACCGGGGCCGCCGGCGAGCGGCCGGGCGTCCTCGACGCCATCCGCCGCGTGGCCTTGCCCGCCGCCGACCCGATCTACGGCGACGAGGGGCCGCTGCGGGCGTATTGGGCGGGTGCGTCCGGTCGCGTCGGCTGACGCGGTCCCGGCGGCGCCCCGGCTACTGCGCAGTATACCCGCCGTCCACCAGCAGATCGGCTCCGGTCATGAAGCTCGAGGCATCGGAGGCCAGGAACAGCGCCGCCTCGGCGATCTCCTCCGGGCGCGCGAGCCGATCCTGCGCGGTGCGGCGGCCGATCGCCTCCTGGGCGCCTGCGGCGCCGCCATAGCGGCGCAGGATCCGTTCCGTCGACACCGGGCCGGGTGACAGGCTGTTGACCCGGATGCCGTGCGACGCATGGTCGAGCGCCATCGCTTTGGCGAGCCCGATCAGCCCCGCCTTCGCCGCGCAGTACCAGCTCCGCCCGGGCCGGCCGACGCTGCCGAACTGCGAGGCGACGTGGATGATGCTGCCGCCTCCGCCGGCGATCATGGCCGGCACCGCGTGCCGGCTCATCAGGAAGGCGCCGGTCAGGTTGACCGCCAGCGCGCGCTGCCAGTCCGCGGCGGCGATGTCGGTCACCGTGCCATCGGGCAGGAAGGCCGCCGCATTGTTTACCAGAATCGTGAGCCCGCCGAACCGCTCGACGGCGAGCGCGACCGCCGCGGCGGCATCGGCCTCACGGGACACGTCGCAGCGGCAGGCGACCGCGCCGCCGCCGGCCGCGGCCGCCGCGCGCTCGGCGCCGGCCAAATCGATGTCGGCGCAAACCACGGCCGCGCCTTCGGCGGCGAACAGGCGCACCATTGCCGCGCCGATCCCGCCGGCGGCGCCGGTGACGATCGCCGTCTTGCCGTCCAGCCGACCGGTCATGGCCGATCCGCACCTGGCGGCCGAAGGGGGGTGCCCGGCGCCCGTATGCCGCCGGTCGGCCCGCATGCATCAACCCGGTATCGCATTGACCAGATCCAGAAATGCCCCGATCGAAATACCGACCAGGCCGGACAGGACCAGATAGAAGTGCCATGACCGGAGACGCACCGCCGCCTCCTTGAAGAAGGCCTGCGGCACCGCCAGAAGATCCCGGACGCCCGGCTGCGCCTTCGGATCCGGCTCCCACCTGTTCGCCTGCAAGCCGTACCAGCTTACATGAAGGACCGGGATCAGGGTGAGCGCCGTGCCTACGAACGTCACGACGCTCGCGGCGAAACCGCGCCAGTGCGCCGGTACGATCACCAAGACGGCGGCGATCAGCAGGATCGCGGCCGCGGCTGCGGTCGAACCCAGGCGAACGAGCTCACGTCGCGGGTCGGAACTCAAGCCGCCATCCGAGGCCATGGACGACCCTCGCCAAAAGACCGAGGCTGGCTCCTCGTTTTCCCGTGCCGTTTTCGAGAATGGAGATCTGCGCAGCCGATGTTCCCGCCTTTTCGGCGAGCTCTTCCTGGCTCATGCCCTTCGCCTCGCGAAGCCCCTTGACCCACCGGCCGGCGGCCACGATCGCCTCACGCTCGACGAGGGCCAGCTCCGCATCGTCGTCGTTCTTCAGCGTTCGCAGAAGCTCGGCGATGCCCGCCCCCTTCGTCTCCTCCGCCGCCTCGATCGAGGAATCCGAAAGCGGGCCATTCCCTTCGGCCGGCACCAGAACGATGCTCGGCGACGATGCCCGCGGCGGAGCTTCCGGCCAGGCATCCTCGATTCCCGGGAAACGGCAGAACCGACTCCCGGAGGCCTGGAGCCCGGCGTCGAGTATTCCGTAGAAACGGCTGCGGCCCTCCCTGAGCACATAAGCATGCTGGGGCCACACCGTGCTCTGCGTTCCGAGACCGAGGCGGCACATGCTGATGACCGCGTTCAGCTCGCTGGCCGCGACCGCGAGTTGCGCCACTTCGGTCGCGAGCTCTTCCAGATCGCCATCCCGGGACAGATCGCCGAGCGAAGAGTCGATGTCGGTCATGTATGCGACTATGCTGTCCGTTGCTGCACGTATGTCCTGGAGCATGTCGCGCTTCGTTCTGTTGCTCTCATAGGAATAGGACGACATCCTCGATCTCCGCTGGTCGCTCAGAGCCCGGTCTAGTCAGAGGGGCCGGTGCCGGCACGCCGCAACTTCCTCAATGTCCGTAGAATGCTGCGGCGGGAACAAAACTTCTCAATGTAGCTCTTACGGCTGCCGACTTTGAAAAGTAACGAAGTGCCCTGCAATTCCGTCGCCGCATAATATGTGGAGCGGTTTGCCTTGTCCTCGCACAGCCGCTCGACCATTATCGTGGGAAAATCTCCGTCGACGCCCGCCCGTGGCGGCAGCTCGATCAAGGTCTCCAGATCCAACTGGGTCGAACCTGCTATGCGTGCCGTCACGAACGCCACGAGCCGCCTATAGGCACCCGGATTCCGCCGGTAGGTCCGTTGCGCCGAGCGCATGCCCGGCGCGCTCGTCGCTTCGAACCGGATAACGAGCGGATCCGCGCTCACCTCACCGTCTCCCGAGTTCGCGCCGGCCACGGGCCCTTGCTAATATGGAATTCCATATGAGAAAGGTCAAGCAATATCGTTTTCGATATTGGAGTCCCAGGAGCGCCTGCGGGCGCGGCATCCTGCCGGCCCGGCCGTTCCGAGACCGTGACACCGGCGGGCTACACCCCGTCTCGCGCCCGGGCCCAGGCGACGTAGGCGGCGATGCCGCTGGCGATGTCGACCTGTGGCCGGTAACCCAGGTCCCGCGCGGCGGCGCGGATGTCGATGCGGCCGCGCCGGACGCCGCTTGCGGGCGGCCCCTCGCCCAGCGTGATCCTGGCGCCGGGAATGTTCGCCTCCACCAGCTCGGCGATCCGCGTCATCGGCGTCGGCTCCTCTCCCGCAATGTTGTAGTAGGGCTGCGATAACGGTCCCGCCTCGAGTGCGGCGACGATGCCGGCCACGGTGTCGTCGACATGACAGTAGGGTCGGGCATAGCCGCGCCCCCAGCCGAGTACGGTCGGCCGGCCGGCCAGCGCGTCGGCGATCATCGTCCGGATCGCGCAGTCGGTGCGCCGCCCCGGCCCGTAGACGTGCGACAGGCGCAGCGCGACGGCGTCGAGGCCGTGCCGACGCCGATAGGCGGCGAGCGCCAGATCCACCATTCCCTTCGAGGCGCCGTACATGTCCGCACCGGCCAGCGGCGCGTCGTCGGGGACCGGCTCGCTCGCCGTATCGCCGAAGGCCGCGCCCGAGGAACAGTGGACGAACCGCTCGACCTCCGCCCGCCGCGCCGCCTCCATCAGGTTGAGCGAGCCGACGACGTTGACGGCGAAGACCCGGTAAGGGTCGTCCGGGGCCACCATCGGCCCGGAGATCCCTCCGGCATGGGCGATCCGCGCGATTCCCGCATCGCGGAGCAGAGCCTCCAGCCGATGCCGGTCGGAGAGATCGTCCCGCACCCAGTGGCGCGGCCCACCCTCGACCGGCGGCGCCGGATCGAGCGCAACCACCTCGTGCCCCCGCGCCGCGAGCATCCGGCAGAGCGGCTGTCCGATCAGCCCCGCAGCACCGGTCACCAGGATGCGCATGGTCCTACCCCGTTTCTCCGAGAGCCGCGGCCGCCGCCCGGCGGCCGCGCCAGATCTGCCAGCCGGCGACCCCGAGCAGGGCGGCCGCGCCCGCGAGATCGGTCGCAAGTCCGGGGTCGAACAGCGCCAGCGAGGCCGCGGTGAGCACGCCGCGCTGGATCAGGCTAAGATGCCCGAACATGTAGCCGATCACTACGCCGGAGAAGGCGAAGGCGGACAGCGTCGTCGTGACCACGCTCTGCATGAAGACGGGTGTGTTCTGATAGTCGAGCAGGCCCGTGTAGAGGAAGGCGAGCGGCAGCAGATAGATGAACAGCCCGAACCGGAAGGCGACGAACCCGGTCTTCCAGGGATGGGCGTCGGCGATCGCCGCGGCAGCGAAGGCGACGGTGCAGACCGGCGGCGTCAGATTGGAAGTCTGCGTGTACCAGATGATCAGCAGGTGGGCCGCCATGACCGGCGCGCCCAGCTCGCGCAGCGCCGGTGCGATCAGCACCGAGAGCAGAATGTAGTCGGCCGTGACGGAGGACACGCCCATGCCGAGGAAGAAGGTGGCGAGCGCGGTCAGCAGCACCGCCACCAGCAGCGATCCCAGCGAATAGTCGATCACGATGTGCGAGAGCTGGGCCGCGATGCCGGTCTTGACGACGAGGCCGACGATGATGCCCAGGCAGCCGGCGATACCGCCCACCGTCAGCGAGCGCTTGGCGCCCAGCGCGACGATGGCCACCCAACGCGACGGTGCGAGCCGGGTGCGCTGCGAGAACAGGCTCGCCACGATCACCGCCGGAAGCGCATAGAACACGGCGAGGTCCGGGCTGTAACCGGCGACCAGGAGCCCGACCACCACCAGAATCGGGCCTGCGAAAGCCCAGTGATGCCGCAGGATCTCCCACGGGTTCCGGAACTCCGCGCGCGGCAGCCCCTTGATGTCGTGCTTGCGCGCATAGGCGTCGGCGATGAACAGCATGCCGACAACGAAGATCAGCGCCGGCGCCACCGAAGCCTTGACGATCTCGAAATAGGGGATGCCGGTGATGTCGGCCATGATGAAGATGGCCGCGCCCATCAGCGGCGGCATGGTGATGCCGATGGTGGAGGCGGTCGCCTCGAAGGCGGCGGCGACATGCGGCGGGAAGCCGGAGCGCTTCATCAGAGGTATGGTCAGGGTGCCGGTGCTGACGACGTTGGCCGAGGCCGCCCCAGAGATCATGCCGAACAGCGCGCTCGCCACCACGGCCACCTTGGCGGCGCCGCCGCGCATCCAGCCCAGCAGGCTCAGCGGAAAGTCGATCAGGAGCTTCTGCCCGCCCGACTGTTCCAGCATCGTCCCGAGAATGATGAACAGGAAGACGAAGCTCGCGAAGACCCGCGTGATCGAGCCGTAGATGCCCTCCGAGCTGTAGAGATAGCCCACCATGTCCCGGGCCTCGACGCCGGGATAGGACAGGGAACCCGGCAGCGCCGGCCCGGCCAGGGCATAGACGATCAGCACGATCGCCAGCCCCGGCAGGAACCCGCCGATCACCCGCCGCGCCGCCTCCAGCACCAGCAGGATCATCACCGTGCCGGCGGCGAGGTCGAGCCCGTCCGGCTCGGAGAAGCGGTCGACGAAGCGGGCCTCGAAGAAGAGCGTATATTGCGCGGCGACGGCGACAGCCGCCGCCGCGAGCAGCCAGTCGAGCAGGCCCGCTCGGCCGCGCCGGCCGTAGAGGATGAAGATCAGCGCCAGGGTGAATGCCAGATAGAGCGTGAGGAAGCTCTCCGGCGAGAAATAGCCGAACCCGGCAAAGTACCAGTAGAGGCCGACGAAGGCGACGCAGGCGAGCGTCACCATGCCGCGGGCGAGGCGCCCCGACGGCTCCCGCGCCGTCTGGAGCGCGCCCGCGTCCGATACCTTTCCGAGCAGCCGCCGCAGGCCGGCGGCACGCCCCGGATCGGCGGTCATCGCGGGCCCTCGGCGGCCGGCGGCTCACATCGTCGCGGGCGACGGCACCTTGGAGACGTCGATTCCCTTCTCCTGCCACAGCCGGGCCGCGCCCGGATGCAGCGGGAAGGACAGCCCTGCGACCGGATTCTCCTTCATCGCCGACAGCGACTTCAGATTGTCGACGAGATAGGCGAGGCAGGCGTCCGACCAGAGCGTCTTGGCAATGTCGTAGACGACCTCCTCCGGCACGTCCTTGTGGGCGATCAGGATTCCGTTCTCGCCGAAGGAGGTCCAGGGATAGTCGATGTTGGGATAGCTCCCGGCCGGCGCGGTGATTTTCTGGAAGTAGGGGTTCTCGGCGGCGAAACCGCTGGCATCGAGCTCCTTGCCGACATCGAGGAAAACCGCATCGCCGGTGGCGGCGGCTTCGGTCGCGCCCGGCGTCGGGATGCCGCCGAGCCAGATCCAGCCGTCGATCTTGCCGTCCTTCAGGAAGGCGTTCATCTCCGACGAGGATACGTTGGCGGCCTCGATCCCGTCGAACACGCCCACCTTGGTCAGGAATGCCGTGACGATGTCGCGCGACACGGTGCCGACGGGACCGGGTGCGATCGTCTTACCCTTCAGGTCCTGCAGCGACTTGATGCCGGACCGCTTCGAGACGACGAAATGCGCGATCGCCAGGCTTTCGGCCGTGCCGACGGCGAGCATGTTCCGCATCGGCTTGTCCTTGAAGCGGCCCTGTCCCTTCCACGCCGGCACGATCACGCTTTGATAGTTGAAGCTGAACTGCCCGCGCCCGCTCTGCACCTTCATGAAGGCGTCCATGCCGCCCTGGGTCGGCGTCACCGTGGCGCGGATGTCGGACCGCTGGCGCAGGCATTCGCTCATCGCGGTCAGGGCACGGGTCCAGGCGCCCTTGGCGCCTCCGCCCACGAACGATACCTCGGTCGCCGCGGCGGCACCGGATGTCAGCAGCAGCACGGCGGCAATGGCGGTGCCCGGCCAGGAGATCGCTCGGTTCCGATGCATCTGCTCCTCCCTATGTCGGCGCCGGACCGTCCTGGGCGCAGTTCCGCGCCGAGGCAGCGGCGCGGCGCATTCGTTTTTTCTGTACGGCGCGCTCACCTGATGGAAGCATCCTACACGAGCCGGCGGTGCCGCAAGCGCGGGATCCGCCGTGCAACCGGGAGGAGGCGATGGAGTTCGGCGCGGCGGGTTGGCGGGAAGCGGCGCCGAGCCGCATTTTCCGGGCGGTCCGGTCCTATGCCTGCGCTTGCGTCATCCCGGCTCTTCCGGACGGCCGGCCGGCGCGCATTCCGCGTGCCGTCGATACCGCGGCCGCGCCCGACCGCGCGCCGGGGGCGCGGCCGCGGTATCGACCCGTGCGTCGCCCGACGACGTAGAGACATAGAACCGAAGGGAGGGAAGGATGGACCTGAAGCTGCGGGGCCGGACCGCGCTGATCACCGGCGGATCGAAGGGAATTGGCAAGGCGGCGGCGCTGGTGCTGGCCGAGGAGGGGGTTCATCTCCATCTCGCCGCGCGCACCGAGGCCGATCTGGAGGCGACCCGGAGCGAGATCCTGGACCGCTACCCAGTCAGCGTGACGGTGCACCCGCTCGACCTGTCCCGCTCGGAGAACACCCGGCGCTTGGCGGAGGCCTGTCGGGACGTCGATATCCTGGTCAACAATGCCGGCGCGATCCCGGCGGGAACGATCGATCTGGTCGACGAGGCGCGCTGGCGCGAGGCGTGGGACCTCAAGGTGTTCGGCTTCGTCAACATGTGCCGCGACATGCTCGCGCACATGACCGCGCGCCGATCGGGCGTCATCGTCAATGTGATCGGCCTTGCCGGCGAGCGGCACGACGCCAAGTACGTGGCGGGCTCCGTCGGCAATGCCGCCCTGATGGCGCTGACGCGGACGCTGGGCGGCGCCTCGGTCGATCAGGGCGTGCGGGTGGTCGGCATCAATCCCGGCCGGATCGCCACCGACCGCATGACGGCCCAGCTCCGCCGCCGCGCCCAGATGGATCACGGCGATCCCGAGCGCTGGCAGGACTATCTCGCGGATCTCCCCTTCGGCCGTGCGGGCCGGCCCGAGGAGGTCGGCTGGCTGATTGCCTTCCTCGCCTCCGATCTCGCTGCCTATATCAGCGGCACGATCGTCACCATCGACGGCGGCGCCGCCCAGCGCCGGTGAGGCGAAACGCGGTGCGAGTGAAGCCGGTTTCATCTGCGACCGGGGGCGGGTAAAAGAATGTACATCCGAATCAAGATCTCGCGAGAGGAGAGCGCCAAGTGCTCGATCGTAGGAGTTTTCTGACTGCCATGGCCGCGGCGGCGGCGTTCGCGGTCGCCGGGCCGGCACTGGCCCAGGGCATCGTCGAAGGCCCGAAGGTCAATTGGAAGCTGTCCACCTGGGGGCCGGCGCGCGCGCAGACCGCCGGTATCGAGCGGCTGGCCGAACTGGTGAAGGAGCGCACGAACGGCAACTTCATCATCGATATCGGCTTCGCCGAGCAATATGCGCCGGCCAAGGAAGGACTCGACAGCGTCAAGATCGGCGTCGTCGACGGTGCGCAGATCTCGTCCTCCTATCATCCCGGCAAGAACCCGGTGCTGAACGCGCTCGACCTTCCGTTCCTGCCGATGGCGAACGCCGATGCGCGCATCGCCGTGCATGAGGCGTTCTACGCCCATCCCGAGGTGCAGAAGGAGCTCGCCCGCTGGGGGGCGATGTACTACGCGTCGGCGATTCTCCCCCCCTACGAGTTCATGGGTAGGGGGCCGAAGCCGCTGACGCTCGAGGACTGGAGCGGCAAGCGCGTCCGGGCGCTCGGCGGCATGGGTGACGCGATGCGGGTGCTCGGCGCGGTGCCGACCACGGTTCCCGCGCCGGAAGTCTACACCGCCCTCGAGCGAGGCGTGGTCGACGCCGCATCCTTCCCCTACACCTATGCGCACGCGGCGTACCGGCTGCATGAGATCAGCAACTGGTTCACCTCGAACATGAATGTCGGCGTCGCGAACGTGGCGACGATCTTCTCGAAGGCGTCGTGGGACCGGCTGCCGCAGCAATATCAGGATCTCCTGATGGAGCTGAAGGAGCCGCACTACGAGGCGCTCAAGGCGGCGTTCCAGGCGGCCGACGACAAGAACCTGCCGATGTTCCGGGAGCAGGGCCTGGAGGAGATCCGCTACAGCGACGAGCGGCTCAAGGAGTTCCAGGAGCGCGCCGCGAAGCCGATCTGGGACCGGTGGGTCAAGTCGATGTCCGAGAAGGGCGTCCCGGCGCAGGAACTGCTGGATCTGATCCTGACGACCGGCGAGAAGGCCTCGAAATCGTCCTCGTAAGGTGAGCCTGCGGCCCGGGCCGGCAGTGCCGATCCGGGCCGATCCGGCCTTAACGGGCCGTTAGGTGCGCCGGCCCTACCGTGTTCCGGCCTGGACGGCCGGCGCCGAGTGCGTCGCAGGCGTGGCGGAGCGACAGTCGGCGTGGCGACCGAGGATCCCGAACCGGAGATGCGCGAAAGCAGAGGCGTTTTCCGGACGATCTTCGAGGAGGCCCGGGTCGGCGTCTACCAGACCACGCTCGACGGCCGCTTCGTCCGGGTGAATCCGGCGCTGGCCCGGCTGGGCGGCTATGCCGATCCGGCACAGATGCTGTCGGAGGTCTCCGACATCGGCCGCCAGATCTACGTCGATCCGGAGGCGCGCGCCCGCCTCGTCGCGATCTGCCTGCGTGACGGCGGCACCGAGAACTTCGTGACCCAGGTTCGCCGCCGCGACGGCCGGATCATCTGGGTCAGCGTGAGCGCCACCTTGCGCTGCGATCGCCGGGGACGCCCGCTCGATCTCATCGGGACCGCGGTCGACGTCACCGACCTGATCGAGACGCAGCAGGCGCTGGCGGAGGCGGAGCGGAACTATCGCGGGATCATCGAGAACGCGACCGAAGGCATCTATTGGTCGAGCCTCGACGGCCGGCAGCTCCGGGCGAACCCGGCGCTGGTTCGCCTGAACGGTTACGAGAGTGAGGCCGAGATGCTGGCCGCGGTCAACGATATCGGCGCCGAATGGTACGTCGACCCGAATCGCCGGGATGAATTCCGCGCACTCATGGAGCGGGACGGCAAGGTCACCGACTTCGAGTCCCAGGTCTATCGTCATAAGACCCGCGAGATCATCTGGGTCTCGGAGAACGCCCGGCTGGTGCGCGACTCGTCCGGCCGGCCGCTCTGGTACGAGGGGACGGTCCGCGACATCACCGAAAGGAAGCGCGCGGAGGCGGCGCGGTTCGAGGCGCTCCGGTCGGCCGAGGAAGCCAACCGCGCGAAGACCGAGTTCCTGGCCAATATGAGCCACGAACTGCGGACCCCGCTGAACGCCATCATGGGCTTCTCCGAGATGATGCTGCGCGAGACGTTCGGCCCGCTGGGCAGCGCGCGCTACCGCGACTATGCCCGCGACATCAACGACAGCGCCGGCTTCCTGCTGCAGCTCATCCAGGACATCCTCGACATGGCCAAGGCCGAGGCGGGCAAGCTCGGCATCGAGGAGGAGCGGGTCGACCTCGCCGCCGTCATCGATTCCTCCGTCCGCCTGCTTGCCGACCGGGCACGCCGGGGCGAGGTCCGGCTGTCGCAGCGGATCGCCGGGTTGCCGCACCTGCGCGCCGACGGGCGGCGCATCCGCCAGGTCCTGCTCAACCTGATCTCCAATGCCGTCAAGTTCACGCCCGCCGGCGGCACGGTCGTCGTGGAGGCGATGCAAGAGCCCGGCGGCGACATCCTGATCACGGTTGCCGATACCGGGATCGGCATCGCGCCGGAGGACGTGCCCCGCGCACTCGAACCGTTCGTCCAGCTCGGCCGCGGCCAGTGGCAGGAGGGGACCGGCCTCGGGCTGCCGCTGTGCCAATCGTTGATCCGCCTCCATGGGGGCTCGCTCAAGCTCGACAGCCGCCCCGGCGCCGGGACCACCGTCCGCATCCGCCTGCCGGCCGCGCGCGCCATCGGCGGGCCGGCCGCGCCGGGTGAGAATCCGGATGAACTGACAGCCCCGGCTTCCATATAACGCTCTGACCTTCCGCCGTCCGAGCCCCGCTTCGGCGAGCGGGCCCAACAGCCATTTCCGACGACCCGATGAACGAGCTCAACGGCCCCATCTCGCGCCGGCGCACCTTTGCGATCATCGCGCACCCGGACGCCGGTAAGACGACGCTGACCGAGAAACTGCTGCTGTTCGGCGGCGCGATCCAGCTCGCCGGCGCCGTGAAGGCTCGCGGCGAACAGCGGCGCGCGCATTCCGACTGGATGAAGGTGGAGCGCGAGCGCGACATCTCCGTCACCTCGTCGGTGATGACCTTCGACTATGC
>CAZVAR010000069.1:12476-19268 GCA_964625225.1 uncultured Alphaproteobacteria bacterium | reverse complement strand
GGCACGCAGCACCATGCCGTTGCCGTCGCCGGTACAGGTGTGCGCCGACGTACAGGAGAAGTAGGCGCGGCCGTAACCGCCCGTCGCCAGAACCGTCATCTGTGCGCGGAAGGCGTGGATCGTGCCGTCATCCAGGTTCCAGGCGACGACGCCGCGGCAGACGCCCTCCTGGTCCATGATCAGGTCGATGGCAAAATACTCGACGAAGAACTCGGCCTGATGCCGGATGCTCTGCTGGTACAGCGTGTGCAGCAAGGCATGGCCGGTCCGGTCGGCGGCCGCGCAAGCGCGCTGCGCCGGGGACTTACCGAAGTTCATCATGTGGCCGCCGAACGGCCGCTGGTAGATCTTGCCGTCCTTAGTCCGGCTGAAGGGCATGCCGAAATGCTCGAGCTCGATCACCGCCGGCACGGCATTGCGGCACATATACTCGATCGCGTCCTGGTCGCCGAGCCAGTCCGACCCCTTGACCGTGTCGTACATGTGCCAGCGCCAGTCGTCCTCCGACATGTTGGCGAGGCTGGCGGCGATGCCGCCCTGTGCGGCGACGGTGTGACTGCGCGTCGGGAAGACCTTGGTGATGCAGGCGGTTTTCAGGCCCGCCTGCACCATGCCGAGGGTCGCGCGCAGACCGGAACCGCCACCACCCACGACGACGACGTCATAGGTGTGCTCGGTGATCGGATAGGCCGGGGGCATGGTTCAGAGCTCTCCGAAGGCGATCTTGAGCACGGCGATAGCGCCGGCGAGACCAAGCACGAGGCAGAGCGCCTTGACGATCAGAATACCGGCGATCTTCACAGCCTCGTCGTGAACATAATCCTCGATGACGACCTGCAGGCCGAGCGCCGCGTGGTAGAACGTCGCGGCGAGCAGCAGCAGCATGAGCACCGTGACCACGGGCGACCCCAGCCAGGAGACGACCGCGGCATGATCCGCGCCCGCAAGCGAGATGACCGAGGCGACGAACCAGATGGAAAGCGGAACCAGCGCCAGCGCGGTGACCCGCTGTGCCCACCAGTGACCGACGCCTTCCTTAGCCGAACCGAGGCCGCGGACGCGGCCGAGCGGAGTACGCAGCGCCATCGTCAGTCTCCCAGCACCGCGAGGCCGACGATCCAGGCGATCAGCGTCAGAGCCCCGGTAGCGATCAGCACCGCCCAGCCGGAGGCGTAGGCCGTCGGGATCTCGAAGCCGTAACCCGCATCCCAGAACAGGTGTCGAATGCCGTTACACAGATGGTAGAACAGCGACAGCGACCACGCGAACAACAGGAACAGGCCGAACCAGGAGCCGACGAAGCCCTGCACCGCCTCGTACGCTTCCGGCCCAGAGGCGGCGGCGATCAGCCACCAGACCAGCAGCAGCATACCGACCGACAGCGCCACACCGGTGATGCGGTGGACGATCGACAGAACCGACGTGAATTGCGGCTGGTAGACCTGTATGTGCGGCGACAGGGGCCGAGCCCTGATGTCCATTCTCTCCGTCCTTTCTCCGCCGGCGCGACGCCAGCGCGACGCCGCCGCGCCCGCGTCCCCCCGAATGACGCGAGATCCTGTGTAAGGCCGCGACCCTGCCGAGTCAACGCCACGGCCACTCCGTCGCCCGCCTCCTCCCGTGGCCCCCGGGACGCGGAACCGCCGCAATCGCCGCAGCGCCGAAGCGCCGATGCCGCGGGCCTGCGGGGGCGGAGCTTCGGGGCGGAGGATCGCTGCCGGCAGCGCCGCCGTCAGCCGATTCGCTTCCAGTAGCTGTCCTTGACCGCGATCCGACCGTCACGGAGGGTATAGAGGTCGACGCCGCGGACGTCGAGCGGCGTGCCGTCGGCATAGGCGCCGGTGGCCCGGAAGCGGCCGACAACCTGGTCGCCGGCAATGAAGACCTCGGTCTCCGAGAAGCGGATCCGAGCGATCTGCGCGGCGCGCTCGGCCAGCGCGCGCCGCACCGCCTCCTTGCCGCGCACGATCCGGCCGTCCGGGGCGTCGGGCCCTTCGGCGAGGCGCCACTCGAAATCCTCGGTCACGCAGGCGAGAATGCCGTCCACGTCGCCGGCGTTGAATGCCTTGCCGAACGCACGCAGGAGCGCCATCACCGCCTTATCGTCCTCAGCCATTCCGTCCCTCCCGTTCCGCTTTCGCCGCCACATCCTGCCGTCCGCGGCCGACGCGGGGAAGAGCTCAGAGAATGCGCTCGCCGAGCGGATGGCGTCCCTCGCGGTCCTCGATCTCGATCACCCACAGGTCGGGGTCATAGCGGGCCTGGCGGTCGATATAGGCGTCGGCCTCGGGCTCCGGAACGGGGGCCGGTCCGGTGCCGCGCATCCAGGCGGGCTCGCCGGTGGCGGTGCGAACCTGACTCAGCACCGTGCAGCCGGCCGCACCGAGATTGAGCTTGATCAGCACGGCGCCGGCCTCGGGATAGCCGCGCCGCACCACGACCGCCGGCAGGCCGGCACTGTCGGCGGCCCGAAGGCAGGCCTGGACGAAGAGCTTCGCCCTGAGGGTCGGCGGCATGGTTACGCGGGCGCGCGCAACGCCGACGCGACGGCGATCACGCAGGGAAGGCCGTTCGGAGAACGGCAGCCAGCCTCGGACATCGCCTGCCTCCTTGTCTGCCCGCCCGTCGCGGCCTGCGCCGGGGGCGCAACGCCACCATCCGCACCGCCGGCCCCGGCCCCGCCCAAGGGAGACCAACGGCAGCGGGCCTCGGCTACGACGGCGGCACGACGTTCGTCAAGATGCGCGAACCCGATCCCGCCCCCGGAGGAAGAGGCCGCGCAGCACGGCATGGCATGCGCCGCCGCGGCCGGGTAAGGTGCGTCGGGTATCCCGTCTTTCGAGCCTCCCGACGTGACCAGTCTCCCATGCCGCCCGGCGGTCGGCATCTCCGGTCCATGATCGCACCGAAACCTGCCATGGCGGCACCGCCGCAGCCGGGTGCGGCGCCGGGCGACGACGCCCTCTCGGGCATCGCGCTGATGCTGACGGCGGTCGCGCTGTTCTCGCTGCTGAACGCCGCCGGCAAGCTGCTGAGCGCCGACTACTCCACGATCCAGATCGTCTGGGCACGGTTCGCCGGCAGCCTCGTCTTCATGCTGGTTCTGTTCGCGCCGAAGCGCCGCCTGCGGCTGTTCGCCACGCGGCGACCGGCGTTGCAGCTCCTGCGCGGCAGCCTCGGTGCCGCCTCTTCCGCGCTCTACTTTCAGGGGCTGTCGTACATCCCGCTGCCGACGGCGGCGGCGATCAGCTTCACCTCGCCGCTCATGATCGCGGTGCTCTCGGTGCCGCTGCTCGGCGAACGAGTCGACGCCCGGCGCTGGACCGCAGTCATGCTGGGCTTCGCCGGCGCGCTGCTGGTGATCCGACCGGGGGCGTCGGACACGTCCTGGGCGGCGCTGTTCATCGTCGCCAGCACCACCTGCAGCACGCTCTACCAGATCCTGACCCGGAAGATGGCCGGGCAGGACGCGGCCGAGACGACGGCGGCCTGGACCACGCTGATCGGCGCCGTGCTGTCGAGCCTCGCGATCCCGTTCGCCTGGACGGCGCCCCAGGCGCCGCTCGACTGGACGCTGTTCCTGCTGCTGGGCGCCCTGGCCGGGGCCGGACACCTGTTCCTGACCAAAGCCTATGAGCGCGCGCCCGCATCGGTGATCTCGCCGTTCAACTACGCGCAACTCCTTGGGGCAACGCTGCTCGGCTATCTGCTGTTCGGGCATCTCCCCGATGCCTGGACCTGGGCCGGAGCGGCCATCATCGTCGGCTGCGGGCTGTACATCGCGCGACTGGAGACGCGCCGCCGGTGAGCGGTGGGGCTCAGGCGACCCGGTAGCGGATCGCCTCGGCGGGAAAGTAGAGCGAGACGCTGGTCCCCTCCCCCAGCCGGCTGCTGAGGTGGAGCGATCCGCCATGCTCCTCGATCAGCGCCTTGACCAGCGGAAGGCCCAGCCCGGTACCGCCATAGCCGCCGCCGGCCACGTTGCTGGCCTGCTCGAAGGGAAGGAGCACCTTCTCGAGATCCGCCTCCGGGATGCCGATACCGTCGTCGCTGACAGTCAGGCGGAAGCCGCCGGTCTCTGGCGCGCCGATGATGCGCACCGTGCCGCCGGGCTTGGTGAACTTAACGGCGTTCGACAGCAGGTTGATGATCATCTGCTTGAGCGCCCGCCGATCGGCCCAGAGCAAAGGCGGCTCGCCGAGAAGGCGCATCTCGATCTGCACGCCCGCCTCCTGCGCCCGCTGGCCGATCAGGCGAAGCATGGCTTCGATCAGCTCGGCCGGATCGACCGGCTCGCGGCGCAGTTCCAGCTTGCCCGCCTCGATCTTCGACAGATCGAGCACGTCGCCGATCAGATCCAGCAGATGCGTGCCGCTGATGTTGATGTCGCGGGCATATTCCAGATATTTGCGATGCCCGATCGGGCCGAACATCTCGTCGCGAATCACCTCGGAGAAGCCGAGGATGGCATTGAGCGGCGTGCGCAGCTCGTGGCTCATATTCGCGAGGAACTCGGTCTTGGCCCGGGCCGCGGCGTCCGCCTCGTCGCGGGCGGCGGCGTAGCTCTCGGCCAGCCGGGACAGCTCGGCGCCGTTCTCCTCGAGCCGACGCCGGGTCGCCTCGAGATCGCCGACTCGCCGGCGCAGTTCGCATTGCGCCGCCTCGAGCCGCAGGATGGCGGCGCGCTCGCGCCCCGCCGCGCGCAAGGCGAAGCCGCACAGGACCGCGACGGCCAGCATCACCGAAAGACCGAACACGGTCAGCTCGAACACCAGCCGCCGCCAGGGCGCCAGCACGTCATTCGTCTCGGCGACGGCCAGCACGCTGAGCGGCCATTTGGCAAGATCCTCGACGGCGACGATCCGCACGCGCTCCGCGACCGGACTCTCGAGTGACGCGAGCGCGCGGGCGAAGGAGACGGGCGGCGGCGCGGCGGTCTCGCCGCGGCCGTCCGCGGTGCTGGCCAGGATGGTGCCGGACTCGGACCAGAGGGCGATCCGGCGTACGCTGTCGGTCGCCACCGCCCGATACATGTCCCGGAAATAGGCCGACTCCACCCGCGCGATGACGACGCCGTCGAATCGTCCGTCCGAACGGCTGAGGCGACGGCTGACGATGAAGCAGGGGCGGCCGTCAATCCGGCAGATGACCGGCTGGCCGATGAACAGCCCGACCCCCGTCCCGGCACGATGGACGGCGAAGAAGTCGCGGTCGCTCAGGTCGTGCGGCGCGGGCCGCGCGGTCCTGCTGCTGCCCCGCAGCACGCCGTCCGGCGTCAGATAGGCGAGATCGGAAAGCTGCGGCAGCCCCTCGGCGTAGCTCCGGAGCAGCTCGTGCAGCTCCTCCTGGCTCCAGGCCGCCATCATACCGCGGTCGCGGAGCCGTTCGACCGTCTGCCGCACGACGAGGTCGAGGCTGTCGAAGGTGCGCGCCGCATGCTCGCCGAGCGTGCGCGCCAACAGCCTCGTCTCCGACCGGGCCTTACGCAGGCTACCGTCGCGTTCCAGCAGCGCCACTGCCGTCAGGGTTATCACCAGTGCCATGCAGAGCATCCCTCCGAGCGCGAGGATGCGCCTGCACAGCGACGGGTGCCGCTGGAACGACGGGACGGAGGAATCGACGACCATTCAGGGAGCTGCCTCCGGTGAAAGAGGCATGATGCGGCCAGGTTGGTTAACGAGGCTTTATCCCAAATCCGGCGGCACAGGCCGGCCGGAACCGGCCGCCGGCGGCGGACGTTCAAGGCGGCGGTGCGGGTTGCCCGGATCGAGCCGCTTGGGTTTCGTCCTCGCACCCGGTATTTAGATCGCCCGTATAGCCGAGACTCGGTCCGACCGGATGCAGAGAGGACGAACCCCGTGGTTAGCAGCGGAACCGTCGTAGGCGTCGGATTCCGCGTGGCAACAGGTGTTGTGCTGGCCGTGGCCGCCGCTGCGGCGCCGTTGTGCGCACAGCCGCAGCAGCCGTCCGAACCCGCCGTAGCGGAGCCGGCCACCGACCTCCCGGCGCTGCGATATGACGTCGATATCGACGGCGTCGAGGCGGACGGGACTCTGCAGGATCTGTTGCGCCGGTCGTCGCAACTCATCGCGCTGCAGGACAATCCGCCGCGGACCGAAGGCCGCCTGAAGCGGCGGATCGAAGAGGACGTCGAAGCCTTCGGCAAGGTGCTGCGGTCGCAAGGCTACTATGCCGGCAAGGTCGTCTACCGGCTGCGCCGCGATACGGACCCGATCGTGGTCGAGCTCCGCGTGGAGCCGGGACCGATCTACCGGCTGGCCGAATACCGGGTCGAGTATACCGGGCCGTCGCAACCGGCCGAGGAGCTGCCGCAGGGCGCCGCGGCGGTGGGGCTGGAGCCGGACATGCCGGCGCAGGGCCAGGCGATCGTCGATGCACAGTCACGACTGATCCGCATCCTGCGCGAACGCGGCCATCCCCTCGCCCGGGTGCAGGACCGCCAGGCCGTCGTCGATCACGACCAGCGCAGCATGCGCGTGACGGTCCGTGTCGATCAGGGCCCGCTGGCGGGCTACGGGCCGGTGCTCGTGGAAGGCCTGGAGAGCATCAGCGAATCCTATATCCGGCGCCTGATCGATCTCGAACCGGGCAAACGCTACGACCAGACCGAGGTCGACCGGGTGCGGACCCGGCTGTCCGAAACCGAACTGTTCACCGGCATCGCCATCGAGCCGGGCGAGGCGGTCGACGCTCACGGCAACATCCCGATCCTGGTCCGCCTGACCGAACGCAAGCATCGGACCGTGGGCGGCGGCGTCGGCTGGTCCTCCT
>CAZVAR010000069.1:0-12466 GCA_964625225.1 uncultured Alphaproteobacteria bacterium | reverse complement strand
CGAGGGATTCCGCGGCGAGGCCTATTGGGAGCACCGCAACCTGCTGGGGCGCAGCCAACGGCTGCGGCTGTCCGCGACGATCGGCGAGATCGAGCAGAGCATGGCCGCGGCCATGCGGGTGCCGCATTTCCGGCGAATCGACCAGGACCTGCTGGGCGAGGCCTCGGCGCAGCGCGAGAGCACCGATGCCTATGAAGAGCTGGCGGCCCGGACCTATCTCGGCATCAGCCGGCCGCTCGGCGACTGGAAAGTGTCGGGCGGCCTGTCGGTCGAATATTCGATCGTCGAGGAGCGCGGCGCGGACGAAGAGCAGTTCGTGCTGTTCGGCGCACCGCTGACCGCCGCCCGGGACGCGACCGACAGCCTGCTCGACCCGACCGAGGGCTACCGCCTCGCCTTCACGGCGACACCCTATTTCGGGACGGTCGAGCGGAACATCGGGTTCGTGCGGGCCACGGCGCTCGGCTCCGCCTATTATGCGATCGACGAGGAGGCCCGCTACGTGCTGGCGGGGCGCGCGCAGCTCGGCACCATCGTCGGCGAGGGGCTGTTCGACATCCCGGCCAGCAAGCGCTTCTACGCCGGCGGCGGCGGCTCGGTGCGGGGCTACGAGTTCCAGAAGGCCGGACCGCTCGATGGCGACGGCGACCCGATCGGCGGCCGTTCGCTGCTCGAGGTCGGCGCGGAAATGCGGATCAGGGTCACCGACAGCATCGGCATCGTGCCGTTCGTCGATGGCGGAACGGTGTTCCCGAACAGCTATCCGAACCGCCTCGGCGACATGCTGTGGGCGGCCGGGCTCGGCGGACGCTACTATACCGGCTTCGGACCGGTCCGGCTGGACGTCGCCTTCCCCCTCAATCCCCGGGACGGGGACGACTGGTTCCAGATCTACGTCAGCCTCGGCCAAGCGTTCTGATGCGGATCACCAAAGCCATCCTGCTGGGCGTCGCCGCGCTGCTGCTGGTCGCCGTCCTGATCGCGGGCGGCGCCGTCTTCTATGTGACGCGGACGGCCCCGGGACAGGCCTGGCTGACCGGATTCCTGAACCGTCAGCTCGCCGCCCCCGATGGCGGCGTCTCGATCGGCAGCATCGGCGGCGACCTGCCCGGCCGGATCGAGCTGCGCGATCTGGCGCTGCGCGATGCGCGCGGCGTCTGGCTGCGCATCGAGGCCGCCACCTTGGTCTGGCGCCCGCTCGCCCTCTTCTCCGGCACCTTCGAAGCGGAACTGGCCGAGGCCGAAGGCGTCGAGGTCGCGCGCCTGCCGGAAGGCGGCCCGGACCCCGAGCCGGCGCCGCCGGAGGAACCCTTCCGATGGCCGACCCTGCCGGTCGACGTCACGGTGGAGCGGCTGTCAGTGCGCGGGATCCGCCTAGCCGAAGCGGTTCTGGGCGTGCCGGCGACGCTGCGCGCCGAGGGACAGCTGGCCGCGCAGGAGAGCGGAGCGGCCCGGACCCACCTCGTGATCGAGCGGACCGACGGCACCCAGGGTCAGATCGCGCTGGAGGCGGCGTTCCGGCCGCAGGAGGAGTTCCTGCGGCTCGATCTGGAGGCGTCCGAGCCGCCGGGCGGGCTGATCGCCGGCGCGCTGGGCCTGCCGGACCGCCCGGCCGTCTCCGCCCGGCTGACCGGCGAGGGACCGCTGTCGGACTGGAATGGCCGGCTGCAGGCGTCGGCGGGCGACGCGGTCGGGCTGGCGGCCGCTATCGCGCTGACGCAGGCCGACGGCGGCTACGTCCTGGACCTGTCGGGCGACGCCCGCGTCGCGGCGCTGCTGGAGGAGGCGCTGCGGCCGCTGGTGGACGACGGCATAGCCTTCTCGGTCGCGGCCCGGACCGCGGAAGACGTGCAGACGATCGAAATTGGCCGCGCCCGGATCGCCACGGCGGCCGTCGAAACGGTGCTGACCGGAACGGTGGCGCTGGCCGAGAACCGGGTCGACGCGCGGGCCGACATCGCCGTCCGGGAGCCGACGGCGCTGGCGCCGTTTCTCGGGCCGGCGCAGGTAGCGGGCGTGGAGGCGACCGCCACCGCCGAAGGGCCGCTGACGCTGCCGCGGCTCCGCCTGGAGCTGCGCGCCGAGCGGGTCGCGGCGCCGAGCCTGGGCTTACGCGGGGTGACGGCGCAGATTGCGGTCGATCCGGCCTCGCCGCCGCCGGGTGCGGCGCCGGGGCTGCGCGCCGACCTCTCCGCCACGGTCGAGGCGACCGGGCTGGAAGCGGCCGCCGCACCCGAGCTGGCGCCGCTGCTGGACGGGCCGGTGACCGCCCGGCTGACCGGCGCCGTCGACCTGCCGGCGCAGCGGGTGCGGCTGACGGAACTGGACGTGACCGGGCCGGGGCTCCGGGCCAGCGGGTCGGGAACGGCGGATCTCGCGACCCTGGCGATCGACGCCGATGCCCGCCTCGCCGTGCCGGCATTGGCGCCGCTGTCGCCGCTGCTGGGCATGCCCGTCAGCGGTGCGGCTGACCTGACGGCGACGGTCGAGGCCGGGGACGGTCTGCGCGAGGTCCGCGCCGAGGTCTCGGGCGTGCTGACCGACATCAAGTCGCCGCAGATCCCGCTCGAAGCGCTGTTCGGCAACCGCTCGACCGTGACCGCGGCGCTGGCGACGAGCGCGCAGACCGGGCGGCACGCCTTCGAGGCGAAGCTGGACGCGGCCGCCGCCGATCTCGCCGCCGAAGGCAGCCTGTCGCCGGGCTTCGAGACGGTCGACGCCAAGTACCGGGTATCGGTGGCCGACCTCAAAGCCCTCGCGGGGCTGACCGGCACCGAGTTGGCCGGCCGGGCGGAGGTCACCGGGACGGTCGAGGGGCCGACGGCCGACCCGACCGTGACGGCGGCGCTCGAAGCGAAGGATGCGGCGGTCGCGCAGCAGCCGCTGGGAACGGTACGGGGCCGGCTGCAGGTGCGGTCGGCCGCGAGCGCGCCGACCGGCCGCGTCGAGGTCTCGGCGACGCCGCCGGGCGGGCCGGCCGCGGTCAGCACCGATTTCGCGGTGACCGAGGAACAGCTCCGGCTGACCGACCTCCGGGTGCAGACGCGCGACGAAGCGCTGACCGGCGAGATGACGGTGCCGCTGACCGGCGCCCCGATCGAAGGCCGGCTGTCGGGCCGGATCGCCGATCTGGGCCCGTTCCTGACCTTCGCCGGCCTGGAAGGCGGCGGTACCGGCACGGCACGGCTGCGCCTGTTCGGCGAGCGCGGCCAGCAGGCGGCCGAGGTCGCGCTCGATTTCCGCAACGCGCGGGTGGCGCCGGGCGGGCCGGAGAGTGCCGTCACGGTCGGTCGCGCCGGGGTCGAAGCGCGCATCACGGCCGCCGAGCCGGCGCGCGGCGAAGTCCGCATCGCCGTGCGCGACCTGCGCAGCGGCGAGGCCGAGGTCGAGGAGCTGACCCTGACCGCCGAGGGCGATATGCAGCAGGCGCGGTTCGCGCTGCGCAGCCGCGGCGCCGTCGCCGGGCCGTTCACGCTGGAAGCCGCGGGCAGCGGCGGCCTGACCGACGGCGGCGCCCAGGTCACGCTCGCGCGGCTGCAAGGCACGGTGCGGGGCCAGCGGATCGCGCTGCGCCAGCCGGGGCGGATCGCCTGGCAGCCGGACCGGATCACCGTCGCCGATCTGGCCCTGGACCTCGCCGGCGGGACGGTCCGGGTCGAGGCCGAAATGGCGCAGAGCGAGGTGTCCGGTACGGTGGAGGTCGCCGCGCTGCCGCTGTCGCTGGTGCAGGCCTTCGCGCCCGGCGCACCGGTGGAAAGCGGTGTCGCCATGGGACGGGTGCGCTTCGCCGGGCCGCTGCCGAACCCGACCGGGACCGCCGAGATCCGTCTGTCGGACCTGCGATTCGGCGAGGCGCCCGAGCTGCAGCCGCTCGACGCCCGCATCGACGCGGACTGGCGCGCGGGCCAGCTCGACATCCGCGCCAGCGTCGGCGGCTTCGCGCCGGACCGGCTGGAGGCGAGCGCGCGCGTGCCGCTGCGGCTCTCGGACAGCTTCGCGCCGATCGTTCCCGCCGACGCGCCGGTGGCCGGCTCGCTGCAATGGCGGGGACAGGTCGAGCCGCTGTTCCTCCTGCTGCCGGTCGACGACCAGCGGCTGAGCGGGGTCGCCGCGCTGTCGCTGAGCCTGGACGGAACCGTGGGGCAGCCGCGGATCACCGGCTATGCCGAGCTGAGCGACGGCGAGTACGAGAACCTGACGACCGGGACGCTGGCGACCGCGATCGCGCTGCGCGCCGAGGCCGCGGGCGACCGCATCACCCTGACCCGGCTCTCGGCCCGCGACGGGGGTAACGGGACGCTGCAGGCAACCGGATACGCCGCGCTCACCGGCGCGCCGCTGGAGCTGGCGCTGGCGATGGACGACTTCACCGTGACGCGGCGCGACGACGTGACCGCGGCGCTGGACGCGGAGCTGCGATTCGTCCGCCGCCCGGAGGACAGCCGTCTCTCCGGGACGATCACGACCAGGTCCGTGGAGATCCGCCTGGTCGACCGGCTGCCGCCGCAGGTGGTGGATCTCGAGCCGATCGAGACGGGCGGCGCCACGGCGCCGGCGGAGGCGAAGGGGCCGACCGTCGAGGTGCCGACCGCCGAGGCGCCGATCGCGCTGGAGGTGGACGTGTCACTGCCCCGGCAGGTGTTCGTGCGCGGCCGCGGCATCGACAGCGAATGGGCCGGCGCATTCGCGATCCGCGGCACCGCGGCCAACCCGGAGATCACCGGCGAACTGCGCTCGGTCCGCGGCCAGATCAACGCCATCAACAACACCTTCGAGCTGCGCCCGAGCACGATCCGGCTGCGGGAGACGGGCGGAGGGGCGTTCGAGGTGGTGATCGACATCACCGCCGCGGACGAGGCCGAAGACCTGACGGCGCTGGTCCGGGTGACGGGCACGGCCGCCAATCCGCAGCTCGAGATCACCTCGGAACCGGAGCGACCACAGGACGAGGTGCTCGCACGGATCCTGTTCGGCAAGGCGACCGGCGAGCTGACACCGATCGAGGCGGTCCAGCTCGCCGCGGCGGTCGCCGAGCTCACCGGGGCCACGGGCGGCGGCCCCGGCATCCTGGACGCCGCCCGGGGCGCGCTCGGCCTCGACGTGCTGCGTCTCGGCGCCGGCAGCGGCGAGTCGGCGGCGACGGTGACGGCCGGGAAGTACCTCGCCGACGACGTCTTCGTCGGCGTGGAGCAGGGAATGCAGGCCGGCACCGGCGCGGCGACGGTCGAGATCGAGATCTTCCCCAACGTCTCGGTGCAGAGCCGCATCACCCAGGAGGGCGCCAGCGACATCGGGATCAAGATGGAATGGGACTATTGAGGGCGGGGGCGGCGCGGTCACCGCGGAGTCGCTCCGCCGCCCCGCCCGGCGGCCGGTGTCTGCAGCGCAGGCGACGGGGACCGCCGCGGCGGCGCGACACCCGCGGCCGTCCTCCCTTCCCGGAGTCTACGGCCCAGGACGCGCCGAAGGCGTCGTAAAACCGACCCGATGGGCCGGGTGGCCCGCCTGCCTCCGTCACCCCTCCCGATCGGGCGCCCGAACGCGAGGCCACACTTCCGGCGAACAGGTTCGGCCACAGGCCGGGCACTGTCCGGATCGCCGTCCCGCCGGTATCATGGCGGCAATGCCGGTCGCACCACGGAGGTCGCGATGCCAGTGCTGAACGGATCGTGCCACTGCGGCGCCGTGCGCTTCTCGGTCACCTCGCACACCCGCCACCCCTACATGCGCTGCTACTGCTCGATCTGCCGCAAGACCGCGGGCGGGGGCGGCTACGCGATCAACCTGTCGGGCGACGCCGACACGCTCGCAGTGCAGGGCGAAGAGAGCATCTCGGTCTATCAGGCGAGCATCGACGGCCAACGGAGTCCCGCCCGCCGGCACTTCTGCAAGCGATGCGGCAGCGCGCTCTGGCTGTTCGATCCGCGCTGGCCGGATCTGGTGCACCCGTTCGCTTCCGCCATCGATACCGCCCTTCCGGTCCCGCCGGAGCGCGTGCACATCATGCTCGCCTCGAAAGCCTCGTGGGTCGAGGTGCCCGAGGGTCCGCGAGAGCGGCATTTCCCGGAATATCCCGAGGACTCCATCGCCGACTGGCACAAGGAGCGCGGATTGTGGGAGGACTGAGCGCCGGGAAGCGGGATTCGATCCCGAAGCGACCCGGCCGAACAGCGCCTCACGATCCGTGCACCGGCGCGGGGCGTGGCCGCTGCCGCCGGTTCTTCCTGAGGATCAGACAGAACGCGCCGAGGCCGGCCACCGGCAGGGCAAGATCCTGCGGAATGGCCAGGAGCCAGGCGGTCGCGCCGGCGACCAGGGTCCAGAGGAGGGGAATGACGGCAAGGTGCAGCGGCGTCCGACCGTCCGCCGCCAGCAGCAGGCCGAGGGTGAACGCGGCCGTCGGACCCGGCGCGAGCCCGGCCAGGCGGGCACTCCACCAACCATAGCCCGCGAACCAGTCGACGAGCGGGTACGCGGCCAGCGCGGCGACCGCCAGTGCCAGCCCGGTCCAGGCGAAGGAATCGGCGCGGAAGCGGAAAGCGATCCGGCCCCGGATCGCCCCGGTCCAGGCGAACAGCAGCCCCTGGAGGACGAAGAGCGCGCCGTAGATCGGAGCGGCAAAGTCGATCATGGCGAAGTGCATGACGTGGTAGCGGACGCCGGTCCATATCCAGGCGGCCGTCAGCACCGCGCCGACTGCCCTGTCGCCGCCTCGGACCGGTCTCAGGAGCAGCAGGACGACCGCCAGACCGAGGACGCAGGCCAGGACCGGCGCCGGCCAGACGGCACGGTTGTACTGCTCGAAGTCCGAAAAGAGGATGTCCGCAGTGAAGGGCAGCATCGCGCTTCGCTCGCAGGCCGGGCCGAACGCCGGCTTCCCGGTGGCGCCGACTAGAGATTCTCGACGTAGCGAATCATTCGCTCACGCATCGCCCGGTCGGGCAACCGGCCATAGAGGGCGCCCATATTCTCCCGCATGTGCTCGACGCGCGACGTGGCCGGAATCGCGCAAGTAACGGCCGGATGAGAGACGACGAATTTGAGGAAGAACTGCGCCCAGTTTTCGCAGTCGAACTCGGCGGACCATTCCGGTAGCGGATGGTGCCCGAACAGCCGGAAGAGCTGCTTCTGACGGAACGGCCGGTTGGCGATAACCGCGAGTCCGCGTTCGGCAGCCAGCGGCAGCAGGCGCCGTTCGGCCTCGCGGTCCAAAATGTTGTAGGTGAACTGCACGATGTCGAACGGCCGTTTCGCCATCGCCTTCTCGAAAGCATCGTGGCGACGGCCGTGGGACGTGGTGATGCCGATATAGCGAACCCGGCCCCGCGCCTTGTCCTCCATGAGCGTCTCGAGATGGCCTTCCCAGTTCAGCATGTTGTGGATCTGCATCAGGTCGAACCGTTCGACGCCCCACAGTTCACGCGACTCCGCCATCTGCCCGGGCCCGAGCCAGGTCAGCGGGGTCTAGACCTTGGTCGCCGAGAATAGAGGCCGCGTGTTCCCGATCCGCGCCAAGCAATAGCCGATGACCGCCTCGGACGAACCGTACATGGGCGACGAGTCGATCACGGCGCCGCCGCTGTCGAAGAAGGTTTGCAGGACCTTCACCCGCTGGTCGCGCAGCGCCCGGTCGCTGCCGACGTTAAAGGTGATCCAGGACCCCATCCCGATCACCGGCACCTGCTCTCCCGTCGCAGGGATCGCCTTCTTCAGAATCGGCCCGGGCGCGGCGGCCGCCGAGCACGGACGCAGCGCGGCCGCGGCGCCGAGCGTCGCCAGCGATGCCAGCACGGTACGCCGGCTCAGTTCCGGACCGGTCCGCTGCATGTCATGCGTCCAGACTGCTTCGCCCTCGGCACTCTCAATCCTAGTTCGAGACGCCACCGCGTCGAGAGGGTCAACCGTCGGCGCAACGGCCGCACGTAGCGTCACGGCCTTGCGGACGCCGCGCAGCCGATTTCCCTCTCCCCGGGGACTCCGGCTACACTCCGAAGACGCGGCGGAGGGACGGGATGCTGTGGCTCGGAATCGACGTGGGCGGGACCTTCACCGATCTCGTGCTCTACGACGAGGAGACGGGCCGGCTGCACGTCGAGAAGGTCCCGTCGACCCCCGACGACAATTCCGACGGCATGATGGCCGGGATCGACCGGCTCGGCGTCGATCTCGCGAGGGTCGCCCGTTTCGTCCACGGCACCACCGTCGCGACCAATACCGCCCTGGAACGCAAGGGCGCCAAGCTTGCGGTGCTGACGACGCGGGGCTTCCGCGACGTGCTGGTGGTCGGGCGCGGGAACCGGACGGTGCTCTACGACGTGAAGGCGGTGCGGCCGCCGCCCCTGCTGCCGCGATCGGCGATCCACGAGGCGGACGAGCGCACCCTGTTCGACGGCACCGTCGCGCGGCCGCTCGATCCGGAAAGCCTGGAGCCGGCGATCGCGGCCATGCGGGCGGCCGGCACCGAGGCGGTCGCGATCTGCTTTCTGCACGCCTACGCCAACGATGCCAACGAGCGGGCGGCGAAGGCGGCGCTGACGCGCGCGCTCCCCGACGCTTTCGTCTGCACCTCGGCCGAGGTGCTGCCCGAACATCGCGAATATGAGCGGTTCGCGACGACCGCCCTCAACGCCTATGTGGCACCGCGGATCACCCGCTACCTGCGGCGTCTAGAAAGGCGGCTGGGCGAGCGTGGCCTGACCGCGGCGCCGACGATCATGACCTCCAGCGGGGGCGCCTGGCCGCTGGAACGGATCGCACGACACCCGGCCCATTCGATGCTGTCCGGGCCGGCAGGCGGGGTGCTGGCCGCGGTCGAGGCCGGGCGGGCGGCGGGCCTTCGCGACATGATCACCTGCGACATGGGCGGGACCAGCACCGACTGCTGCCTGATCCGCGGGTCGACGCCGCCGACGACCGGCGATGGGGTGGTCGGCCACCTGCCCAACCGGGTGCCGCAGATCGAGATCAGTACCGTAGGCGCGGGCGGCGGCAGCATCGCCGCGGCCGGTCCCGGCGGCTTCCTGAGCGTCGGGCCGGAGTCCGCCGGCGCGATGCCGGGACCCGCCTGCTATGGCCGGGGCGGGATGGAGCCGACCGTCACCGACGCCAATCTGCTGCTCGGGCGGCTGCGCCCCGACGCCGCGCTCGGCGGCGCGATCCGACTCGACCGCGCGGCGGCGGAGCGCGCGGTCGGAGCGCTCGCCGCCCGGTTCGGGATCGATCCGGCGGCGATGGCGGACGGCATCGTCCGGCTCGCGGTCGCCCGCATGACCGGGACGATCAAGGAGATCTCGATCATGCGCGGGTACGATCCGCGCGACTTCACGCTGCTCGCCTTCGGCGGCGCCGGGCCGCTGCACGCCGCCCTGATCGCGGCCGAGCTCGGCATGGCGCGCGTGCTGATCCCGCCCTGTCCGGGCAATTTCTCGGCCTTCGGCCTGCTGGCGGCCGATGCGCGACTGGACCTGGTGCGGCCGCGTCTGGTCGCGACCGCGGACCTGCCCTTCGCCGAGCTGGCCGCAACGTTCGCGGCGATGCGCGCCGAAGCCGCCGCGGCGCTGGCGGCCGAGGGCTTCGCGCCGGCGGCGATGCGGTTCGAGCCGCGGCTCGACATGCGCTATGTCGGGCAGGCCTTCGAGCTGCCGGTGCCGCTGCCGCCGGACGCGCAGGACATGGCGGCGGTGGACGCGGCCTTCCATCGCGCCTATGAGCGGCGCTACGCCTTCGTCACCGACGATCCGGCCGAGATCGTCGCGTTCCGGCTGACCGCGTTCGGTACCCGGGCCAAGCCGCCGCTGCGCGCCGAGCGCGCGCCGGCGGCGACGCCGGCCGGGGCGCGGACCGCGGTGCGGGAGGTCGCCTTCGACGGCGCCTTCCGGCCGACCCCGGTCTACGACCGCGCCCGGCTGCCGGCGGACGCCGCGCTCGACGGCCCGGCACTGATCGATGAGCCGGGGGCGACCACGCTGGTGCCGCCCGGCTTCGCGGTGCGGGTGGACGGGACCGGCAATCTGGTGCTGAGCCGGGAATAGACTGCCGGTCGGGCTGTAGCGCGGCCGCGAAGCGCCGCCCGCCAGAGCGCGCCGCCTTGCGGGCCGGGATCAGCGGAAGGTCTGGCCGTCCCATTTCAGGGCCGCCGGTCGTCCGCCATGGCCGTGCCTGCGGATGGTCGGGATGCGGCCGTCGCCGGTGAGGTCGCGTTCGATCGCCGCAGCGGGATCGATCACGCCCGCCTGCCCGTTGCAGGCCCGGACCGCCCGCTCAGGACCGGACGGCGAAGTCGCGCAGGATCTCGGGCTTGAAGGCCAGGCCGTGGCCGGGACGATCGGGTGGGCGGATTCGGCCGTTCACGACGGGCACCGGCTCCACCCAGAGATCGTCGAGCCAGCCCATATGCTCCAGCATGTGGGCGTTCGGAATCGACGCCATCAGATGCACCAGCAGCTCGTCGAACAGATGTGGCGCGATCGTCATCCCCCAGGTATCAGCCAGCGCCGCGATCTTGCGCAGCTCGGTCAGGCCGCCGCGCATGGGATCGGGCTGCAGGATCGGCAGCTTCGGGTTCTCCAGGAAGGGCCGCAGGTCGAAGCGGGTGAAGTGGGTCTCGCCGCCGACCACGCGCATGTCGAGCGCCTCCGCCACGCGGAGATAACCGGCGAAATCCTCGGCCTTGACCGGCTCCTCCAGCCAGTAGACGTCGTATTCCTCGAAGCGGCGCCCCATCAGGATCGCCTGGTCGGCGGTCCAGGCCATGTTGGCGTCGATCATGATCGCCACGTCCGGACCGAGCGCTTCGCGCATCCGGCGGACATTGTCGATATCGACGGCCGGCGGGTGCAGATGGCCGGCCTGCATCTTGATCGCGCCGAAGCCCTGCGCGACATAGTTGCGGGCCTTCTCGATCATCCCGTCGCCGCCGAGGCCGCGCCAGCAGCCGCTGCCATAGGCGGGGATCTCGACGCTGCTGCCGCCCCAGAGGCGGTAGAGGGGCATGCCGGCGCGCTTGCCGAGCGCATCCCACAGCGCGATGTCCACCGCGGACTGCGCCATCAGGGTGACGCCCATGCGGCCGATCGTGTAGGTGG
Organism: uncultured Alphaproteobacteria bacterium; assembly: GCA_964625225.1. Lineage (GTDB taxonomy): Bacteria > Pseudomonadota > Alphaproteobacteria > JAJUGE01 > JAJUGE01 > CAZVAR01. The sequence goes on along the minus strand of CAZVAR010000069.1, from coordinate 1,382 downwards.
CGTTCCAGAGATCCTGCCAGATCGCCTCGATGGCGGTCGAGTCCCGGCCGATCAGGCGCGGGACGATCAGCTCCTCGAGGCAGGCGGCGATCGTCCGCAGACCGCCGTTCAGCGGCTGCAGATAGCCGAGGCCGGTGATGCCGTCGCCGGTCTCGACCTCGACCACGACGATCTCGCGCGGCCGGTCGTAGGTCGGGCTGAACCGCGGCGGCTCGACATAGGGGACGCGGAGCAGCGTCGTGCGGAGGTCCCGGATCAGCATGACCGCCGCCGCCCGGCCAGCCTAGCGCGCGAAAGCGGCGCCGGCGCTGCGTACCGGCGCCCTCGGCTCCAGCGCCTTGGCTCCGGGCAGTTCGATGTTCACCTCGAGAGTCGACACGTCGGAGCCGCGCTCCAGCTTGACCTCGACCCGGTCGCCGTCGACATCGAGCGGAATATATTTGCGCACCACCTCCAGGATCTCCTTCTGCAGCACCGGCAGATAGTCCGGGCCGGAGGTGTCGATGCGCTCGTGCGCAAGCAGGATCTGCAGGCGCTCCTTGGCGGTCTGGGCCGGGGTCCGGCGCTGCCGACGGAAGAAATCGAACAGGTTCATGCCGTCCTCCCGAGCAGGCGTTGGAAGAAACCCTTTCGCTCCGGCGCCAGGATCCGCATTTCGATCTGTTCGCCCATCAGCCGCGAGACGGCGTCCGCATAGGCCCGGCCGGCGTTGGACTGCTCGTCGAGGATCACCGGCATCCCGAGATTCGAGGCGCGCAGCACGGTCGGGCTCTCCGGGACGATGCCGAGCAGCGGGATCGCCAGAATCTCCAGCACGTCCTCCACCGTCATCATTTCGCCCTTGGCCACCCGGGCGGGGTCGTAGCGGGTCAGCAGCAGATGCGCCTTGACCGGATCGTCGCCCCGCTCCGACCGCCGGCTCTTGCTGGACAGCAATCCCAGCACGCGGTCGCTGTCGCGCACCGAGGAGACCTCCGGGTTGCTCACCACCACGGCCTCGTCGGCGAAATACATCGCCATGTGGGCGCCGCGCTCGATGCCGGCGGGGCTGTCGCAGATGATGTAGTCGTACTCGTCGCGCAACTCATCCAGCACCCGCTCGACCCCGTCGCGGGTCAGCGCGTCCTTGTCGCGGGTCTGCGATGTCGGGAGAATCGCGAGGTTGTCCAGGCGCTTGTCCTTGATGAGCGCCTGCTTCAGCTTCGCCTCGCCCTGAATCACGTTGATGAAGTCGAAGACCACGCGCCGCTCGCAACCCATGATCATGTACAGGTTGCTCAGGCGGACTTCGTAATCGATCTCCACGGCGATCATGCCGCACATCGCGATGCCGGCGCCGATGGCGGCCGTGGCGGTGGTATTACCGACTCCGCCTTTGCAGG
>CAZVAR010000068.1:0-19562 GCA_964625225.1 uncultured Alphaproteobacteria bacterium | reverse complement strand
CGACTATTTCATCGGGGCCTGCGCGGGGGGGGGGGGACCATCTCGGATAATGCATGGTGGGCCGCCGCAGCCGCTGCGGCCCTTCGCTGTATACCGATCCCGTCCCGAGAACGGGTGCACGGCGACAGCGCGAACGATCGGTGAGACACCGATGAAAGGGACTACGGCCTTTCCGCGAGACCACAGTTCGCCTAACCTGATGGTGTCGCACTGTCGGGCCGGCTTCGTAACCGGAGATCACACCACAGTGGCAAAGCGATTGCCTTTGGCCGAAAGCGATCTCATGGCCGGCACGCAGCGAGTGGGCCCGTCGTCGGCATCGTGCCGTTTCGGCCCCGGCCGGATGCGGCGGAGGCGGGCGCGGTCCGCGGTCGTTATCACGGCCGACAGCGGCGTCGGAACTCGGATATCGCCCGAAGGCGCAAACCTCTTCGACTCGCGGTTCGCCGCACCACAACAGTCCAACCCGGGATTGCGCGGCACGACATGCGCCGGAGGGCCCAAGGCCGAGCCGAGATTCCCTACGATCTGGAGACGTTACGTCGGAAATCGGTGCTCTCGGTGGCGGGAGTGTCGCCGGCCCGGCGCGATCGCGGGTTGAGGGCCGGATTGGAAGTTGAACGCAACATCACGCCCATGCCGGCGGTGGCCGGCGGAAAGGGAGGATGCTCATGGTCCGCCTGAACGTGAACGGCAAGCAACACGAAGTCGATGTCGATCCCGAGACCCCGCTGCTGTGGGCGCTGCGTGAGCAGATCGGTCTGACCGGCACGAAATATGGCTGCGGCATTGCCATCTGCGGGGCCTGTACGGTCCATGTGGACGGGGTCGCAACGCGATCCTGCGTCACGCCGGTAGGATCGATCGGCGAGGACCAAAAGATCGTCACCATCGAGGGGCTGTCCCCCGACGGTTCGCATCCCGTGCAGAAGGCATGGTTGGCGCTCGAAGTGCCGCAATGCGGCTACTGCCAAGCGGGCATGATCATGAGCGCGGCGGCGCTGCTGGAGCAGACGCCGAAGCCCGACGACGCCGTGATCTACGCCGATATCACCAATATCGGCCGCTGCGGCACATACACCCGCGTGCGCGCGGCCATCACGCCCGCCGCCGCGGGCGGCGAGCTTCGGCGCGGCTGAGCCGGCGGGAACGACAGGATAGGGAGATGACGATGACAACCGCCCTCGAAGTCTCGCGTCGCAGGTTCCTGGTCGGGTCCGCGGCGGTTGCCGGCGGGCTCTCGCTCGGTTTTCACATCCCGTTCGGCCGATCCGCGGCGGCCGCCGATTCGGTCCCGGAAATCAATGCCTGGGTCGTGGTCAAGCCGGACGAAACGGTAGTGGTCCGGGTGGCCCGCTCGGAAATGGGGCAGGGGACGATCACCGGCCTCGCCCAGCTCGTCGCCGAAGAGCTGGAATGCGACTGGTCGAAGGTAACGACCGAGTATCCGACGCCGGGCCAGAACCTCGCCCGCAAGCGTGTCTGGGGCAGCTTCTCCACAGGCGGCAGCCGCGGCATCCGGGAATCCAACGAGTATGTCCGCAAAGGCGGCGCCGCCGCCCGCATGATGCTGATTCAGGCCGCGGCCGACGAATGGAAGGTGCCTCCGTCCGAGTGCAGCGTTGCGAACGGCGTGATCACGCATGCCGGATCGGGGCGCCAGACGACCTATGGCAAGGTGGCCGCCGCCGCCGCGAAGCTGGAGCCGCCCGCGGATGTGCCGCTGAAGGACCCGAAGGACTGGAAGATCGCGGGTAAGCCGGTCAAGCGGCTGGATACGGCCGACAAGCTGACCGGCAAGAAGGTCTACGGCATCGACCTGAAGATGCCAGGGATGCTCAACGCGGCAATCCGCGACTGTCCGGTCTTCGGCGGCAAGGTGAAGAGCTTCGACGCCGACAAGATCCGCTCCATGCCCGGTGTGAAGCACGTGGTTCCGGTCGGAGCCAGCGCGGTCGCCGTGGTGGCCGACACTTGGTGGCAGGCCAAGACGGCGCTCGACGCGCTTCCCATCGTCTGGGACGAGGGGCCGAACGCCCATGTCTCGAGCGCCACAATCGCGGAGAATCTGAAGGCGGGCCTCAATTCCGACGAAGGCGTGTTCGTCGGCAACCGGGCCGGCGATGCGGCCGCGGCGATCGCCGGCGCGGCAACCAGGGTCGAGGCGGTCTACAGCTACCCCTTTCAGAACCACGCGACCCTGGAGCCGATGAACGCCACCGCCCTGTGGACGCCGGAGAAGTGCGAGGTCTGGGTGCCGACCCAGAACGGCGAGGCGGCGCTGGCCGCGGCGGCGGAAGCCTCGGGCCTGCCTGCGACGCAGTGCGACGTGTACAAGATCGACCTGGGCGGCGGTTTCGGCCGGCGCGGTGCGTTCCACGATTACGTCACCCAGGCCGTCCTGATCGCAAAGCAGATTCCCGGCACACCGGTCAAGCTGATCTGGTCGCGCGAGGAGGACATGCTGCACGGCATGTATCATCCGGTCATGCAGGCGAAGCTGGTCGGCGGCCTCGACGAGGCCGGCAATCTGGTCGGCCTGCACATGCGGCTGTCCGGCCAGTCGATTATCGCCGCGGTGTTTCCGCAGCGCCTGCAGGACGGGAAGGACAATCTCGTATTCCAGGGCCTGCTCGCCAGCGGCGACGGCACGTTCGGCTATTCCATCCCGAACCTGCTGATCGACCATGCCATGCGCAACACGCATGTCCCGCCGGGCTTCTGGCGCGGGGTCAATCACAACCAGAACGCCATCTTCATCGAGTGCTTCATGGACGAGCTGGCCCATGCCGCCGGGCAGGACCCGCTGGAGTTCCGGCGCAAGCTGATGGCGAACCACCCGAAACATCTCGCCGTGCTGAACGCGGTGGCGGAGAAGGCAGGTTGGGGAACGCCGGCACCGCAGGGCGTGTATCGCGGCCTGTGTCAGCATATGGGCTTCGGCAGCTACACGGCCGCCGTCGCCGAGGTGTCCGTGGACGACGGTCAGGTGAAGATCCACCGCATCGTGGCAGCCACCGATCCCGGCCACGCCGTCAACCCCGACCAGATCGCGGCGCAGGTCGAAGGCTCCTTCGTTTATGGCCTGTCGGCGATGATGTATGGCGAATGCACGGTCGAGGGCGGCGCCATGCAGCAGGCCAACTTCGATACCTATGAAGTGCTGCGCATGAAGGAGATGCCGAAGGTGGAGACGATCATTATGCCTTCCGGCGGCTTCTGGGGCGGCGTCGGCGAGCCCACCATCGCGGTGGCCGCGCCGGCGGTCCTGAACGCGATCTTCGCGGCGACGGGCAAGCGTGTCCGTACCTTGCCGCTGAAGAACGCCGACCTGCGGACGGCGTGACGTGAGCGCGGCCGTGAAGGGCGGCATCACGGTCGCCCTGCTGGTCACGGCCATGCCGGCCATGACCGGTGCAGCGGAGGCGCCGCCGGGCGCCTCCGCCTGCTCGGGCTGCCACGCCCCGGTCGCCGCCGGAGTGGGCGCTGTCCCGACGTTGGAGGGCCGGTCGGCGGCGGAGATTGCGACGGCGATGCTGGATTTCCGTTCGGGCCGCCGGACCGGAACCGTGATGGACCGCATCGCCAAAGGCTTCACGGAGGCGGAAACGCTGGCGATCGCGGCATGGATCGCGGAGGCGCGGTAGGCGGGACGATCCCCACCGGCGCTCGTTCGCAAGAACGAGCGCCGGTGGGCCAGCAGCGTGGCGAGGCACTTGCGCAGGAGCTTCCTATGCAGCAGACATCCAGCCGGCGCACGATCCTGAAGGCCCTCGCTCTCGGCGCGTCGGCGGCGGCCCTGCCGCGTGCGGCGGTCGCGCAGGCGGCCCCCCGCGTGGTGGTCGTCGGCGGCGGGTTCGCCGGCGCCACCTGCGCCCGCGCCCTGCGGCGCAGCGGCGTCGACGTGACGCTGGTCGAGCCGAAGAAGACCTTCACCGCATGCCCTTTCAGCAATGCCGTGATCGCCGGTCTCCGCGACCTGAAGGCGCAGCAGTTCGGCTATGACGGGCTGCGCCGGGACGGTGTGGCCGTAGTGCACCTGAGCGCCGCCGGGATCGATCCGCAAGCGCGGCGGGTCCGCCTTGCCGACGGCTCGGTCCTCGCCTACGACCGATTGGTCCTGGCCCCCGGCATAGAACTGCGCTTCGACGCGCTGCCCGGCTATGACGAAGCGGCCGCCGAGGTCATGCCGCATGCTTGGCAGGCGGGCGTGCAGACGCTGCTGCTGCGGCGGCAGCTCGAGGCGATGCCGGACGGCGGGACGGTAGTCATGGCCGCTCCGGCGAACCCCTTCCGCTGTCCGCCGGGTCCCTACGAGCGGGCCAGTCTGATCGCTCACTATCTCAAGACGCACAAACCGCGATCGAAGCTGCTCCTGCTCGACCCCAAGGACGCCTTCTCCAAGCAGAAGCTGTTCCAGGCGGCATGGCGCGACCTCTATCCCGGCCTTCTGGAGTGGGTGCCGCTGTCGTCCGGCGGCAAGGTTGTATCGGTCGATCCGAAGGCGCGGACGCTCACGACCGAGTTCGGCAGCCACAGGGCCGATGTCGCCAATGTGATCCCGCCACAGTGTGCGGGGGGCATCGCGGCCGCCGCGGGCGTGGCCGACAAGACCGGCTGGTGTCCGATCGACCCGGTCAGCTTCGAGTCGCGGCTGCAGCCGAACATTCATGTCGTGGGCGACGCTGCCATTGCGGGCGCCATGCCGAAATCCGCTTTTGCCGCGAATTCACAGGCGAAGGTCTGCGCCGCGGCGGTAATGCGGCTGCTGCGCGGCCAAGACCCTGTCGAGCCGCGACTGATCAACACCTGCTACAGCCTGGTCGCGCCGGACTACGGCATCTCGGTCGCCGGCGTCTACCGGCCGGCGAACGGGCTGCTGGTCGACGTTGAAGGTGCCGGCGGCGTCAGTCCGTCCGATGCCCCGGCGGCGTTCCGCGCCCGGGAAGCCGCCTATGCCAAAGGCTGGTTCCGGACCATCACGGCCGAGGTGTTCGGTTGAGGGGTGCCGTAACGCTGGCCGCGCTGGCGTTGCTACCGACCGCGGCGGTGGCAGAGAGCGCGCTGCAGAGCTTTGTCGTCGTCGAGGATGCGATCCCTGTGTCCCTGACCGGCGCACCGGGTGACGCCGCGCGCGGCCGGGCGATCGTCGCCGACCGGCAGAAGGGGTTGTGCCTGCTCTGTCACTCCGGGCCGTTCCCCGAGGAGCGATTCCAGGGCGATCTCGCTCCCGATCTGCGGGGCGTCGGGTCGCGCTGGACCGAGGGACAGCTGCGCCTGCGGCTGGTCGACGGGCGGCGGCTGAATCCGGCCACGATCATGCCATCCTATTATCGTATCGATGGGCTGACGCGGGTCGCCCCGGCGTTCCGCGGTAAGCCCGTGCTGACGGCAGCGCAGATCGAGGATGTCGTCGCCTTCCTGGCGACGCTGCGGGAGTGAAGAGGCAGATGGCCGAGTTCGGGAAGTGGGCGACGCGGCGGGAGGTGCTGGCGGCCGGCGCCGGGACCGCCCTTGCCCTGGTCATGCCGGTACCGGTCGCGTGCGCGTCGGAGCAGATGCAGGCGGCGATTCACGAGTTCGCCGGGACGGGCCGGATCGAGTCCGGCGGGGTGAAGCTGGACGTGCCGCCGCTGGTCGAGAACGGCAATTCGGTCGCCGTGACGGTGACCGTCGACAGCCCGATGACCGAGGCGGCGCATGTCCGGCGCATCGCCCTCTTCAACGAGAAGAATCCTCAGCCGGACGTCGCGATTTTCCATCTCGGCCCGCGCGCCGGACGGGCCGAGGTCGCGACCCGTATCCGGCTCGCGACGACGCAGCAGGTCCTGGCGGTCGCCGAGATGAGCGACGGCAGCTTCCGGTCGGCGGCGGCCGACGTCGTGGTGACGCTGGCCGCGTGCGTCGAGGAGTGACGCATGGCGCGTGCGCTGATCAATCTGCCCAAGACCGCGAAACGCGGGGACGTCGTCGAGATCAAGACCCTGGTGCAACACCCGATGGAAACCGGCCACCGCCGTGACAATCAGGGCAAGCTGATCCCGCGCAACATCATCCGGCAGTTCGTCTGTACCTATAATGGTGAGGAGGTGTTCCGGGCCGACCTCTTCCCCGCCATCGCCGCCAACCCGTTCATCGCCTTCACCACGGTTGCGACCGAGTCCGGCACGCTCGCCTTCACCTGGACCGACGATCAGGGGCGCGAGCAGACGGAAACCGTCGAAATCACGGTGACATGAGTGTCGTGCAGCGCGGATCTTCGGACCCGTCCCTTCAGTCACCGGCGGCGAACGGTGGACCGGAAGCGCCGGCCCCGCACTCGATAGGGAGTCTGTGGTCCGAATATCTGCGGCTGCCGGCCCTCGTCGCTCTCCTGCTCGGTGTCATGTCCGCTGCGGCCGGGCCGATTCCGCCGGAGGAACGGCGCTCAGGCTTCGACTTCATGACGCCGGAGAACCAGGCGATGCAGCGCGACGACATGGCCAATCCCGGCATATTCTGGGTCCAGGACGGCGAGGCGCTGTGGAACCGCAAGACCGGCGCGGCAGACCGCGCCTGTGCCGATTGCCACGGCGACGCGCAGCGGAGCATGCGCGGGGTCGCTGCTCGCCATCCCGCGTGGGACGAGACGCAGCAGCGGCCGGTCAGCCTGGAGCAGCGCATCAATCTCTGTCGTGAGACCCGGCAGCAAGCACCGCCGCTGGCCTGGGAAAGCCCGGAACTGCTGAGCCTCACCGCCTGGGTCGCCTACCAGTCGCGCGGTATGCCCATCGCCATTGAGGACGAACGCCTGCGCCCCGCCATCGAGCGTGGCCGACAAGTGTTCGAGCGCCGGCAGGGCCAGCTCGACCTGTCCTGTGCCGCCTGCCACGACGACAATTGGGGCCGGCGCCTTGCCGGCAGCGTCATTCCCCAGGGTCACCCGACCGGTTACCCGCTCTACCGACTGGAATGGCAGACTCTCGGCTCGCTGCAGCGCCGCCTGCGCAACTGCATGGTCGGCATTCGGGCGGAGCCGTATGCCTACGGGGCGCAGGAACTCGTCGAACTCGAGCTCTACCTGATGTCGCGCGCCAGCGGGCTCCCGATGGAGACCCCCGGCGTCAGGCCTTAGGGGTTGCCGCCGATAACGGTGTTGCGCCGCCCGCATCGCCTCCTGGTGCCGAAGGAGCCCGGACCCCAGCGCCAGGATTTCCGCCGCGAACGTCTGCCGCAAGGCGGAGTGAGGGTTATCGAGAACCGTACGCCGACCGAGCGGACACGGCCGAGCCGCGGCCGGCTCGCCGTCCGGGTCTTGCCACCCCTGCCGTTCAGGACGGGGACGACGGAAGCGAGTAGAGCAGGGCGAGCCCCGCGGCGAACAGCACGATCACGCTCAACGAGTCGTAGCCCATGCGCAACACGACCAGATCGCGACGTTCGAGCAGGCCGATCAGATAGACCCCGACCAGGACCGCACCGAGCAGCGCCGAAATTGTTTCGAAAGGCCCCAGCTCGTTTATGACCGGACCACCGGCATAGGCGGCGTCCACCAGCAGGATCAAAGAAACGTTCACAAAGTTGGTGCCGAGAATCTCGCCGATCGCCATCTCGTGGCGGCGGATACGGATCGCTGAGATTATCGAGCTGAGCTCCGGCAGAGAGGTGGACAAGCCGATCAGGGCGAAACCGACCATGCCCGTCCCGAGGCCGGTCTGCTCGGCCAGAGCATCACCGGTCCGGGACAAGGAGTAGCCTGCGACCAGAATGACGCCGCCGGCGACGACCGTCTTCAGCACCGGGGCGAAGAGGCCGTCGCCTGCATCGCGCCGCTCGGAGCTTGTCTGTCTTCCATCCCCGGCCTCGGCCTGCCGATGATCGCCCGTGTCCCCGGTCACCGTCCATGGCGCGCGCCGTCCGTATCGCGAGGCGAGCCAGAACGCGAAGATGCTGATCGCGCACAGGCCGAGGGCCCAGAGTCCCACTTGGAAAACGAGGACATCACCGCTGAGGATCGCGACGGCCACCGAGATCAGCACGATCATGCAGAGCGTGCTTTGCATCAAGGTGCCGGCTCCCGCGACGACGGATGTGAGGGCGTCACGGCCGATGAACGCGTCGGCGATCGCGAGCAGGAGCACATTGATCGCGGCACTCCCGAGAAGGTTGTTCACGGCCAGAGCGGGATTGCCGATCAAGGATGAGGTGATCGAGTTCGCTATCTCCGGAAGCGAGGTGATGACCCCCATCAGCAGCATGCCGGCGAACGCCTGACTCAGCCCCCTCTTGCCGGCAATCTCGTCGACATAGAGGGTGAGGCGGCTGCCGGCGAGCCATACGAAGCCGGCGGCCACCAGGAAGATGAGACCGTTGACCCAGACCGGGTATTCCTGTGCGGTAGCGAGAGGCACGGGGGCTCTGTTCAGAGGGCTGGCACGTGGGGGACAACACCTCGCCTGCGGCCACGGTTTCCTTTGGTCGGACGTGCTGTTCCCGGACTCGCTGCCTTCGGCCGGCGTCTGCCCGGTATCCGTCTCCGCGCGTATGCGGAACCGGATCGGGAAAGCGAGAGGGCTGCCGATATCAGGCAGCCGCGAAGCGAGCTCGCGGATGCAAGGAAACGTTTCGGTCGATCCGGCCGGCACCGCACCGGCCGGGTCGAGGCCTCCCGGACTCGGGCCGGTAACGGCTTGATCGTGCGGAAGCGCGGTGGGCCGAGGGAGAAGCCCGATGCGCCGGCATCAGAGAATGGCGCCGAGGCCCAGCTTGAGGGCGAGGCCGAGGGTCAGGGCGTCTTCGGTAGGGTCGTAGTCCATTCCGGCACGGAAGGCCATGCCGTTTTCCTGGCGGCTCAGATCCAGCGACAGCATCACATCCTCCATGTTCCGGCGTTCGACCCCGGCGTGGACGGCCGCCTGATCGTCGAGACGGTACGTGCCGGACAGGGTCGCGGATCCCCGCCGATGTTGTGGGCCCAGGAGATAGGCCGCCTTCCAGGCGAGCGGCAGGCGGTCCGGGCACAACTCTAGGGAGAGATCGCCACTTAGGATCGCGTTCTCTGCGGCGCCCCGATTGCTGGTGCGCAGGTTCAAGGCCCCGGAGACGACGATGCTCCTGACCGTCGCCGTGGCGTTCAGGTTCGCACCGCCGTCGTACCGTCCGGAGATGTATTCCTCGACGTCGATCACCGTGCCTGCAGTCAATACGGCGAGCGCGCCGAATGCGCCGGAAGCGCTTGCCTGCAGGCGGGAGCGGCCGATCGGCCGGGCGCTCTCCGAGCCGGCCAAATCCTCTACGACGGGTCGCAGGAACCGATTGTGCTCGGCCGAGATTTCGAGGTCGCCGACCCGGGTCACGACACTCAGCCTCGCGACCAAGTCTCCCTCCGTGAGGCCCCGAAGATCGACGAACACCGCACCGCCGGGCATTTCCGCCTCCATCCGGCCGATGTGCAGGTCCGCGGCGGATACCGCCTGCGTTGCGGCGGTGCCGTCGGCAAGTCGGGAAACGTCCATCGCCCGGGCCGTCGTGCCGCCCCGGTCGAGCCCAAATGTGCCGACGCTTGCGAAGACGAGCGCCGCGATCCAGCGCAGGCACGACGGTCGCGTAATGTCCATGACGGTCCCCCAACCGGTCGGAGCAACTGCGCAGCGGCCGGGATGGACCCGGCGCGAGCGGTGGCTCGCAGGTTAGGGTGTCGGTCGTCAGGACTAAGATTCGGTAAATGACTGTTGATGACGCCGCGGCACGAAAATATTCATTAGATAAAATGCGAATACTCGTGGTCGCATCTTGCCGGTTGATGCCCGGGCAGTTCGGGCGTCGGCCGGGCGGTCCGCAATATCGACCACGTGGCCGTGGAAAGCGGCACGTCCCTCGGCAATAATCGGATCGATGGCTGCCGGTCACCGCCGGCACGGCCAGCCGGCTGAAACCATCGGCGATTGCACGCCCGGCTTCGTCCGCTCCGGTTCGACGCCGGGACCGATCGGCACGAGGGAGGATATGATGCCCGAGACCACCGACCTGTTCGAGATCATGCACACGACCCGGGCGATGCGCCGCCTGCGGCCCGACCCGGTGCCCGACGAGCTCATCCGGAAGATTCTGCAGGCCGGGATCTGCGCCGCGAACGGCGGGAACACGCAGCGTTGGCGGTTCCTCGTCGTCAAGGACCCGGAGATCAAGCGGGCCGTCCAGGTCCACTACAAGCGCGCCTTCGACGAGGTGATCGGGCCGCGCTATCTCGCCAGCGAACCGCCACCGGGGGTGACTCGGGAGCGCTACCTGCGCCAGCATGCCGCGGTAGAATATTTGACCGATCACTTCCACGAAGCGCCGGTGTGGATCGTCGCTTGCCTCGACGAGGGCACGGCGACGCCGACCCGCTGGTCCGGCGCCTCGATCTACCCGGCGGTGCAGAACATGCTGCTGGCTGCGCGTGCCCTCGGCCTGGGGGCGACCCTGACCACCCGCCACCTGTTCTACGAGAAGGAATCGGAGGCGGCGTTGGGCTTGCCGCCGGGCGTGCACTCCTACGCGATCCTCCCGATCGGCTATCCGATGGGGCGGTTCGGGCCGGTTCGCCGCGGTCCGCTGAGCGAGGTCGTCTACCAGGACCGGTGGGGTCAGCCATACCCGGCTGTGTAGCGGCGTTCGGCTCGATCGGCCGCCGCGACTTCGATCCTGGACCGGGAGCGGGCGCGGCCGTCACGCAATGTCTCGGTGGCCGCGAGCGACCCCGATCGGCCTTCAGCCAGCGATCGCCGGGGAGCCTCGGCCACGCTCCACTTCCGGCGGGACCCCTTTGGACCGTCGGTGCCCGGCAATCGTCCTGGAGATGAATGGTTACCGCTGAATAGATCGTGCTCCCCGTGTGGCTGCCGATATGGCCGACGGCCGACGCCCGGCAGCCACAAGGAGACGAGGTTGATGAGTGATATCGGCACGATCCTGGCGACTGTGCTTGCTCTCTATGCCCTCGTGACAGCCATCTTCCTCATTCTGGAGAACCGGCGGCCGCAATCGACCTTGGCATGGATGCTCGCCTTCGTCTTCGCGCCCGGGGTCGGCCTGTTAATCTACATCCTCTTCGGCAGAGACCAGAAGGCGTTCAGCAGACAGAGCAAGCTCCTGATGCAGGATCTTGAGCCGAACGCCCGTCCCCTTCTGTCGCCGATCCTCTGCCGCGAAGAGGCGGAGATCGGCCGGCTCGAACGCGGGAGCGCCGGCCGCAGAAAGCTGATGCGGTTGGTGCGGGGCAACTCCTACTCTGCGCTGACGACGCGCAACCATGTAGCGATCCAGCAGGACGCGACCACGTTCTACCCCAGCTTGGTGGAAGACTTGAAGGCGGCCCGGCACTCGATCCATCTCCAGTATTTCATCTGGAGTGCGGACCCGTTCACGGAGGGCCTGAAGGACATCCTGACCGCGAAGGCGAGGGCGGGCGTCGAGGTGCGCCTGCTCTACGATCCGCTGGGCTCGCACGCCCATCTGACTCGCGCCTATATCGACGATATGCGGGCGGCCGGGGTGCGAATGGCGCCGACCTCGCCGCTGTGGCACCTGCATACGATCAGCTACCGCAACCATCGCAAGATCACCGTGATCGACGGCGCGATCGGCTACACCGGCGGCATGAATATTGGGCAGGAGCATCTCGACGGCGGAAAGGGCTTCGACTCCTGGCGCGATACCCAGTTGCGTATCGTCGGAGACGCCGTGGCGCTCTTGCAGACGGTGTTCATGGTGGACTGGTACAACGCCGTTAAAGAGAACCTGTTCTCCGATCCGTACTTCCGGAGCGCGACGTCGCCCGGCGCGGGCGACGTGCCGGTCCAGATCCTGACCTCGGGGCCCGATTCCCAATGGGCCGCGATTCGGCAGCTTTACGCCTTCATGATCGTATCGGCACAGCGGCGCGTCTTCATGCAGTCGCCCTACTTCATCCTCGATGCGAGCATTGCCGAGGCTTTGAGAACCGCGGCTTTGGCGGGGGTCGACGTCAAGGTGATGCTGAGCGCGCGGCCTTCGGGCAACAAGCTGCCGGCCTGGGCCGGCAACACCTATATGGCCGATATCGTCGCCGCCGGCGTGCGCGTGTTCCTATACGAGAAGGGCTACCTGCATGCCAAGACGATCGGCATCGACGGCGAGATCTGCTCGATCGGCTCCGCGAACATCGACATCCGCAGCTTCAGCATCAATTACGAGCTCAACGCGGTGCTCTATAGCAGGCGGCTCGCCGAGGACCTGGAGCAGGATTTCGAGCGCGACTTGGCGCACTGCACCGAATTCGACGTCGAGGAATATCGCGCCCGCAACGTTGCCGTCCGGTTTCGGGATTCGGTGGCAAGGCTCTTCTCTCCCTTGCTCTGAGACACCCGGGCCGCTTCGTCGCTGCAGTCCTTGGAAGGAGGGCGGGCGCGCCGGGGGCGACACTCGTCGGATCCGGCATCAGCCCATTTGTCGTGGCAGCCAGAGCGCGATGTCCGGAAAGAGGACGAGCGCAGTAAGGATGACGCCCTCGGTGATGAGGAAGGGCGTGACGCCGCGAAACACGGTCTTGGCCGGAACACCCGTTCGCCCCGCGGTGATGAAGACGTTCAGCCCCAATGGCGGGGTCAGAAGGCCGATCTCTACCGTCTTGGTCACGACAATCCCGAACCAGATCGGGTCGTAGCCCAGAGCGGTCACCAGCGGGAAGACCAGAGGCATCGTGAGCGACAGGATCGCGAGTTGATCGAGCAGCGTCCCGAGCGCCAGCATGATTACGATGATGATCAGCAAGATCACGCCAGGCGAGAGCGCGGACTCCTGGACCGTGAGGATCAGGCCCTGAGTCGCCTGCGAGTAGGTCAGATAGGTCGCGAAGATCGACGAGCAGTAGATAATGGCGAGAATGAAGACGGTCGTCTGAATCGCATGGCTGAGCCCGGCCGAGAACGCGTTGAACCTCATCGTTCGTTGCAGGATCGCGAGCAACAGCGCGCCTGCGGCCCCGACTGCGCCGGCTTCGGTCGGCGAGGCCGTGCCGGTATAGATTGAGGCGATAACCAACACGATCAGCAGGCACATCGGCCACACTGAGCTGGACTGCCGCAGCGCCACGCGGAGGTCGAAGGCGTCACCCGGTGGCGCCAGCCGGCGACCACTGGCGAGAAAGATGATCGTCACAATCAGGCCGGATGCTGTCAGCAGCCCCGGCACGATGCCGGCTATGAAGAGCTTACCGATCGATGTCTCGGTCAGCACGCCGTAGACGATCAGAACGATGCTGGGCGGTATCATCACCGCAAGCGTTCCGCCGGCGGATATGATCGCCGTCGAAAGGCGATCATCATAGCGGAAGCGCCGCATTTCCGGGTAGGCGGACGACGCCATCGTCGCGCTGGAGGCGGTGCTGCTGCCGATGAGTGCGGCCAGCATGACGGCCGCGCCGACCGTGGCCATGGCCAGGCCGCCGCGAAAATGGCCGAGCCACGCCTGACAGGCGGTCACGGCTCTCGTCGTCATCCCGCCGGCCGTCATGAATTCGGCCATCAGAATGAAGAGAGGGATCGCGACGAGAATGAATTGCGACGTGTTCTCGATGATCATGCGTTCGAAAAGTGACATCGTCGGCACGACACCCACTTGGATTGCCATGCCCGCCGCTCCGGCGATACCCATCGCGAATGCGATAGGCATACGCAATACCAGCATCGCGAGCAGCGACAGCGTGACAAAAGTAAGGGTCACGACAAGTACCTTTGCGACCGCATGCGTCGAACGGGGTGGCACGATGACGCGGATCGTGCCACCCCCGTCTTACCGGTTCACTTCGTGTCCGCGATCAGCGACATGTATTGCTCCAGAACCTCGGGAGCCTTCGCATCCTGTTTGCTGACACGGGTGACCCAATCCTCCTTCACGCTGGCCATGAAGGCGAACAGGTTGATCCCCGCGGCCTTCCACTGGACCTTCAACTCGTCGATCGAACCGTCTTGGGCGTTCGCCAAATGGGTGACGGTTTCCTCGCCGGCTTCCAGCATTGCCGTCCGTACGTCCTCAGGCAGCTTTTCGAAGGTGCCCCGATTGGCGATCAGGGTCATCCCGTAGCCGCCGAAGGATCCGTTCGTAGAAATAGATTTGACCACTTCCTGAAGATTGTAGCCGGGCACCGATGACAGCGGGAAAACGATGCCGTCCACGGTGCCCCGTTCCAGGGCCGTGTACACTTCCGGGCCGGCAAGATTGATGCCGGTCGCGCCGAGCGCCCGTGCCGTCAGGGCCTGCGTCGTACCGCCTGTCCGGATCTTGAGCCCGGCGAAGTCCTTCAGGCTGTTGATCTTCTTGTCCTTCAGAAGGATCTGGTATGGGGGAAGGACCACGCTGAAGATCGGGTAGATCCCCTCTTTCAGGAACTCCTCGTGAAGCGGCCCCGACTTCGTCATGGAGTGCAGGACCGGGGATCCCTTGGCGGCGCTTTCGTAGGTCCCCGGCAGGCCCACGACGGAGTACAAGGGAAGCCGGTCCGTATTGTAGGTCGGCCCCATGAATGCGATGTCGAGAGCACCGCTCTTGACCGCGTCGAGCAGGCCCTTTGCCTTGGCGGCCTGTTCCGACGGGAAATGCGTGAACTTGACCTTGCCGTCGGTCTTCTGTTCGACCGCGCGCATCCAATGGGCGATGCCGTCCTTCGACAGCACGTGCTGAGTCGATTGAAAGTCGCCGGCCTTCAGCTCGATCGTCTGTGCCGATGACAGACTCGGAAACGCCAGGGCGCTTGCTAGCACGCCGGAAGCGACGACCTTCCGGAAAGCCCTAATTGAGTTCATGTGCTTCCTCCATTCGACTTGTTGCACGGTTTTTCACTGACCCGACGATACGCGACACGTCGTTCAGGATTCTGAGCGTCAGGACGCCGAAGCCGATCGGCGCACTTGCGTAGGCGAGGGACAAGGGCCAGTCGACGACGCCCAGATAGATGTCGTTACGGACCCAGGCCATCAGGGCGTATTCACTCGATTTCCAGGTGATCAGGGCGCAGAACGCGAACGCCAGTGACAACATAGCGAGGCGGATCGGGACGCGAGCGCGACCCAGGCAGCGTTCCGGGAAGAGTTCGAGCGACAAATGCGCCCCCTTGCGGTAGGCGCGACTGAGCGACAGCACTGCAACCGCCGGCATGAGGTAAAGCTCGGTCAACTCGAACTGGATCTGCAGGGGCGCGTGAAAGAAGGCACGGCCGAGCGAATCGACGGTGATGACCGCCACCATGACCGCGAGACAGGCGCAGGCGATCCCGTTCAGGCCGTCCTCCACGAAGGCCAGCACGCGCGAGCACTTTGTATCGGCATCATCCTGAGCACAACCCATACGCCCTCCCGAGCAATTGCGGCTTGCGGCCCTGCGGCAGGGCTTCGTTGGACCCGCACACCCTTATCTGGCCCTGCTATAGGGGATTTATCCCTAAGGCGGGCCCCCTGCTCTGTTTCTTGTTGACACGGTATCCCTGCCCGGTGATTCAATCAACCGATAAGTTTGTAAACTTACCGGTCGGTAAGTTAGATCGGTCGGTGGCTGGCGAGAGGGTGGATCATGGATGACGCACTGCGCTCAGAGGGGTGGCCGGCACTCGACGATGTGCGCGTCTTCGATTTGACCCCTCTGCTGCCGGGGCCATTCGCAACGCAGCTCCTCGCCGACCTTGGAGCCGACGTGATCAAGGTCGAGGGGCCGAGCGGCGATGCCGCTCGCTACATGCCGATGGAAATGTTCCGGATGGCCAACCGGAACAAACGCAGCATTGCGTTGGACCTCAAGCATCCGGACTCGGCCAGGGTGGTCCGCGCCCTTGCCGAATGGGCGGATGTCGTGGTCGAGGGCTTCCGTCCCGGCGTCGTGGACCGACTCGGCGTGTCGTACGACGAACTCAAGGCGATCAACCCGAGAATCGTCTATTGCTCGCTTTCCGGCTACGGCCAGACCGGTCCGTGGCGAGACGTTCCGGGGCACGATCTCAACTATTTAGCGGCCGGCGGCGCAATGTCTCTTCCGGGGCACTGGCTCGAACGCAAGCCGCGGCGCTCCGGGCTTCCCGTGGCCGACGTCACCGCCAGTTGCTTCGCCGCCATCTCCATCCTCGGCGCGCTGCGCAGGCGCGACCGGACCGGCCGAGGCTGCTACCTCGATATCTCGCTGACCGACGCGGCGCTCGCCTTCACCTCAGTGCGCCGCGGCTTGGACGTCGATGAACCGGGGCGGCTGCACCTCTTCCCGATCAACGACCTGTTCGAGACTGCCGACGGGCGTGCGATCGCCCTGGGAATGGTCGAGGAGCATTTCTGGCAGAACTTCCGCAAGGCGCTGCGGGGCGAGAACCCGGCGCTCGACGATCCGCGTTTCGATACCGAACCGCAGCGGCGTGAGCACGGCGACGAGCTTTCGAAGCTGATGCACGAAACCATCCGCCGCAAGACTGCAGACGAATGGATCGCCCTTCTCGCGAAGCATGACGTTCCGGTGCAACTGGCCTTTACGCCGCGCGAGGCTGCGGACTCCCCGCAGATCCGGGCGCGGGGCGTGGTGCAGTCGATTTGCGGCGAGCGCCACATTCCGTTCCCCGTGCTCGTCGACGGCGTGCCCGGAGGCCGCCTGCGAAATGCCGCTCCGGAGGTCGGCGAGCATACGGTCGAAGTGCTCACCGAGCTGGGGCTCGGCGACGCGGAGATCGAGCAGCTGATCCGATCCGGCGCCGCCGCCGGACCGACCGGCAACCGGGTCGAGCCGCAGCCGGGGCGGCGAGAGCCGTGAGAACCTTCTTGTAGGAGGAGAGTGACGTGACGACACACCCCCGGATCGACGAGAGTGCACTGCAGGAACTCAGGAGCCGGATTGGAGTAGAGGTACTCCGTAAGGCAATGCCCAATTTTACGGAGATCAACGCGGATGCAGCGCGGCTGTTCGCCTATGCCATCGGCGACGACAACCCTCTTTGGCTAGACCGCGAATATTGTACGAAGGCCGGGTTCGAGCGCCTGCAAGCGCCCCCCGCGCTCCTGTTCTCGATGGACAATGTGGTGAGCGGCGCGGTCGAAGGGTTGCCGGGCGTCCACGCGATGTATTCCGGTACGGACTGGGAATGGTATCGCCGCCTCGAAGAGGGGATGCGCGTCAGGACCCGCTCCGTTCTCAAGGATCTGGTCGAGCACCGGACTCGATTTGCCGGCCGGGCGATCCAGCAGATCTACACGACCGAGTTTTTCGACCAGACCGGCGCTCTCTTGGCCAAAGCCGACTCCTGGTGCTTTCGCACCGAGCGCGATACGGCGCGCAAGGAAGGCAGTAAATATCGCGAGATCGAAAAGCCCCACGTCTACTCGAGGCAGGAAATCGAGGAAATCGCCGAACAGTACCGCCGGGAAGAGCGGCGCGGCGCCGAGCCCCGCTACTGGGACGATGTTGCGACCGGCGATCCGATCGCGCCCGTCGTGAAGGGGCCCTATACCGTGACGGCGGCCGTCGCGTTCATGCAGGCCTGGGGCGCATATGCGGTGCGTAATCACCGTATCGCCTTCAAATATTATGACCGCCATCCCAAGCTCGCGATCCCGAACGCGATGGGGGTTCCCGAGCCGCCGGTTCGCGTGCACTGGGACAACGACTTCGCGCGCGAGGTCGGGGTGCCCGGAGCCTACGACTTCGGCCCGGAGCGTGTAGCCTGGATGTCGCACATGCTGACCGACTGGGTGGGTGATGCCGGCTTCGTCAGGCGGCTCAACGTGCAGATCCGGGGGCACAACATGGTCGGCGATACCACCTGGTGCCGGGGCGAGGTCGTCGGCAAGCGGATCGAAGACGGGGAGTCTCTGATCGATTGCATGGTCTGGGGTGAGAATCAGAGGGGCCAGAAGACCGTCCTCGGATCGGCAACCGTCGTGCTTCCTCGAAGGCAGAGCTAACGGCGGAACGAGACCCGCGCAGGCGCCGGTCATGAGCGCGATGGCTCGAGAGGGCGACACGGTGGCCTGGAGTCATGGGACGGCCGAGCCCCGCAAGCTCACCGCCATGCTCCTGAACGACGCTGCCGCGCCGCGCGCGCTGCGGATATTCTGCGGGGTCCCGTTCTCCGATACCGTCGAGCAGGTGGTCGCGCGACATCCCGGCTGGCAGTTTACGGGTATCGCCGCCTTCGGCGGCCTTGGCCGAGCGGCCAGGGCCAACCGCTTGCGGATCGTCCCCCTGCGATGGTCGGCGTTGCCGAGGCTGATCGAGGAGGGGCATCTCCGGATCGACACCGTTCTGCTCAATGTCGGGCCGTGCATCGACGGCGCGATTTCGTTCGGTGTCGCGGCCGATTACGGGGCTGTCATGATGCGCTCGGCGCGCTCGGTGGTGGTGCAGGTCAATGCCGCGATGCCGCGGACGCTCGGCCCGGCCCTCGTCGCTCGCGACGCTTTCGAGGCAAGGGTCACGGCGCGTTTCGAGGCGGACGAGCCGCCGCTCGAAGCGAATATGGGCGCCTCCGGCGCCGTCGACGAGCAGATCGCGCGGAACGTCGCCTCGCTCATCCGTGACGGCGACGCGCTCGAGATCGGGATCGGGTCGCTCGGCGAGGCGGTATGGCGTGCGCTTCGGCGGCATCGCGATCTCGGCGTCCATACGGGAATGCTGACGGATGCCGTGGTCGACCTCGTCGAGGCCGGGGTGGTCACCAACCGGCGCAAGGAAATCGATACCGGGCAGACCGTCGCCGGCGTGCTGTTCGGCTCCGGCCGTCTCTATCGTTTCGCAGACCGGAATCCGCGCCTGGCCCTGCATCCGATCGCGCACACGCATGACCCGGCCGTGATCGGGACGCTCGCCAACTTCGTCGCGGTGAACTTCGCGCTCCAGGTCGACCTCACCGGCCAGATCAATTCGGAGAGCATAGGGGGCCGGCTCGTCGGCGGCGTCGGGGGCGTGCTCGATTTCGTCGAGGGCGCGCAGCGGTCGCCCGGCGGCCGCAGCATCTTCGCGCTGCGCGCGCGCACGCGCGAAGGTTGCCCGACCATCGTTCCGATGCTCGACGGCGGTACCGTGACCGTGTCGCGGACCATGGTCGACTACGTCGTCACCGAACACGGGATCGCGTCGCTGACCGGCGCCGGCTTGGAGGAGCGCGTGGAACGTCTGATTGCCGTGGCGCATCCGGACGACCGGGTCTTCCTCCGGCGCTCCGCCGATCGCTCGATTTCGCAGCACCAACACCATGAGGCCAGATGATGTCCGACTGGAAAGGCCCTCTTCGGAATATCCGCGTTCTCGACTTCACCCGGGTCCTGGCCGGCCCCTTCGCGACGCAATTGCTGGGTGACCTCGGGGCAGACATCATCAAGATCGAGGCACCCGGGAAGGGTGACGACACCCGCCACTTTCCCCCGTTCCTCAGGGAGCTCAGCCACTACTTCATTGCGCTCAACCGCAGCAAGCGAAGCATCGTCCTCGATCTGCGCCGACCCGAAGCGGTCGCGATCGTCAAGAAGCTCGTCGAGAAGTCGGACGTCGTCGTCGAGAACTTCCGGCCGGGCGTGATGGAGCGCCTCGGGCTCGGCTAC
>CAZVAR010000067.1:19416-19624 GCA_964625225.1 uncultured Alphaproteobacteria bacterium | reverse complement strand
CGACCAGCATCAGATCGGCCATTTCGTCGACAACGACGACGATGAAAGGCAGCGGCGCCATGTCGAGGGTCTGCTCCTCGAACACGGGCTTGCCGGTATCGGGATCGAAGCCGGTCTGCACGCGGCGGCTCAGGATCTCGCCCTTCGCGCGCGCCTCCTCCAGGCGGGCATTGTAGCCGGCGATGTTGCGCACGCCGACCGTGGACAT
>CAZVAR010000067.1:0-19406 GCA_964625225.1 uncultured Alphaproteobacteria bacterium | reverse complement strand
ATGGCGCGGTAGCGGTTCTCCATCTCCCGCACCACCCATTTCAGGGCAACAACCGCCTTGCGGGGATCGGTCACCACCGGCGCCAGCAGGTGCGGGATGTCGTCGTAGACCGACAGCTCCAGCATCTTCGGGTCGATCATGATGAAGCGGCACTGCTCCGGCGTCAGCCGGTAGAGCAGCGATAGGATCATCGTGTTGATGGCGACCGACTTGCCCGAGCCGGTGGTGCCGGCGATCAGCAGATGCGGCATCCGTTCCAGGCTGGCCACGACCGGGCCGCCGCCGATGTCCTTGCCGAGCACCAGCGGCAGGCCGCCGGCCACGCCCTGATAGGCGTTGCTGGCGAGGAGCTCGCGCAGATAAACCATCTCGCGCCGGGTGTTGGGCAGCTCGATGCCGATCACATTGCGCCCCGGAACCACCGCGACGCGGACGGAGACCGCGCTCATGTAGCGGGCGATGTCGTCGGCGAGGCCGATCACCCGCGAGGCCTTCGTGCCGGGCGCCGGCTCCAGCTCGTAGAGCGTCACCACCGGGCCGGGGCGGACCTTCACGATTTCGCCGCGCACGCCGAAATCGTCGAGCACCGATTCCAGCTTGCGGGCATTCTCCTGGAGTGCCGCATCGTCGATCACCGGGCCCTTGCCGGCGTCCGGCGGCAGATCCAGGAGATCGAGCGGGGGCAGGACGTAGCCGTCCTCCGCGCCGGTCGGCAGGCGCGGCGCGACCGTCTTGGCCGCGGGCCGCTTCGCTCGGGGCTCCGACGGCGCCGGGCGCTCGACCCGGGCCGTCGAGGCGGTCGCCGCGGCGTTCGCCTCCTCCGCTTCGGGCGCCGCGCCCCGCCGGTCGCGACCGGCCACCCGCGGCTCGGCCCGCCGCCTGGCGGCCGGGCCCGCGGCGGCCGGCGCCGGGCGGGTCCGGCGCGGCAGCCGCAGGCCGCGGCCGGCGGAGATCACTCGAACGGCGCCGCGGACCACGGCACGCGCCGTCCGGGCCAGCAGCAGGCCGGCCACCTGCCAGTCCCGGAACCGGGCGCCCAGCGCGTAGACGAGAATGACGATCGCCAGCGCCGCACCGACCAGCGCTACCGCATTGTCGTCTACGGTGAGGCCGAAGAGCTGCGGCAGCAAAACGAGGCGCTGCAGCAGGAGCTGGCCGAGAAACCCGCCGAGTCCGGACCGGGACAACGGCCAGATCTCCGGCGTGGGCAGATTGGCGCAGGCCGCCGCCAGCAGCAGAATGCCGATCGGCACCAGCGTGAGCCGGGTGCCGATGGCCGGGATGCCCCGGTGCGTCGCCACCCGCCAGCCCCACGTGCCGATCAGGGCGGCGAGCCCGGCACCGGCGAGGCCGAGGGTCCGGAGGAGCACGTCGGCCGCATAGGCGCCCGGCACGCCCAGCAGGTTCTGCACCGGGCCGTCGGCCGCGTAGTTCGGCGAGGGATCGTCGGGCGAATAGGTGACCAGCGTCAGGAGCAGCGCAAAGCCGGCGGCCATGAGCAACAGGCCGGCGCCCTCGACGGCGCGGCGGCGGAGGAACGCGGCGAAGCTCGGGGGCAGAACATGAAGCCTGCCGGCGGTGGAACTCGATACGCGGGCCATGGTCGTCCGGCCATTCCCTCTCAAAGAACGCGGCTCATCCGCTCCAGACCCTCCTCGACCGTCTCCGGGTCATGCACGAGGGCAACGCGGATATACTCGTGGCCGACATTGCGGCCGTCGGGATAGTCGTGGGCGAAATAGGCGCCCGGCTGAACCTTGATCGCGGCCTCCGCCCACAGGCGGCGGGCGGCGGCCTCACCGTCGCCGACCTCGAGCCAGAGATAGAAGCCGCCGTCCGGCCGGTAGAACCCGAACCGGTTGCCGAGGATGCGCTGTGCGATCTCGTATTTCCGGGCGTAGAGGCGGCGGTTCTCCTCCACATGCGCATCGTCCGACCAGAGCGCCGTGGCGGCCGCCAGCAGCGGCAGCGGCGGCGCCGCGCCTCCGTAGAGCCGCAGCCGCCAGAAACCGTCGATCAGGTCGGCACCGCCGGCAACGAAGCCGGAGCGCAGACCGGGTACGCTCGATCGCTTCGACAGCGAATGGAAGGTGACGACATTGGCCATGTCGCCGCCCATCGCGGCGCAGGCCTGAAGACCGCCGGGGACCGGCTCCGGGGTGTAGTAGAGCTCCGTGTAGCACTCGTCGAACGCGACCACGAAATCGTGCCGGCGGGCGAGCCCGATCAGGTCCTTCATATAGTCCACGCTGGCCGCCGCGCCCTGCGGGTTGGCCGGCGAGCAGAGGAAGGCCAGCGCCGTGCGGTCGAGGATCTCCTCCGGTACCTGCGAAAAGTCCGGCAGAAACCCGGTCTCGCGGGTAGCCGGCAGGTACCAGGGCTCGGCCCCGGCAAAGATGCCGGCGCCGACATAGACCTGATAGAACGGGTCAGGAATCAGCACGACCGGCCGCTTGCCGCGCTTCGTCTCCGGTATGACGGCGAGGCCGATCAGGAACAGCGCTTCGCGCGACCCGGAGATGGGCAGGACGTGCCGCTCGGGATCGATCATCCCCGCCGGCAGCCGGTAGCGCCGGGTCAGCCAGCCGGCGGCCGCGGTCCGGAACTCCGGCGTGCCCTTCATCGGCGGGTACTTGCCCCAGAGCGCCGCCTGCTCGGCGACGATCCGCTGGACCATCGGCGGCGCAGGATGCTGCGGCTCGCCCATGGCCATGTTGAGCTCCCGCAGCCCCTCGGGCGGAGTGATGCCGTCGAGCATCTGGCTGAGGCGCTGGAAGGGATAAAGCCGGAAATAGTCGAGCCGATTGTTGAGCATCGCCGTCTGCTGCGGAGGGGGTGGTGCGAGGGCCAAAGGAACCCGATCTGCGGCACAACTGCAACAAGGATACGCCCCCGGCCGGGGTTTTCCCCAGGACAGGGCGCGGAAGCGCGGCAGATCTGCAACGG
The DNA here is from genome assembly GCA_964625225.1 of uncultured Alphaproteobacteria bacterium. Classification (GTDB taxonomy): domain Bacteria; phylum Pseudomonadota; class Alphaproteobacteria; order JAJUGE01; family JAJUGE01; genus CAZVAR01. The sequence continues at coordinate 16,460 of CAZVAR010000067.1, read as the reverse complement.
TCGGCCGCGAAAGTGCGGAATACGTGCAACGGCGTCTCGCACGCGCCCTGCGGAAACGCGAGAAGCGTCGGCACGGGTCGAGATCCGTAACCCGATCCCGGCCGCCGCCGTCGACGGCGGCCTGCCCGGCGCCGGAGCGAAAAGGAACCGGAAGATCCGACGGGTCCCTCGGATACGGGCCGAGCCTGCGGATACTCGCATATTCTAGGAAAAAAGGCAAAACGCGCCCGAGGCTGCGGTCAGGCTCTGTTCAGGTCGCGGAACCTAGCCTCCTCGAGAACGTGCCGGACTGCGGACGTCCTCGTCCGGCCGGCACCGTCCCGATCGCCCCGAAACGGGAGGAGGATGAAATGCGTGGACTTCTGGCTCTGTGCGGCGTCGCCCTGCTGAGTCTGTCGGGCTGCGGCTACACCACCGAAGAACGGGCGCTGAGCGGCGCGGCGATCGGCGCGCTGGGCGGGGCCGTCCTGGGCGCCGCGACCGCCCCGGACCGGCATGACGACCGCCACTATCGTCGCGGCCGGTACGATCACGACCATTACCATCGCCGCGGCCGGCGCCATCACCGCGGGTACTATTGACGCCCTCTGGCCACCGGCCCCGGGAGCCGACGTTCTCGCCCCGTGGGCCGGTTTCGCCCCGGCGCACGCCCGGGCCCCCGTCGAGCGGGGCGAGTATCCGGCCCGCATCATGGGGGTGCGGAGGCAGCCGAACCGGCCGCGCGCTCGTCGATCGGCCGAATCGGGCCGGCGTCCGCCGGAACAGGAGCCACCTGCGCGCGTTCATCGTTCCGTGGCGGATCGTCTCGACCCGGATCCGCGATAGGTGGCTCGAATGCTGACGCCCCGACAGACACTCACGCTCCGGCTCCTCACGGCCGGGCTGCCGCTTCGCGAGATCACACGCCGAACCGATCTGTCACCGGAGACCGTGATGGCGGAGGTCCGGACCCTGCTCCGCACGCTGCTCGCCGCGGAGGGCGGTGCCGCTGCGGTGAACGCGGCCGGCGCTCAGGCCGTCCGAAGGGATCGCTGAACACCGCAGCGCCGTACCGACGCCGGGGCGCGCGCGAGCGCATTCAGCCGCTCGGCCAGGCACGGCCCGTCTTCCCCCCGGCATCTCGGGCAGAGTTCGGCGAAATCCCGGTGGAAGTCCGCCGAGATCGAAACGAGGCTGGAGCATCGCTCGGCCGCGATCACCGGTCCTGGCCGGACCCGCTTCGAAGACGCAACCCCGTTCCCGTAATCGTCCATCGTCATTGCGGCTCCCTGTTCGGTCCGGCTGCGATCGCCGAGATCGCCCGTTCGTATCCGTAAGATCACCCGAGCGGCTTCCGCCCTGGGCGGCGCGTTCCGCCGGCGCCCCGCCCGCCGCGATACCGGCCGACCTCATCCTAAGGCGGCGACTGCCGGTCCGACAGCACGACGGGCGCGACGGAACGGCGCACCGCCGGCGTGCGATCGTCGGCAGTGCGCACGCCCCGCATCGGCCCGCCGACGCTACACGGCCGCATCGCTCCGACGGGGGCGGGCCGCGATGCCGGTCGTCCCTGCCTGCAGGCTCCTGATCAGGGCGATGATGGCGGTGTGCCGGGGGTCGCCGTCCGCCTCGAAGGCACTCCGATGCGTCTCCAGAACCGCCTCCAGGATCATGTCATGGTCGGCATCGCCCAGCACCCCCGTCTCCGCAAGATGGATCAGCAACGATTCCAGAACCCCGAGCGCCGCCTCACCGGCGTGCCGATGCCGATTCTCTGTCATGGCCGCCCGCACTCCGCTCGCCGCCCCGCCGGCGACGACCGAGCCATACCGCGCTGCCGCCGCGCCGGCCTTTGCAAATGGTAGATCGGCGACGTTTTCGGGACGAATTCGCGACGATGTGATCGCAGCGGGACAGTGCGCCGGAACCGCACCGGGGGCTGCGTGTTAGGGGCAGGGCACCGGTGTGCCGCCCGGCCGCACATCGCGGCCGGTCGATGATTGTGAAGGAGTCGACCGAATGCGTCGAATCAGTTTCGTTCTCCTGATGGGCCTCCTGCTGCCGCTTGCGGCCCTGCCGGCCTGCAACACGGTCGAAGGCGTCGGCGAGGACATGCAGTCGGGCGGCCGCGCCGTGGAGCGCACGGCAGACCGCGCGAAATAGCGACCGGCCGGCTGTCCGCGGACGAACAGGGGCGCGGCCCGCGGGCCGCGCCCCTCCTCCGATCAGCCGGCGGACGTCAGGCCGCGCGGACCTGGGCCAGGAAACCGGTGACGGCGGCCTGTAGCTTGTCGCACTCGGCAGCGAGACCGCCGGCCGCCTCCAGCACGCCCCCGGCCGCAGCACCGGTGCGCTCGGTCGCCCCGGTCACGCCGACGATGTGCGACGACACCTCCTGGGTGCCGACCGCCGCCTGCTGGGTGTTGCGGGCGATCTCCTGTGTCGCGGCCCCCTGCTCCTCGACGGCGGCGGCGATGGCGGCGGCGATCTCGTCGATCTCGGCGATCGTCTTGCCGATCGTATCGATCGCGCCGACGGTATCGCCTGTCGCGCTCTGAATCGCGGCGATCTGCGCCGCGATCTGCTCGGTCGCCTTGGCGGTCTGGTTGGCGAGGCTCTTCACCTCGCTTGCAACCACGGCGAAGCCCTTGCCCGCTTCGCCGGCGCGCGCCGCCTCGTTGGTCGCGTTGAGGGCCAGCAGATTGGTCGGGCCGGCGATGCCGCTGATGAAATCGCCGATCTCTCCGATCTTCTGCGCCGCCTCCTGCAGGCTCCGCACTGAGCCGTTGGTGCGGCCGGCCTGCTCCACCGCCTGCCGGGCGATGCGCGCCGAGTGGGCCACCTGCTGGCCGATCTCCTCGACCGAGTGCGACAGCTCCTCGGCGGCCGACGCCACCGTGCCGACATTGCCGGAGGCGTTTTCTGAAGCCGCAACCACGGCATTGGCCTGGTCCGTGGTCTGACGGGCGAGGTCGACCAGTCCTTCCGCCGTGCCGCGCATGCTGCGCGCCGCGGCCGAGACCGCATCGACGACGTGTTTGACTGTCTCCTCGAACTCGGCGGCGAGGCGGTGCAGCTCCTCACGGCGGGCGACGGCCGCGGCCTCGCGCTCCGCGGCGGCGCGCGCATTGGCGCTCTCGACCTCGGCCGCGGTGTCGCGGAACACGACCAGCGCCGCGGCCATCTCGGCGATCTCGTCGCGACCGCCGCTCGGAATCTCGGCCTGGAGGTCACCGCCGGCGATCGCCCGCATAGCATCGCCCAGCGCCGCGAGACGGGCGATCAGGTTACGCCGGACATAGAACCAGCCGATCAGCGCCGCGGCCAGCACCGAGGCGGCAGCCAGCGCCAGGAGCCAGAGCTTGCCGCTGGTGATCGCCGCTTCGCTGTCCGCCGACGCGGCCTCCGCACCGGCCCGCGCCGCATCGACCAGCGCCTTGACCTCCTGCTCGAGCGCGGCCGCCGGCGCCCGGGTCTGCTCGGCGAGACTCTCGGCCTGCGCGAGCGCCTGCAGCTCGGCCGCGCGCAGCGCGAACACGCTCTCCGGCCCGGTGCCGTAGGCAAGCAGCCGTTCGCCGGCCTGGCGCACCCGGTCCATGCCTTCGGCGTCGGCGAACAGGCTCATGCTGTTGGAGATCGACTTTCCTCCGGTATCAAACGCGCGCTCCAGCCGGCCCAGATCGGCCAGATCTTCGGTGACGCGGGCGTCATCCAGAAGCTTCTTCAGCCCGTCCGACTCGGCCCGGAGCTCGAACACTGCCTGGTAGAGCGGCAGGTGCTGCTCGACGACGCGCGTGACCGCCTCGCGCGCCTCCTCATTGACCGTCTCGACCCCCTCCCCCGAGGTTTCGCTGATCGGCGTGCCGAGGTCCATCGTGATGTTGTAGAACGTGTCCTCGGAGATCGAGCCGAGCGCGCTGCGGTACTGCCCATGGATCTGGGCGGCCGCGGTCGCCTGATCCGCCAGCCTCCGGGCGGCCTCGATCCGGCCCGCATGGGCCGCGGTCAACTGCCCGACGACCGCGGCGATCTCGTCGATATGACCACGGATGCGGTCGACGACCGCCGGGTCGGCGCCGGTCGCGGCCAGCGCGGCGAGGTGGCCCTTCGCGTCCTCGATACCGTTCTGCACCGCCAGGGTGGCGGCGTCGCGCGCGTCGTGGTCGCGCGTCGCCAGAATGCGCGGCGCGGCGCCGACGATCGCCGTGCTCTTCTCGGCAAGCTGCAGCGACGCGGCGATCGAGGGCAGACTGTCGTCGGCGACCCGCGACAGGGTCTGCTCGATGCGGCCGTAGGAGATCCAACCGACCCCCGAGGCGACCAGCGTGGTTGCGGCGACGGCGGCGAAAGCGAGCATCAGCCGGGCGCGGATGCCGAAACGTGCCCGCTCGGCGGCACCTTCGGCGGGAGCGCCGTCGTCGCCCTCCCCGATTACTGGAGCATCGACTGGGTTTTCGTTCGGATGGCTCGTCATCGCTGCTGCCTGTCTTTGTTATCGGGCGAACCTCAGGCGGTTTCGACGGCTCCGCCCCTGGCCGACCGGGTTCCGGGTTCGAGAATGGCCGATATCGGCCCGCCGCAACCGGCACGGGCGACGCTAGCGATGATCGGTAAAGCGGGGCTTAAGCCCGCCGCAGCAGCAAGGCGGGCGCCGGGCGCGGTCAGGCCCGGGCGCGGAACGGGTGCGCCGGATAGACGCCGAGGATGCGGACCTCGCGGGAGAAGAAGTCGAGCTCCTCGAGGGCGAGCCGCAGGGACTGGTGCTCCGGATGGCCCTCGACGTCGGCGTAGAACTGGGTCGCGGCGAACTCGCCGTCGAGCATGTAGCTCTCCAGCTTCGTCATGTTGACGCCGTTGGTGGCGAAGCCGCCGAGCGCCTTGTAAAGCGCGGCGGGCACATTGCGCACCCGGAACACGAAGGTCGTGACAACCGGCCCGTCATGCGGGTCCGGGACACGCGGCTCACGCGCCAGCACGATGAAACGGGTGGTGTTGTGCGGCGCGTCCTCGACATCGGCGCGCAGGACCTGCAGGCCGTAGATCTCGGCGGCAAGCGCAGAAGCGATCGCCGCTTCGGCGGGGTCGCCCAGGCGGGCGACGTAGGCGGCGGCGCCCGCGGTGTCCGGGAAGGTCACCGGCTGCAGGCCGAGCTCGCGGATGACGCGGCGGCACTGCGTCAGCGCCTGCACATGGCTGTGGACGCGCCGCACGGTCGCGAGCGAGGCGCCGGGCGAGGCCAGGAGCTGGTGCCGGACCCGCTGGAAGTGCTCGGCAACGATGTGGAGCCCGGTCTCGGGCAGGAGCTGGTGGATGTCCGCGACGCGGCCGGCGAGCGTGTTCTCGATCGGGATCATGGCGCGCGCGGCGCGTCCGGTCTCCACCGCGGCGAACGCCTCCTCGAAGGAGGCGCAGGGCAGCGTCGCCATGTCCGGGTAGGCGGCCCGGCAGGCGAGTTCGGAATAGGCGCCGGGCTCGCCCTGGAAGGCGATCGTGGCGGCGGGGTCGGCGACGGTCATGCGAAAGGGCTACCTCGGCGGTGCGCGGGCGCTGCGCCCGCAGGCTCTTCCTACAACAAGAAGGACACGAATCTGAAGGCCGGCCTTGCGCTCTATCCAGGCCGCAGCATTTCGCGTGCCCGGGCGAGGTCGCCGGGCGTGTCGACACCGAGCGGCACCGTGTCGACGACCGCCACCTCGATCCGCATCCCCGCTTCCAGCGCACGGAGCTGCTCGAGCCGCTCGCGTTGCTCCAACGGGCTCGGCGGCAGCGCCACGAAGCGGCGGAGCGCCGCGCGTCGAAAGGCGTAGAGGCCGATATGGTGGTAGAGCGGCCCGTCGCCAGTCGGCACCGTCGCCCGGCTGAAATAGAGGGCCCGGCCGACGGGGGGCGTGCCGCGCAGGCCGGCGATCACCGCCTTGACGACATTGGGGTCGCGGCGCTCCTCCGGCCGCGCGATCGCCGCCGCCAGGGTCGCGATATCGACCGCGGGATCGGCCAGCGGGGCCAGCGCGGCGCGGATTGCCGCCGGCGCGATGGTCGGCAGATCGCCCTGGAGGTTGACCACAGCGTCATAGCGCCCCTCCGGGTCGAACCGCTCCAGCGCCATATGCACGCGGTCCGAACCGGACGGGAGCCCCGGATCCGTCAGGATCGCGGTGCCTCCGGCCGCATCGACGGCGTCGACGATCGCGCGATCGGCGCAGGCGACCAGGACCGGCCCGATACCCGCCTCCATCGCACGCTCCCAGACATGCACGATCATCGGCCGGCCGTGAATGTCGGCCAGAGGCTTGTCCGGGAGGCGGACCGAGGCAAGGCGGGCGGGGATGACGACGATCGGTTGGCTGGGCGGTCCCATCGCGGCGCGCTCCGGTTGCACGGCAATCCGCCTGCCCTCTAGCAGAGGCCGGGTCCCGGAGGAAGCGAGCGCGGCGGGTTGACGTGCTCCGCGAGCGGTGAGACGCTGCGCCGCCAACGAAGCGCCAGAAAAGAAACCTTCAGGAGGGACACCGCCGTGCGCCTGCTCGCCAAGCTCCGGTCCATCGCCTTAGCCGCCATCGTCGCCACGCCGGCGACAGCCTTCGCCGCCTATCCGGAGCGCCCGGTGACGATGGTGGTCGTGTTTCCCGCCGGCGGCGCCACCGACCTGATCGGGCGGCTGATCCAGCCTGCCCTCGCGAAGGCGCTCGGGGTCGACGTCGTGGTCAAGAATGCCGGCGGCGGCGGCGGCACCATCGGCACGGCCGAGGTCGCGGCGGCGAAGCCGGACGGCTACACCATCGGCCTGGCGCCGATCGGGCCGACCACCACCCAGCCGCACCTGCGCGAACTGCCCTACGACACGCCGAAGGATCTCATCCCGGTGTGCCGTGTCTACGACTCGCCGGTCGTCATGATGGCGGCCAAGGACGGCAAATATGCCGATCTGAAGGCGATGGTCGAGGCGGCGAAGAGCGCACCTCGCAGCGTCACTTACGCCTCGGTGGCGCCCGGCAGCATCCCGCATGTCGTCATGGCGGCGCTCGAACAGGCGGCCGGCATCGAGATGAAGCACGTGCCCTTCCCCGGCTCCGCCGCGATGGTCAAGGCGCTGCTCGGCGGGACCGTCGATGCCCTCGCCGACGTCGCCAATCTGGCCCCGAAATACGATCTGCGCCCGCTGGCCGTGTATGCCGAGGAGCGGATGCCCGAGTTCCCGGATACGCCGACGATGCGGGAGTTCGGCTACGACCTGATTTACTCGATCTGGGGCGGCCTGTTCGCGCCCGCGGGAACGCCGGACGAGGCGGTGCAGACGCTGAGCGCCGCCTGCGGTGAGGCGATGACGGACGCCAAGGTGATCGAGGGCATGAAGAAGCAGCAGACGCCGATCGCCTATCTCGACACGGCCGCCTTCACCAGCTTCGTCAAGAGTGAGTACGAGAAGAACGGCAAGGTGCTCGCGGCGGCCGGGCTGGCCAAGAAGAAGTAGCTCTCCGGCCCCCGACCCTGCGGAAACCCGCGCCGTGCGCCGGGCCACCCTCGATCTCGTCTTCGGCCTCGTCCTGCTGGCGATCGGCGGAGTCCTGTTCTGGGAGACGACAGGGCCGCAATACGCCGACACGATGGGCCTGGGGATCGCAACGGACCCGGCCTTCTATCCGCGGCTGCTGCTGTCGGCGTGGCTGCTCGTCGCGGTGATCCTGATCGCGGGTGCACTGCGCGACCGCGCCGGCGGTCGGATCGAACCGCAGAACTGGGGCGGACTGTCCGGCATCGTCCTCCTGACCGGTGCCTATGTCTGGCTGATGGGGCAGGTCGGCTTCCTGTTCGCGAGCATCCCGTTCGTGCTGGCGGCGAGCCTGGCGCTGGGCTACCGGCGCCCGTGGGTCACGCTGCTGGTCGCAGTCGGGTTCCCGACACTGGTCTGGTACCTGTTCGTGTTCGTCCTGCAGATCACCCTGCCCTTCTCGCCCTGGCTCGACCGGATCTGACCGCGCCGCAATGGAGTACGTCCTCCCTGCCCTCGAGATGCTGGCGACGCCGGCAGCGATCCTGGCGATGCTGGCCGGCACCGCTTTCGGGATCATCATCGGCGCCTTGCCGGGACTCGGCTCGGTCGTGGCGATCACCGTCATCCTGCCGTTCACGTTCACGATGGACATCATCCCGTCCGTCGTGCTGGTGCTGGCGGTCTACTGCGCCTCGGTCTACGGCGGCTCGGTCTCGGCGATCCTGATCAACACGCCGGGCACGCCGCAATCCGCGGCGACCGTGCTCGACGGCTTTCCTATGGCCAAGCGCGGCGAGGCCGATCTGGCCCTCGGCTGGGCGACGATGTCGTCGCTGATCGGCGGCCTGTTCTCGATCGTGGTGCTGGTGCTGGCGGCCCCGCAGCTCGCGGCCTTCGCGCTCAGCTTCGGGCCGATCGAGACCTTCGCCCTGATCTGCCTCGCCCTCACCTGCATCGCCGGCGTCTCCCGCGGCAGCATGCTGAAGGGCTTGTTCGGGGGAATCCTCGGGCTGTTCCTGGCGACCGTCGGCTCCGATCCGGTGACCGGGGACATCCGCTTCGACTTCGGCTATTTCCCGTTGTCCGCCGGGATCGAACTGATCCCCGTGCTGGTGGGCCTGTTCGCACTGGCCGAAGTGTTCGGCCGCGTCGGCGAGCGACACACGGCACCGCCGCTGATCGCGGGGCGCATCGGCATGCGAATCGCCCCTTTGCGCGAATGGGTGGCGCGCTGGCGCACCCTGCTGAAGAGCTGCGTGATCGGCTCCCTGATCGGCGTCCTACCCGGTACCGGCGCCGCCACCGCCTCCTTCATCGCCTATGCCGAGGCGAAGCGCACGGGCCGGTTTCGCGACAAGCTCGGCACGGGCGAACCGGAGGGCCTCGTCGCGAGCGAGTCCTCGAACAACGCCGTCACGGGCGGCGCGCTGGTGCCGACGCTGGCGCTCGGCATTCCCGGCGACGCGGTGACGGCGGTGATGATGTCCGCCCTGATCATTCAGGGCGTGCAGCCTGGCGTGCGGATGTTCGTGGACAATCCGGACGTCGTCTACGCCGCGTTCGTCGCGCTCGTGTTCATCAACCTGGTCATGTTCGCGATGGCCCTCGCCTCCGCTCCGCTCTTCACGCGCATCCTGCGCATCCCGGAGCCGGTGCTGCTGGCACTGATCGTGGTGCTGTCGCTGGTCGGCGCCTACGGCGTACGCGGCAACCTCTTCGACCTCGTGGTCGCCTTCGTCGCCGGGGTGGTCGGGTTCTTCCTGCGCTGGAACGGCTTCCCCTCCGCGCCGATCGTGATCGGCATGGTGCTCGGTACCGCCTTCGAGGCGAGCCTGCGCCAGGGATTGATCCTGACCGACGGCAGCATCACCGCATTCTTGGTCGGACACCCCATCGCGGTCGCGCTGTTCGCAGCGACGGCGCTGATCCTGCTGTGGCCGGCGGCATCGCAGCTACTCGCGCGCCGCCGCCACCCGCGGGACGCGTCGGCGGACGAGCCCGCCACCTGAGCCGTGCAGCGCGACGGATCGCCGCATGGCGGCTCCGGGGGTGGCCCATATTATTCGTCGCTCCATCGCGGACCGACCTGCACCGTGGTTGAACCCGTGGGGGTGGCAGTCTAATGTGCGCCCGCCTTTCTCCTGGTACGGCGGCAGCTTGAACGAGCGGATTGGATGAACAGTTTCGAGCTCAACAAGATCGCGGGCGCGGTGCTGCTGGCCGGCATCATCGCCATGGCTGCAGGACAGATGGCGCAGGTGCTCGTGCCGGAACCGCACGGTCACGGTGCGGCGGTGATCGCCACGCCCGCCGGCGGCGGAGGACCCGCGCCCGAAGCGGCGCCGCCCGCGGCGGCGGAGCCGGTGCTGCCGCTGCTCGCGGAAGCCAGCGTCGAGGAAGGTCAGAAGGTCGCGCGGCGTTGCACCGCCTGCCACACCTTCGAGAAGGGCGGCGCCAACAAGGTCGGCCCGGCACTGTACGGCGTGGTCGGCGCCGACAAGGCGCACCTCGATTCCTACTCCTACTCCGCGGCCCTGGCGTCGATGCCGGGCGAGTGGACCTATGAGGACCTCAACCAGTTCCTCTGGAAGCCGTCGGCCTTCGTGCCGGGCACCAAGATGAGCTTCGCCGGGCTCAGCAAGGTCGAGGATCGTGCGAACATCATCGCCTATCTGCGGACCTTGAGCGACGATCCGGTGCCGCTGCCGACCCCAGAGGAGATCGCGGCCGTAACGCAGGCGGCCGAGGGTGGCGAGGGCACGGAGGGCGGCGAGGGCGGCGACGCGGCTGCGGAGCCCGCCGCCGGAGAGACCGGCCAGGGCGAGCCGGCGGCGACCGAATCCCCCGCGGCCCAGCCCGACTCCGCGGGCCAACCGGCGGCCCAGCCGGAGTCCGCTGCACCGGCAGCCCAGCAGGAATCGGCGGCACCTGCGGCCGACCAGGAAACGGCAGCGCCTGCCTCCGAGCCCGCCGCACCGGCCGAAGACGCTCCTGCAGCGGAGCCGGCCGAGCCGGCCCCGGCGGATGCCGGGACGGCGCCTGCGGCCGAGCGCCCGTCGCCCGAGGGAACGCCGACGGAGATCGCCCCGGCGGCACCGGCGACCGAAGGATCCTCCGGCGAGACGGGTGCGCCCGCCTCCGGCGACACGCCTGCCGCCCCGCAGCAGCCGGCCACGTCGCAGCAGTAGCGCCATGGCCGCGGCCGACGCTTGCCCCGCTCCGTTCATTGCTCTGGCGGAGCGGCTGGTCGAGGCGAGCGGGCCGATTCTGCGCCGCTGGTTCCGGAGCGCCGCGCTCCGGGTCGAAACCAAGGCGGATACCTCCCCCGTCACCTGCGCCGACCGCGACTCCGAGACGGCGATGCGGTCGCTGATCGAAGCGACCTATCCCGATCACGGCATCCTCGGCGAGGAGCATGGGCAGACGCGCGGCGACGCGGAGTTCCTCTGGGTCCTGGACCCGCTGGACGGGACCAAGGCATTCGTTACCGGAAAGCCGCTGTTCGGGACGCTGGTGGCGCTGCTGCGCGACGGCGCGCCGATTCTCGGCATCATCGACGCGCCGGCACTGGGCGAGCGGTGGATCGGCGCGGCAGGCCGCCCGACCCTGCTGAACGGGCGCCCCGTCCGCACCCGTCCCTGTCCGTCGCCGGACGAGGCCATGCTCAACGCGACCACGCCCGACATGTTCGAAGGGGCGGATGCCGCCGCCTTTGGCCGGCTGCGCGGCGCCGTGCGCGGGACCCACTTCGGGGGCGACTGCTATGCCTACGGGCTGCTCGCCTGCGGCTTCCTCGACCTGGTGGTCGAGGCGAAGATGAAGCCCTACGACTATCTCGCCCTGGTGCCGGTGATCGAGGGCGCCGGCGGGCGGGCGACCGACTGGGCCGGCCGGCCGCTCGGCCTCGTCGGCGACGGTCGTGTCCTGGCGGCCGGGGATTCGCGGCTGCACGACGCCGCGGCAGCCCTGCTGGCCGGCTGACCGGTCGGCGTCCGAGGACGGTCTTCCTCAATTCTCGTTCATCGACGCTGCGCGATCTTGCGGGAGCGGACGGCGCATCCCAGTATCCCGGCATGATCGTTCCCCTGCCCGGAGCCCGCTTGCGCGCCGCCCTTCTGCTTCTGCCCGTCCTCGCCCTGCTCGGCGCACCGGCCGCGGCCCAGGATGCGGTCCCGGCCGACACCCCCAAGCCCCGGCACGCCATCGCCATGTACGGCGAGCCGAAATTCGGGCCGGATTTCACGCATTTCGACTACGTCAACCCGAACGCGCCGAAGGGCGGGGAACTGCGGCTCGGCGCGGTCGGCAGCTTCGACAGCTTCAACCCCTACATTGCTAAGGGAACGCCAGGCGCCGGCGCCGGTAACGAGACGCTGCTGACCAGCAGCGCCGACGAGCCCTTCACTGAATACGGGCTGATCGCCGAGAGCGTCGAGGTTCCGGAGGACCGTTCGTGGGTCGTCTTCACGCTGCGGCCGGAGGCGCGCTGGCACGACGGCCGGCCGATCACGGTCGACGACGTGATCTTCTCGCTGGAGACCATCAAGACCCAGGGTCACCCCTTCTACCGCTTCTATTACAAGGACATCGTCAAGGCCGAACGGGTCGGCGAGCGGCGGGTGAGGTTCACCTTCGCGGAGGGAAACAATCGCGAGCTGCCGCTGATCGCCGGCCAGCTCCCGATCCTGCCCAAGCATTACTGGGAAGGCCGGGACTTCACCAGGACGACGCTGGAGCCGCCGCTGAGCAGCGGCCCTTACCGCATCGTCGATTTCGAGGCGGGCCGCTACGTCGTGCAGGAACGGGTCGTCGACTATTGGGGCAAGGACCTGCCGGTCAATATCGGGCAGAACAATTTCGACCGGATCCGCACCGACTATTACCGCGACGAGACCGTGCTGCGGCAGGCCGTGAAGTCCGGGCTGATCGATTTCCGGCTCGAGAACCAGGCGAAGGCCTGGGCGCTCGACTACAACGTGCCGGCGGTCGAAGCCGGATTGCTCCGCAAGCGCGCATTCCCGAATGAACGGCCGACCGGCATGCAGGCCTTCGTCATGAACACGCGCCGGTCGCCGTTCGACGACCGGCTGGTTCGGCAGGCGCTCGCCTACGCCTTCGACTTCGAGTGGACCAACGCGAACCTGTTCTTCGGCCAGTACACCCGGACCAGGAGCTATTTCTCCAACTCCGATCTGGCATCGACCGGCCTGCCCGAGGGCGCCGAGCTGGCGATCCTGGAACCCTATCGCGGCCGCGTGCCGGAAGAGGTGTTCACGACCGAGTACCGGCCACCCTCCACCGACGGTAAGGGGTGGCCGCGCGAGAACCTGCGCCGGGCCTTCGCCCTGCTGGAGGAGGCCGGCTGGGTCGTGCGCGACATGAGGCTGGTCCATGCCGAGACCGGCCGGCCGATGTCGTTCGAGATCATGCTGGTCAGCCCGGCCTTCGAGCGCATCGTGCTACCGTTCCGGCGGAATCTGGAGCGGCTCGGGATCGACGTCTCGGTCCGCCTCGTCGACCAGTCGCAATACATCGAGCGGCTGCGCAATTTCGATTTCGACATGATCATCGGCGTCTGGGGCCAGAGCAACTCGCCCGGGAACGAGCAGCGGGACTTCTGGGGCTGCAGCGCCGCCGAGACGCCGGGGAGCCGCAACTATGCCGGAATCTGCGACCCCGTGGTGGATGCGCTGATCGACCGGATCATCGCCGCCCCGGACCGGGAAAGCCTGATCGCCGCGACCCGCGCACTCGACCGGGTGCTGCTGTGGAGCCACTACGTCATTCCCAACTGGCACAGCCGGGTCGACCGCATCGTCTACTGGAACAAGTTCGGCTTTCCAGAGACCATACCGGCGAACGGCACCAGCACCAGCTACTGGTGGTTCGAGCCGACCGGGGCGGCACAGGTCGCACAGGAACTCGCCGAGAACCCGGAGGTTGCGGGGGAAGCGGGCGAGGATACCGGCCGCGGCCTGTCCGGCACGGCCTGGTTCGCCGCGCTCGCGGCGCTGCTGCTCGGCGGCTATTTCGTCTTCCGTCGCGCCATGCGAAAAGGAACGGCATGAGGCTGAGCCGCGAAGGCGTTGAAGCGTGGAGCCCGGATCGGCTCCTGCGGCAGTCACGCATCGTACCATCGGGTCGATGCCCCGGCCGGACCCTCCTGCCTCGGGACGGCGCGCCGCGCGCGCATCCCGGGCCCGGAAGGATTGTGCGATCCCGAGCGGGACCGCCGCATCCCGATGCCGCACGGTCCACGGCCTCCGCGGGAGCCGGACGACCGGGAGCAAAGACGGGTGAGCGGTCCGGGGGCCGGATCGTGCCCGGCCGCCCCGCATCGTCGTTCGATCGAATCGCCGCAAGGGGCGGCCCCGAAGGCCCGGGCCCCGGGAGCGGCCGCTGATGGTCGCCTATATCGTTCGTCGCCTGCTGCTGATGATCCCGACCCTGCTCGGGATCATGATCATCAATTTCGTGGTGATCCAGGCCGCACCCGGCGGCCCGGTCGAGCAGATGATCGCGCAGATCACCCAGATCGGCGGCCAGGCGGCCGAACGGGTGAGCCAGGCGGGGGGCGACTTCGCCGGGGGCGGTGGCGGCGGCAGCACGGGCGCCAGCGGCGCCTATCGCGGCGCACAGGGCCTCGACCCCGAATTCATCAAGGAGCTGGAACGCCAGTTCGGCTTCGACAAGCCGATGCACGAGCGCTTCCTCCTGATGATGGGGAAGTATCTGACGTTCGACTTCGGCGAGAGCTTCTTTCGCGACCGCAGCGTCGTGGACCTCGTCCTCGAAAAGATGCCGGTGTCGATCTCACTCGGCGTCTGGACCACGCTGCTGGTCTACCTGATCTCCATTCCGTTGGGCATCGCCAAGGCGGTCCGTGACGGCAGCCGCTTCGATGTGATGACCAGCGTCGCGGTCGTCGTCGGCTATGCCATTCCGAGCTTCCTGTTCGCGGTGTTCCTGCTGGTGATCTTCGCCGGCGGCAGCTATCTGCAATGGTTCCCGCTGCGCGGCCTGACCTCACCGGACTGGGAGCAGCTCAGCCTGATCGGCAAGGTGCTCGACTATCTGTGGCACATCACGCTGCCGGTGCTGTCGATGGTGGTGGGCGGCTTCGCGACGCTGACCATGCTGACCAAGAACTCCTTTCTCGATCAGATCCAGCAGCAATATGTGATCACCGCCCGCTCCAAGGGGCTGACCGAGCGGCGGGTCCTCTACGGGCACGTGTTCCGCAACGCGATGCTCCTGGTGATCGCCGGCTTCCCGTCGGCGTTCATCTCGGTCCTGTTCACCGGCTCGCTGCTGATCGAGGTGATCTTCTCGCTCGACGGGCTCGGCCTGCTCGGCTTCGAGGCCGCGCTCACCCGCGACTATCCGATCATGTTCGGGACCCTGTACTTCTTCTCGCTGCTCGGCCTCCTGCTGAACCTGGCCGGCGACGTGACCTACACGATCGTCGACCCCCGCATCGATTTCGAAGCGCGACGGGTATAGCGCGATGGCCCCGCCCGATACGGCCACGGTCCTGCCCCGCGACGCCACGCCGGCGCAGATCCCGTTCCGGCAGGAGCGCTGGTTCGGTATCCCGATCACGCCCCTCACCCACCGCCGCCTGCGCGCCTTCCGCGCCAACCGGCGCGGCTTCTGGTCGCTCTGGATCTTCCTGGCGCTGTTCATCGTCAGCCTGTTCGCGGAGTTCGTGGCCAACGACAAGCCGATCGTCGTCTATTACGATGGCGGCTTCTATTTCCCAATCTTCCGGGCCTATCCGGAGACCACGTTCGGCGGCGAATTCGAGACCGAGACGGAATATGGTGATCCCTATGTCCGCGCGCTGATCGACGCCAAGGGATGGATGATCGAGCCGCCCATCCCCTACAATCACCGCAGCGTCGCCTGGGATCTTCAGCAGCCGCCCCCCTCCCCGCCCGACCGGCAGCACTGGCTCGGCACTGACGACCAGGCGCGCGATGTGGTGGCGCGGCTGATCTACGGCTTCCGCATCTCGGTGCTGTTCGGATTGGCGCTCACCCTGTTCAGCAGCATCATCGGCGTCGCCGCCGGCGCCGTGCAGGGCTATTACGGCGGCTGGCTGGACCTGCTGTTCCAGCGCTTCATCGAGATCTGGTCCGGCTTGCCGCAGCTCTACCTCATCATCATTCTGGCCAGCGTCGTCACGCCGAACTTCTGGTGGCTGCTCGGCATCATGCTCCTGTTCTCCTGGATGAGCTTGGTCGGGGTGGTGCGTGCCGAGTTCCTGCGGGCGCGGAACCTGGACTATGTCCGCGCGGCCAGCGCCCTGGGCGTCGGGAACGCCATGATCATGTTCCGGCACGTGCTGCCGAACGCCATGGTGGCGACGATCACCTTCCTGCCTTTCATCCTGTCCGCCTCGATCACGACCCTGACCGCCCTCGATTTCATCGGCTTCGGCCTGCCGCCTGGCTCGGCGTCGCTCGGCGAGCTGCTGGCGCAGGGCAAGGCCAATCTCCAGGCGCCCTGGCTGGGGCTGACCGGCTTCTTCACGATCGCGATCATGCTCAGCCTGCTGGTCTTCATCGGCGAGGCCGTCCGCGATGCCTTCGACCCGCGCAAGAGGGTGGTGGTGTGAGGCGCGTCGTGCGGGACCTGCAGCGACGGCCGGCGGCACCGGCCGGGGGCCTAGAGCACCCTTTGGTGCCGGCGTCCGATCTCCGGCACGCCGCGCCGCATCTCCGCGGCGCCGCCGAAATGGAACCGAGCCCGCCTCCGCCGCTTGCGGCGGAGCGCCGGAGCGGGAGCCACGGCGGATGAGCGGGACCGACGAGATCCTGAAGGTCGACAATCTCCACGTCACCTTCCGCTCACCGGACGGCGACGTGGAGGCGGTGCGGGGGGTCTCGTTCGATATCGCGAAGGGGGAAACGCTGGCCCTGGTCGGCGAGAGCGGCTCGGGCAAGTCGGTCACGGCGCTCTCCGTGCTCCAGCTTCTGCCCTACCC
>CAZVAR010000066.1:4475-19675 GCA_964625225.1 uncultured Alphaproteobacteria bacterium | reverse complement strand
CGAGGCGGCGGTGATCGGCGTGCCGCACCCGAAATGGGACGAGCGCCCGCTGCTGATCGTCGTCCGCAAAGAGGGACGACAGGTCACGGCAGCCGACGTCCTCGCCTTCATGCAGGGCAAGGTCGCGAAATGGTGGCTGCCGGACGAGGTCGTGTTCGTCGAGGAGATTCCCCACACGGCGACCGGCAAGATCCAGAAGACCGCATTGCGGGAGCGGTTCCGGAACTATTGCCTCGGGGGTGCGACGGCGGCGGAATAGCGCGGCCGGCCGCACCGCCCCTCGCCGTCGGGACGGCCCCCGGCCTCCTCGGCGGGCGAACGTCCCGACGCGACTTCTGCGGCCGGCCGCTACGCGCTCGGCTCGGCGTCGAGACGCACGACGACGCCCTCCAGATCCCGGCTCGCGGCGGGATAGCGCTCCATCACCAGGGGGTCGTGGCCGGGGACGACGTGTTGCGGCGAGTCCGCCAGGCGGAACAGCTTGTTCCAGCCCTCCATCATGTCGCCGACGCTGTAGACGATCGGGAAGGGCCGCTTCTCTTCCATGTTGGCGTAGAGATGACTGGCGTCCGAGGCGAGGACCACGGCGCCGCGGCGGGTGTTGACCCGCACCGACATCAGCCCCTTGGCGTGGCCGCCGATCAGATGGACGCTGACGCCGGGGGCCACCTCCTCGTCGCCGTCATGGAACGCGACCTGGTCCTTGTAGACCTTGCGCACCAACGTGCAGACATCGTCGACGTGATAGGGGTGGCGCAGGACGCCGTGGCACATGTGCCGGCCGGTCGCATAGGCCATTTCGGTGTCCTGGATATGAAAGCGGGCGTTCTCGAAGTCGGACAGCGTGCCGGCATGGTCGAAATGCAGATGGGTCAGGATCACGTCCTTGATCCCGGCCGCATCGACTCCGAGCATGTCCAGGCCCTCGCGCGGCAGCCGGGTCAGGGTGCGGCCACGCTGCGCCGCGACCTCGTGGTTGAAGCCGGTATCGACCAGGATCGTGCGCTTCGGGCTCCGCAGCAGCCAGACGAAGAAGTCGAGCGCGCCCGACATGTCGTGCGGGTCGCCGCCGATGAAGCAGTCGCTCATCCTGCGGTTCCGGTGCTCGGCATATTTGACGGCGAAGATCTCGTAGGTCTCGGTCATGGTTTCCTCCCCTGGGAGCGCGGGATCGGTCGCGCCGTGGGTCATCGCCCGCATTCTTCCCGTTCGGCGCGACGCCAACAAGAGGCGGCCGGGATTGCCGCCTGCCGAGCGGCCAGCTTGACCGATGCCGCCCCCCGGTGTCGAATGCGGCGGAATCCATCGAGGGAGGAAGGCAGGTGGACCTGAAAGGCGCTGTCGCGATCGTCACCGGTTCGTCCAGCGGCATCGGCGCCGCCTCGGCGCGGCTGCTGGCGTCCAAGGGCTGCAACGTCGTGATCAACTATTCCCGCAGCGAGGGACCGGCGCGCGAGGTCGCAGCGGAATGCGAGCGGCTCGGCGTCGAGGCGATCGTCTGCCGGGCCGACGTGGCGAGCGACGCCGACTGCCGCCGCATGGCGGCGGCAGCCATGGAGCGCTGGGGCCGGATCGACGCGCTGGTCAACAATGCCGGTACCACCAAGTTCGTGATGCACCCGGACCTGGACGGCCTGTCGGCCGAGGACTTCCAGAAGATCTACGCCGTCAACACGATCGGTCCGTTCCAGATGAGCCGGGCGGTGGCGCCGCACATGAAGGCCGGCGGCCGGGGGGCCATCGTCAACGTCTCCTCGATGGCCGGCGTCATGGGTACCGGCAGCTCGATCGCCTACGCCGCGTCCAAGGGCGCGCTCAACACCATGACGCTGTCGCTCGCCCGCGTGCTGGGGCCGGAGATCCGGGTCAACACGGTCTGTCCCGGCTTCGTCCAGGGCGACTGGCTGCGCCAGGGCATGGGCACCGACCGTTACGAAGCAACCCTGCGCAACCTGCTCGACAATACCCCGCTGCGGGGCACCGCGACCCCGGAGACCGTGGCGGAGGCGGTGGTCTGGTTCATCGAGGGCGCCTCGATGGTCACGGGCGAGTTCATGATGGTGGACGCGGGAAATCATCTCGGCGGCACCCCGCTGCGCGCCCGCTGACGGAGAGGTCGACATGGCAGGCACAGGGCGCGTCGCCGGCAAGGTGGCGCTGATCACGGGCGGGGCTTCCGGCCTCGGCAAGGCGACGGCCGAGCTCTTCGTGAAGGAGGGCGCGCGTGTCGCGATCGCCGACATCAACGAGGCCGGCGGGCGCGTGGTCGCGGAAGCACTGGGCGACGCGGCGGTCTTCGTGCCGCTCGACGTGACGCAGGAGGACCAGTGGGTCGCCGCGGTGCGGCGGACGGTCGACGCCTTCGGCAAGCTCAACATCCTGGTCCAGAGCGCCGGCGTCGCGCTCGGCAAGCCGGTGACGGAGATCGCGCTCGAGGAGTGGCGCCGCGTCCACGCGATCGACCTCGACGGCGTGTTCCTCGGCTGCAAGCACGCGATCCCGGCGATCGCGGCGAGCGGCGAGCCCGGCTCGATCGTCAACATCTCCTCGATCGCCGGCATCATCGCCGGGCACAACATGGCCGCATACAATTCGGCCAAGGCGGGCGTACGGCACCTCTCCAAATCGGTCGCGCTCCATTGCGC
Organism: uncultured Alphaproteobacteria bacterium; assembly: GCA_964625225.1. Taxonomy (GTDB): domain Bacteria; phylum Pseudomonadota; class Alphaproteobacteria; order JAJUGE01; family JAJUGE01; genus CAZVAR01. The sequence continues at coordinate 17,030 of CAZVAR010000066.1, read as the reverse complement.
GCGGCAGGGCTGGAACATCCGCTGCAACTCGGTCCACCCGACCTTCATCGACACGCCGATCCTGGACCGCCACAAGGAGCGCTTCGGCGCCGAGCAGGCGCTAGCCAAGCTGGCGCGGCAGGTGCCGATGGGGCGGGTCGGACAGCCGATCGAGGTCGCCTACGGCATCCTCTATCTCGCCTCGGACGAATCGAGCTACACGACGGGCTCGGAGCTGCTGATCGACGGCGGCATCTCGGCGATGTGATCGGCGGCGCGCGGCCTCGGGTCCGCGCCTTTGCATTCGGTCGTGCGCCGGGAGCGGACCCGGAGGCCGGCACGTCCTCCTACTCCACCGTCAGCACCGCCTTTCCGATCACCTCGCGGTCAACGATCGCCTGCATCGCATCGACGACGCGCTCCAGCGGGTAGCGATGCGAGATGTGCGGCGTGACGCGACCGGTCGCCAGCCAGTCCATCAGCGCCCGCATATTGTCCTCGACGATCGCCGGGTTGCGGCGACCGATCTCGCCGGCGCGGACGCCGACCACCGAGATGCCCTTGATCAGAATGTGATTGGTCTTCGCGACCGCCTGCCGGCCGCTGGTGAAGCCGATCACCAGGATGCGGCCACCCCAGGCGACGCAGCGCATCGATTCGTCGAACACGTCGCCGCCGACCGGGTCGTAGATCACGTCGGCGCCGCGTCCGCCGGTCAGGTCCTTCACCGCCTCGCGGAAGCCCTCGCGGTAGCCGATCGCATGGTCGGCGCCGAGCCGGCGCAGGGCGGCCAGCTTCTCCGCGCTGCCGGCGGTCGCGATCACGGTGGCGCCCAGCAGCTTGCCGACCTGCACCGCGGCGAGGCCGACTCCGCCGGCGGCGCCGTGGACCAGCAGCACCTCGCCCGGTTTCAGCGCTGCGCGCTGGACCAGCGCGTGATAGGCCGTGTGGTGGGCCGAGCGGAACACGGCGGCGTGCTCGAAATCGACGGTGTCCGGAATCGGACAGGCCGCGTCCGCCCGGACGACCGCCAACTCGGCGAAGGCGCCGGGCCGATGACGGGTCATTACGCGGTCGCCGGGCGCGAACGCGCTGACGCCCGGGCCGACCTTGCGGACGATCCCGGCGGCTTCCAGCCCCGGTACGAAGGGCAGCTCCGGCTTGAGCTGATAGCCGCCGGCGACCATCAGCACGTCGACGAAATTGACCCCCATCGCCTTCGATGCGACCAGGATCTCGCCCTCGCCCGGCTCGGGCTCCGGCAGGTCCTCGATCGTCAGCACCGAGGGCGGGCCGAGGCGGCGGCACAGGACGGCGCGCATCAGTCGCTTTCCTTCAGGGACGGCACGGGCGTGGGCTCCTCAGGGGTCAGGAACATGATTCCGACGGCCGCGGTCGCGGCGGCGAGCAGCAGAAATCCGGTGACATAGTCACCGGTCAGCGCAACCAGCAAGCTGAGCAGGGGCGGACCGACGATGACGCCGGAGAAGGTGATGCAGAGCACGCCGCCGGTAGCCTCGCCGACGCGGCCCGGCGGGGCCTGCCGTGCCGTCTCCGCCAGGGCCACCCCGTTCCAGCCGATCACCGTGGCGCCGAGCGTGGCGCAGACGGCGAGGATCGCGACGAACGGCCATGCGGTCGTGATCAGTGCCGCCGCCACGGTCGACGCGCTCATGCCGAAAGCCAGCAGGGCCAGCAGCAGCCGCGGCGCACCGGTGCGGTCGGCGAGCGCGCCCCAGCCGACGCGGCCGACGATCGCGGCGGCCTGCGCGGTCGAAAGCGCCGTTCCTGCGGCGACCAGCCCGAGGCCGACGCTCTCGGCGAGATAGGTGACGAGAAAGGCGGTGATACCGACCTGCATCGACGCGAAGGCGAAGCTGCCGATCGCCATCCGCCGTAGCGGCCGGTGGCTGACGACGAGCCGCAGCGGCCCCGTGACGGACGAGATGGAGAACGGCCGCCAAGCGCCGCGGTCGTCGTCATAAGCGGCGCGGATCGGCTGCAGCACGGCCGCGAGCGCGATGCAGATGGCGGCCGAGACGAAGGCGCCGGCTTGCCAGCCATAGGCGAGGACGACGACCGGGATGAGGCTGCCGGCGAGGGCGAAGCCGGCCGGCACGCCGGTCTGCTTGATCGAGAAGATCAGCGACATCGACCCCGGCGGCGACTTGCGCGCCAGGATGTGCGAGCTGGCCGGGGTCATCGGCCCGTAGCCGAGCCCGATCAGGAAGGCGCTGAGCGGCAGCAGCAGCGCGATGCCGGGCGGGATCAGGAGCAGCCCGGCGGCGGAGAGCAGCAGCGAGGCCTGGCTCACCCGGATCGGCCCCCAGCGGGTGACGAAGCCGCCGCTGACCAGGGTCGAGAGCGAGCCGCCGATATACATGATGCCGGTGTAGAGGCCGATCTGGCTGGCATCCAGGCCGAAGGCGGGCGCCGCCTCGGGCGCCATCACCGGCAGCGCGAGGTTGGAGAGCGCGCCGGCGGCCTGGATGACCAGCATCGCCAGCAGGGGTACGAGGACGGAGCGCATGCGAGCGGCGGCGCCTCAGCCGGGCAGGTGGCGCGAGCCGGCATGGCGCGTGCGCACGCCCTCCGCCGCCCGGGCGAGGATGCGCGCGACGCGCTCCGGCGCGAAGTTGATCTGCGCCAGCGCGATGCCGATGTCGAACACCTCGCCGTAATGGGCAATCGCCTCGCCGCTCAGGGCGAAGCGGCTCATGCCCTCGAACACGACACGCCGTCCGGCCGCCTCCGGCAGCTTGGACGTGTAGCTGAATACCCAGCGCGCATAGCCGGTGTCGCCTTGCCGCACCGGCTCCAGCATATCCCAGCGGAAAGCCTCGGCATCGCGCCAGAACCGGCCTTCCAGCATCTCGGCGATCGCGGCGCGGCCGCGGAACTCGCCGTAGAACGTGTCGTGGTAGACGCCGTCCTCCATGAACAGCGCGCCGAGCCGTCGTCCGTCGCCCGCTTCCACGGCGGCCGTGAATTCCTTCAGCAGGGCCTCGAAGTTCATGCGTCTCTCCCGTTCCGTCGCGCGCGCATTCTGGGTCGCCGGCGCCGGCGCGGCAAGGGAGGGCCGCATCGGGCCAGGGGGGAGGGCGATGCAGCGGTGCAAGGGCGATGGGGGTTCATGGGGGTTCGTGGGGGTTCGGGGGGGGCGGGGGGGTGCGGGGGGGGGGGGGGGGGGGGGCTGGGGGGGCGGCTTGGGGGGGGCGTGGGGGGGGGGCCGGGGGGCGATGCCGCAGAGGAGTGGTTCGGGTGAAATCGGGCTATGCACCTTATCATGAATATTATCCTATGTCGAGTGCCGGGTGCGGAAAGGACAGGGCCGGGGCGGGAATCGGGCGGCGCATGGATGCTCTTTTCTTCTCGCCTCGGACGCGGAGAACGCGATCCCGGGCCGATGCGGAGCGAAGACGCTCCGACCGGCGGGGCCGGGATTGGCATCGCCGCCGGCCCCGCGCGCCGTCCGGCCGGGAGCCGATTCACCGCGCGGCGCCGAAGCGCTACAGTCCGCCGAGCGGGCGAGGGCAGGGGAGCGCGATGGCGCCGGACGGCACAATCAATGCGGCAGCGGGCGTCACGGCCCGGCGTCGCGCCATTCTGCTCCTGATCGCGGCGATGGCCTGTGTCTCGATCATGGACACGCTGGGCAAGCTGCTCGCGGCCGAGATCCATGTGCTCCAGGTCACCTGGGCGCGCTTCTTCTTCATCCTGTGCTTCTTCGTGCCCTTCTTTCTGCGCTCCGGCCCGGCAGGGCTGGTGCGCAGCGGCAATCTGCGGCTGCAGCTTCTACGCGCCCTGCTGCAGCTTGTGGCGAGCTTCAGCTTTTTCACGGCGCTGAGCCATCTGCCGCTGGCGGACGTGGTGGCGGTCGCCTTCTCGGCGCCGCTCTTCATCCTCGCCCTCTCGGCGCCGCTGCTCGGGGAGCGGCCGGGGGCGCGGCGCTGGGCGGCGGTGACGGTGGGCTTGGGCGGCGTCGCGGTGATGATCCGCCCCGGCTTCGACACGCATTGGGCGATGGTGCTGCCGTTGGTTGCTGCCTTCTGCTTCGCGCTGTTCCAGATCCTGACCCGCATGCTGGCGCGCACCGACGGGTCGCTGACGACACTGTTCTACTCGACCGTGGTCGGAGCCGTGATCCTCTCCGCGGTCGCACCGGCGATCTGGATTTGGCCGAGCCCGACGGCGTGGGCGATGATGATCGGCCTCGGCGCCTTCGGGGCGCTCGGGCACTTCCTGATGGTCGAGGCCTTCTCGGCCGCCCCCGCGTCCAGCCTGGCGCCGTTCACCTATTCGGAGATCGTGTGGGCGACGAGCCTCGGCTACCTCGTCTTCGCGGACATCCCCGATGTCTGGGTAGTCGCGGGTACGGCGGTCGTGATCGGCAGCGGGCTCTACGCCTTCTCGCTGGAGCGCCGCGACGGCCGGCGCTGACCGAATGTCCGCCGGGCGGCCGGGGGCGAAGGCGCCGCCGGAGCCGCTTCGGGCCGAGAGGCCCGGTCCGACCCGTTCCGGCCGGGACGACGGGACCCGCCGCGCGCGGCGGCCCGGACGGCGACGGGCCGGGGCGGGGTCAGGTGCGCTGCCGGACCAGCACGACGCCCGCGGCCAGCGCCGGCAGGGACAGCAGCCAGAAGCCGTAGGCGTAGCTTCCCGTCGCGGCAAGGATCGCGCTGAAGATCAGCGGATAGGACATCATGCCGGCGCTGCCGAAGGACAGCACGCCGCCGGTGATCGCGGCGACCTTGCCGGTCGGCGCGAGGCGGGCGATCTCCGCGAGCAGCACGCCGTGCCAGCTGATCGCGGTTGCGCTGTAGGCAATGGCGACCGCGGCGATGGCGACCAGCGACCAGTCCGGGGCGAACAGGCCGCTAGCGGAGGCGGCGACGGCCATCGCGAAGCCGAGCCCGGCCAGGACGAGGCGCGGCGGCACGTACCGGCCGGCGACCCAGCCCCAGAGAATGCGCGCCGGAACGGCGACGCTCTGCGAGATGGAGAAGAGATAGCCGGCGGTCGTCAGCGGATGGCCGAGCCCCTCGGTCATGTAGATCACGAAGAAGGAGGCGAACACCGATTGCAGCCCGACGAAGGCGAAGGCCGCCACCGCCATGGCGCGCAGGTCGGGGCGGCCGACGATGGTGCGCAGCGTCTCGCGAACATCGCCCGGGGTGAGCGGGTAACCGGGTTTGCGCTCGCGGTCGAACTCGGCGCGCAGCGGCTGAAGGACGAGGGCCAGCGCGACGCACATCAGGCTGGCGACGATGAAGGCCCCCTGCCAACCGAACCGGGCGACGGAGAACGGCACGATGATGCCGGCGAGCATGGCGCCGACCGGCACTCCCGTCTGCTTCACCGAAAAGATCAGGGGCGCGAGCCGGGGCGGGCTGTAGCGCGCCAGGATCTGCGAGCTGGCCGGGGTCGAGGGCGCAGTCCCGGTCCCGATGATCACCGCCGCAACCACGAACAGGGGGACGATGCCAGGTGCGATCAGCAGCAGCCCGGCCGCCATCAGCAGCAGCGAGACCTGGCTCATCCGCAGCGGCCCGAAGCGGATGATGAAACCGCCGCAGGAGACCTGCGAGACCATCGAGGCGGAGAACATGCAGGCCGTGAACACGCCGACCAGCGCCGGATCGAGCCCAAGATCGGCGGCCACCGCCGGTGCCGCCACGGGCATCACGAGGCTGCTCATATAGGCGAACGACTGCTGGATCAGCATCGCAGCGACGGCGAAGAGGAGCGGGCGGCTCATAGGGGGCGCGCCTTCATATTCCGGAAGAACAGCAGCCCTGCCAGGAGCGCCGGCAGGGCGGTCGCGAAGAAGCCGGTACGATAGGAGTCGGTCACGCCGAGAACGATACCGAAGCCGGCCGGGACCAGCATCAGCCCGGCGAAGGTGAAGAAGAGTACGCCGCCGGTCATGCGGCCGACCTCGCCGCCGGGCGCCTGCCGGGCGATCTCGGCCAGCATCACGCCCTGATAGGCGGCCCCGCTGACGCCGAAGCCGAGGCCGACCAGCAGCACCGCCGGCACCGGCCAGGACGGAGAGAAGAGGCCGGTCAGCGCGGCGGCGGCCGCCATCGCCAGCCCGAGCATCCCGAGCAGCCGGCGCGGCCCGACCAGCCACCCCGCGAGCCAGCCCCAGAGGATGCGGGCGCTCACCGCCGCCGCCTGGACCGCGGCCAGGAGAAGGCCGGCCGTGCGGAGCGGATAGCCGAGATCGTGCACGAGGTAGGAGACGAAGAAGGAGAAATAGGAGACCTGAAGCCCGGCATAGACGAAGGAGGCGAACGAGAGCTCGCGCAGCGGCGGAACGCCGACGACGGTGCGTACGGTGGCGCCGACCTCGCCGAGGCTGAGCCTGCGGTCGGGCAGCCGGTCCGCGTCGAAGCGTGGGCGGATCGGCTGCAACGCCAAGGCCAGCGCGAGGCAGAGCGCGGCGGCCGCAGCGAGAGCGCCGCGCCAGCCGAGATAGCCGAGGAAGAACGGCGCCAGCACGCCGGCCAGCACGCCGCCTGCCGGCACCCCGGTCTGCTTGATCGAGAACACCAGGGGGGCGATGCGGGGCGGCGCAAAGCGGGCGATCAGGTGCGAGCTGGCCGGTGTCGACGGACCGGTGCCGACGCCGATCAGCAGCGCCGCCAACACGAACGCGGCGAGGAGGCCGCTGGCGGCGGCGGCGAGCCCGCCGGCGCAGGCAAGCAGGCAGAGTTGGCTCACCCGCATCGCGCCGAATCGCAGGATGACGCTGCCGGCAGCGAGCGCCGAAACGGTGGCGGCGCCGTACAGGCCCAGCGTGAAGGCGCCGATCAGGCTCGGCTCGATGCCCAGCTCCGCGCCGATCGGCGGCGCCAGCACGGGTACGGTCAGCGCCGCCATCGTGGACAGCGCCTGCTGCGCCAGCATGGCGGCGACGGTGAGGACGACGGGGGACATCACCGCGGCGCTACCATCGCGCACGGCGCCCGAACCTCGTGCCGCCATGCCGGACCTTCGCGTCCGCGCCGCTGGCCCGGCGCCGCGATCCGCGCCGGAAGCGCGCCCGCAGCCGGGGGGGCCGAGCACGCGGCCACGCTCGTAAGGGGCATCGGCGAGGCCGCTCCGGCGGCCGCAGCCCCGGGACCCTCCCGCCTCGCGACAGACCGCCTGCCTTTCCCGGTATGCGGGGCCATCTCAGCGCCGAAACCGGGCCGCCCCGGCCCCGGGGGCCGCCGCAGGCGGCGGCTCCGAGGACCGGACGCTCCAGGCCGTCGCAGCGCGCATCGTCCCGCGCCGCCTACATATGCCGCGAGATGATCAGCTTCATGATCTCCGACGATCCGGCATAGATCCGGTTGATGCGGGCGTCGGCATAGAGCCGGGCGATCGGGTACTCCCACATATAGCCGTAGCCGCCGTGGAGCTGGAGGCATTCGTCGACGACGCGGCCCTGCATCTCCGAGCACCAGAGCTTGGCGATGGCGGCCGTCTCCAGGTCGAGCTTGCCCGCGGTCTGGAGCTCGATGCAGCGGTCCACGAAGACGCGGCCCATCGCGGCCTGGGCGCGGCACTCGGCCAGCTTGAACTTGGTGTTCTGGAAGTCCCAGATCTTCTGCCCGAAGGCCGCGCGCTGCTTCGTGTAGTCGAGCGTCCACTCGATCGCGAACTCGGCCGAGGCGACGGCGCGGATGGCCGATTGCAGGCGCTCGCGCGGGAGCTGCTCCATCAGATAGCGGAAGCCCTGGTTCTCCTCGCCGAGCAGGTTGGTGGCCGGCACGCGGACCTCGTCGAAGAACAGCTCCGAGGTGTCCTGCGCCTTGAGGCCGATCTTCTCCAGATTGCGGCCGCGCGAGAAGCCGGGCCGGTCCGCCTCGACCAGGATCAGGCTGGTGCCCTTGGCGCCCCGCGTGGGGTCGGTCTTGGCGACCACGATCAGCAGGTCGGCGTTCTGCCCGTTGGTGATGAAGGTCTTCTGACCGGTGACGACATAGGAGTCGCCGTCGCGCCGGGCGGTCGTCTTGACGCCCTGGAGGTCGCTGCCGGTGCCCGGCTCGGTCATGCAGATGGCGCCGATGACCTCGCCCTTGGCCATGCGCGGCAGCCAGTGGCGCTTCAGATCCTCCGAGCCGTAGGTCTCGATGTAGGGGGCGACGATGTCGGAATGCAGCTGGAAACCGAGGCCGCTGGCATTGATCCGGCTCATCTCCTCGATGCCGATCGCGCAATAGGCGAAGTCGGCGCTCGCGCCGCCATATCGCTCGTCGGTCGTCGCCAGCAGCAGGCCGGCTTCGCCCGCCTTGCGCCAGACCTCGCGCGGGACGATGCCGTCCTTTTCCCACTGGTCGTGGTAGGGCGCGACTTCCTTCTCCATGAAGCGGCGGACCGTCTCGCGGAAGATATTGTGCTCTTCCGAGAAGATCGTGCGTTCGATAGGCATAGGCCGGTTCCTCGATGTCAGCGTCGTGGCGTGCCGCACGCCGACCGACCCGTTGCGGCCGGAGGACGGCATCGTCGGACGGGTCCGCAGGCGTGGCGCGGACCCGGCTTCCTGTTCTTCTTATGCCAGCGAGCGCCGCTACTCCAGGTCTGGCGCTTCGAGCGCCCGGCAGTCCGGGGCCGGCCGCAGCGGGGCACCGGTCCTGGCCTGAAGCTCCTCAAGGCCGAGACCGGGCACGATCTCGCGCAGCAGGAAGCCCTCGGGCGTCACGTCGACCACGGCGAGATCGGTGTAGATCCGCTTGACGACGCGCGGAGCGGTCAACGGATAGGTGCAGCTCCGCAGCAGCCGCGGCTCCCCCTTGCGTGTCGAATGCTCCATCAGGACCCGGACCTCCTTGGCGCCGGCGACCAGATCCATGGCGCCGCCCACCATCGGCCCGCGATTCGGCTGGCGCGAGTCCCAGTTGGCGAGATCGCCCCGCTCGGAGACCTGATAGGCGCCCAGGATGGTCAGATCGAGATGGCCGCCGCGCATCATCGCGAAGGCCTCGGCCGAGTCGAACACCGCGGCGCCGGGCAGGAGGGTGATGCGCTGGCCGCCGGCATCCACCAGCGTCGGATCCTCCGCCCCGGGCGGCGCGGCCGGGCCCATGCCGAGCAGGCCGTTCTCCGACTGGTAGACGACCTCGCGGTCGCCGGGCACGTAGTTGACCACCAGGGTGGGCATGCCGATGCCGAGATTGACGTAGGCGCCGTCGGCGATGTCCTGCGCCGCGCGCCAGGCGATCTGCCTGCGGGTGAGCCGGGTCATGTCGCCGCCCCCGGCAGCTCGATCACGCGGTCGACATAGATGCCGGGCGTCATCACCTCGGTCGGGCCGATCGCGCCGACCTCGACGATCCGCTCGACCTCCGCCACCGTGACGCGGGCCGCGCTCGCCATGGCCGGGCCGAAATTGCGCTGCGCATAGCGATAGACGAGATTGCCGCGGCGGTCCGCGCGCTCGGCGCGGATCAGCGCGAAGTCGGCGGTGAGGGCGGTCTCCAGGATGCAGTCGCGCTCGTCGAAGCGGCGTACCTCCTTGCCTTCAGCGAGCACGGTGCCAGCCGCGACCGGCGTGTAGAAGGCGGGGATTCCGGCGCCGCCGGCGCGGATACGCTCGACGAAGCTGCCCTGCGGGACCAGCTCCAGCTCGATCTTCCCGGCGGCCCAGGCGGCCTCGAACGGCGTCGGCTCCGGCGTGAAGCCGCGGGCCGAGCTGCAGATCACCTTGCGGACCCGGCCCGCGGCGATCAGCCTGCCTGGGGCGTTGGTCTGCCGCCCGGCGCTGTTGGAGATCATCGTCAGCTCGCGCACCCCTGTCTCCAGCAGCGCCGTCACCAGGAATTCCGGCGAGCCGGCGCCCTGAAAGCCGCTCAGCATCACCGTCATGCCGTCGCGCAGGCCCGCAAGGGCCTCGGCGGCGGTTCTGACACGCTTGTCGATCACGATGCGCACCCGGGGCGGGTCATGCCGGCCTACACCACCGCCACCGCGTTCGCCGGCGAGCCGACGGCACCCGGCAGGCGCAGCGGCTGCGCGGTCATGAAGAAGCGGAACCGGCCGTTCGCCTTCAGCCAGGCGGCGAGCTCGCCCAGATACCACAGCTCGCCGAGCGGGACGCCGAGCTTGAACAGGCAGTGCTGGTGGAGCGGCATGCCGGCATAGCACTCGCCCTTGCCAGGCAGCGCGGGCGCCTGCTCGACGGCATAATTGTCGGCGATCAGGGCGGCAATGCCGCTGTCGGTGATCCATTGCAGCAGGCGGTCGTCGCGCCCGTTCAACGCCGCGCAGGAGCGGGCCAGCGTCGGGCCGTCCGGATTCTTGCCCATCTCCAGGATCACGTCGGCGAAGCCGGTATAGAGGCAGAGCAGGTCGCCCTCCTCGACCTCGACGCCGCCCGCCTCCAGCGCGCGCATCCAGTCGTCGTAGCCGACGATCTTGCGCTCGCGGCCGAATTGGGCGTGCAGATCGACCAGCACGCCGCGGCCGACCAGACCCTTCTCGGCGAAGGTCTCGATGCCGAGCCGGCGCGCGCCCATCGGCTCGTTGCGCGGCTTGGCGTTGCCCTGCTCGTCATAATCGACCGGGCCGATCACGTCCTCGCCGCCACGGAAGCCGTTGTAGTAGCGGATCTCCGGCACCCCGTCGCCGTCCGCGTCGAAGAGCTGGCCCATGTGGCAGAAGGCGTCCCACTGCGTCGAATATTGCAGCGTCATGGAAACGCGGTCGTCGCAGCCGACGTCGACATGGTGCGGGTCGTCGAAGCGCAGCGGGAAATTGTAGCGCGGCTTGCCCGTCTCCGGGTTGAACGTCGGCTCCAGCACCGGCGGCTTGCGGCGCGGATTCAGTACGTTGCCGCCGGGATAGTCGAGCGGAAGGCTGAGGCAGAAGGTGCGGCCGGTGCGGATCTCGGCCGCCGCACGCAGCGTGCGCTCCGGCGTCAGCAGGTTGAGCCGGCCGAGCTGATCGTCTTCGCCCCAGTCGCCCCAGGTCGACCCCTCGGGCCGGACCGTCCACCGCTTCGCCATGCTCTCCTCCATCGGCAGTCTCGTCGTCGGGTCAGAGTCGGTTCGGAAAAGTGGGATCAGAACAGCTTCATCAGCGCAACCCGGTCCTCGAGCGGCTGCGGCGGGCCGTCATAGACCTTGCGGCCGGTCTTGAGCACCGCGACGCGGTTCGCGATCGGCAGGCTGTACTTCACGTTCTGCTCGACCATCAGGATCGCGGTGCCGAACTCGCGGTTGATCGTCTCGATGCTGCGCATGACCCGGTCGACGAGATTGGGCGCGAGGCCGATCGAGGGCTCGTCGAGGATCAGGATCTTGGGCTTGTGCATCAGCGCCATGCCGATCGCCAGCATCTGCTGCTGGCCGCCGGACATGGTGCCGCCGATCTGGCCGGCGCGCTCGCGCAGGATCGGGAACAGCTCGAACACCGTCTGCATGTTCTCGGCCGTCCGCCGCTTGTCCGGCACGACGAAGGCGCCGAGCTCGAGATTGTCGCGCACGGTCAGCGAGCGGAAGATGCCGTGCCCCTGTGGCACGAAGGCGATACCGTCCAGCACGTTCTCGGCCGGCTTGCGGCCGGTCACGTCGGCGCCGCGATAGAGCACCCGGCCGGCGCTGGGGCGGATCAGGCCGAAGATCGCCTGCATCAAGGTCGTCTTGCCGGCGCCGTTGTGGCCGAGCACCAGCAGGATCTCGCGGTCGTGCAGCTCGAGGTCGACGCCGTGGACGACCTCCTTCTTGCCGTAGCCGGCATGCAGCCCCGCGACCGCGAGGGCCGCACCCGCGGACGGGCCGGGCGCGCTCATCGGAAGTACCTCTCGGCCAGCTCCGGGTCGTTGATCAGCTCGTCCGGCGTCCCGGCGGCGATGTTGCGGCCCTCGTCGAGAAAGACGACCGTGTCGCACAGGCCACGGATCACGTCGAGATTGTGCTCGATGATGCAGATGGTCTTGCCGTTGCGCGCCAGGCGCCGGATGATCGGGAAGATCTCCTCGAGCGTGTTCGGGTCGAGGCCGGAGAGCGGCTCGTCGAACAGCAGCACCTCGGCGCCGGTGGCGAGCAGCCGGGCGACAACCAGCAGCTTCTCCTCGGCATAGGAGAGGTTTTCGGCCAGCTCGTGCGCCTTGGCGTCGAGCTTGACGAAGCGCAGGATCTCGATGGCACGGTGGAGATTGGCTTCCTCCTCGCGCCGGATCCGGCCCGGCTGGAAGAACACCGCCGCGATCGAATCGCCGGCCTGGTGCGGCAGCGCCACCAGGACGTTCTCCAGCACCGACATCTTGGTGAACAGCTTCAGGTCCTGGAACGACCGGGCCATGCCGGCGCGGACGATCTCGTGCGGCTTCAGGCCGGCGACGGACCGGCCGCGGAACTCGATCAGGCCGGAATTGGGCTTGAGAAAGCCGGTCAGCATGTTGAACGCGGTGGTCTTGCCGGCGCCGTTGGGCCCGATCAGGCCGGTGATGGTGCCGCTCCTGAGATCGATGTCGAAGGTCTTGACGGCGACGATCCCGCCGAAGCTCTTGGACAGGCCGCGACCGCTGACCGTGACCTCGCCAGGCTGCACGCCCGCCACCGCGCCGATCTCCTCCGCGGCATCGCC
>CAZVAR010000066.1:0-4465 GCA_964625225.1 uncultured Alphaproteobacteria bacterium | reverse complement strand
GCGAGCCGCGGCGCCGTGCTGCGCTCGCCGAGGATGCCCTGCGGCCGCAGCAGCAGGATCAGGATCAGGATCAGGCCGTAGATGATCTGCCGCATCTTGTCGGCGACGTCGGGCGGCAGCGCCAGGAACTTCAGCAGCTCCGGCAGGATCACCAGGATCGCGGCGCCGAGCACCGAGCCCCAGAGATTGCCGGTGCCGCCCAGGATCACCATCGCGAGGATGTAGATCGTCTCGTCGATGGTGAAGCTCTCGATGCCGACGAAGCTGATATGGTGCGCGAGCAGGGCGCCCGCGATCGACGCCAGCGCTGCCGAGACGGCGAACACCGTCACCTTCATGTAGACGACGTTCTTGCCGACCGCCTGCGCCGCCGCCTCGTTCTCGCGCATGGCCTTGAGGGCGCGGCCGAAGGGCGAGGTGGCGATGCGCCAGCAGATGGCGATGCAGACCGCGGCGACGAGCGCGGCGAAGGGAAGGAACGAGGCCGGCGAATCGAGCTCGAAGCCGAGCAGCACGATCTTCGGCACGCCGGCGATGCCGTCCGGGCCGCCGGTGAAATGGCCGCCGTTCAGCAGCACGGCGAGCACGATCACCTGCAGGGCGAGGGTGACGATGACGAGGTAATGCCCGCCGATCCGCATGGCCGGAATCGCCACCAGCGCGCCCACCGCCGCAGTGAGGGCGATGCCGGCGAACAGCGGCCAGGGGAAGGGCACGCCGTAGCGCGTGCTCAGGATCGCCACGGCATAGGCGCCGAAGGCGGAGAAGGCCGCATGGCTGAGCGCGAACAGGCCGGCGAAGCCGATCAGCAGGTTGAAGGAGCTGGCGAGGATCGCGTAGAGGCAGACCATCACCAGCACGTGATAGAGATATTCCATCGCGCGCCCGCCCTCAGGTGCCCCGGAACAGCCCTTGCGGGCGCGCGAGCAGCACCAGGAACAGCACGATGAACGCGATCGTGCTCTGCCATTCGGTCGGGATCTGCCACATGCCCACATTCTCGACCAGGCCGAGCAGGAAGCCTCCGAGCACGGCGCCCCTGATCGAGCCGACCCCGCCGACGACGACCGCGAGGAAGGCGACGAACACCGCGATGAAGCCCATGTTGGGCAGGGCGCCGTCGCGCAGCAGGATCAGCACCGCCGGCACCGCCGAGATGGCCGAGCCGAGCGCGAACACCAGGACCGAAACCTTGACGGTGTCGATGCCGATCACCCGCGCCATCTCGGCATTGTCGGTCATCGCCTTGATCGCGCGGCCGTAGCTGGTGAGCCGGAGGAAGAGGGCGAGGGCGAAGCCGATCACCACGAGGCCGAGCAGCTGGTAGACGTGGATGTCGGTGAAGAAGGCCGGCCCGACGAAATGCACGCCGGCGCTGTAGCTGTCGACCACCTTCTTGTCGGTGCCGAACAGGATGGCGATCGCGTTCTCGAGCAGGATGAAGAGGCCGAGCGAGGCGATCAGGACCACGAAGGTCGGCGCCTGCCGGGTGACGAAGGGACGGTAGAGGCCGAGATAGCTCAGCACGCCGGCGGCCGCCGCCGCCGCCACCCCGACGACGGCGGCGACGAGGACCGGGAGACCCAGGACCATCGCCGCCGCCCAGGCGAGGTACGCGGCCAGCGTGTAGATCGGCCCGTAGGCGAAGTGCACGATGTTGGTGGTGCCGAAGATCAGCCCGAAACCGATGCCGAGCAGCGCGTAGTGGCTGCCGTTCACGATTCCGTTGAGCAGGAGCTGCAGGAACAGGTCCATGCGGCGGCAGGTTCCTCTCGCGAGGGGAGCGGCCGCGCGGCCGCTCCCCGTGTGCCGGGACGGCCGGGTTGCTACTTGGCGCCCGGAACCGTGGTCTCGACGAACTTGACGAAGTTCTTTTCGCCGTCCTCCTTCACCTCGAACAGGCCGACGCGCTTGGCGGCGACGCCGTTCTCCTGGAAGACCATCTCGCCGCCGTAGACGCTCTCGAAGTGCGGGTCCTCCTTGAGCAGGTTCATCAGGTCTTCGCCGTTCGGATTCTCGTTGCCGGCCGCATAGGCCCGTCGCAGCAGCTCGGCGATCACGTAGGTCGCCTCGTAATAGTTCGCGGCGTAGAAATCGGGCTCCTGATCGAACGCGCTTTTGTACTTGTTGTAGAACGCCTGGGCCTTCGGATTGTCCTCGGTCGGCTGGAAATAGTCGTTGGTGAACTCGAAGCCGGCCGCCGCCGGACCCGCCACCTTGGCGTCGTCGGGCGTGTATTCGATGCCCAGCATCGGCACCGTGATGCCGAACTCGCGGGCGCGCTTCAGCACGGTGCCGACCTCCGGGCGGAACACCGCGGTCAGGATGAAGTCGGGGTTGCTGGTGCGCAGCTTCGCCATCTGCGTGTCGATGTTGGCGGAGCCGGGAACGACCGTCTCCTCGGCGACGACGGTGCCGCCGAGCGCCGTCCAGATCTCCTTGGCGATGTTGCGGACGCTGTCGCCGGCGTCGGTCTTCCAGGCGATGATCGCCATCTTCTTGAAGCCGCGCTCGTGGGCGCGGTTGATGATGCCGCGGGCGAGGTCGCTCGCCAGCGAGCGGTTGTGCACCAGATATTTCGAGGCGCCGACCATCTGGGCGCTGACGCCGCCGCCGTTGATGACGAAGATCTTCTTCTCGTCGGCGATCGGGGCGATCGCCAGCGTCGGCGGCGAGTAGGAGCTCTGGACCGCCTTGACGTCGTGGATGTTGATGAGGCGGTTCATCCCCGCGACGGCCGCCTGGGCGTTGCCGCTCTTATGGTCCTCGATCACCAGCTCGAGCTTGGTGCCGTCGACGCCGCCGGCCGCATTGATCTCGTCGATCGCGAGCTGCGCGCCGCGGCTCATGACCGTTCCGTAATAGTTGCCGCCGCCGGTCATCGCCAGGATCGCGCCGATCTTGAAGACCTCGGGTTTGGCGGCGGCGGCCGGCCGGTCCGCTGCCGTGCCGAGCAGGGCAAGGGTGCAGACCAGCGCCGTCAGGCTTCGCTTCATGGTTTCCTCCAAGGGACGTGTCGTAATGCGCCGGCACCCTCCCCCCGAGGGAGCCGCGGCGTCTTGATTCTTACGGACTTTCCTTACCGCAGCGCGGCAGCGACGCGCCAGCGTAAACCGGGTTTGCGCGCCTTGGCAATGTCCGGGCAAACTGGCGCCGATCAGCCTCTGGAACAGCAGCGGAGACGTCCCATGCAGAATCCCTTCAGCCTCGAAGGCCGGCGCGTTCTGGTAACCGGGGCCGCGCAGGGCATCGGCCGCGAGGTCGCGCGGATGATCGTCGGCCTGGGCGGCCGCGTCGGTGCCGTCGACCTGAACGGCGACGGTCTGAAGAGCCTCGCCGAGGAGTGCGGCGCGGCGCTGACGACCCATGTCGGGAGCGTCACGGATCAGCCCTTCATCGACGGCGTGGTCGAGGCCATGACCAAGGACTGGGGCGGCGTCGACGGCCTCTTCAACAATGCCGGCATCGTCCGGGCGGCGATGATCCACAAGATGACCCGGGAGCAGTGGGACGAGGTCATCAACGTCAATCTGACCGGCGTCTATCTGTGCCTGCAGTCGGTCGGGCGCCACATGATCGCCCGCGCCGAGAGCGGCGAGGCCGGCGTCTGCAACGGCCAGATCGTCAACGTCTCCTCGATCGCCGGCACCCGCGGCACGATCGGCCAGATCAACTACGGTGCGGCCAAGGCGGGCGTGCTCGGCATCACCATGAGCGCGGCGCGCGAGTGGGCCCGCTACGGGATCTGCGTCAACGCGGTCTCCTTCGGGACCGTGGTGACGCCGATGACCGAGGTGGTCCGCGGACCCAAATTCGCGGCGCAGACGCTGGCCAGCATTCCGCTCGGCCGCTATGCCGAGACCAGCGACGTGGCACCCGGCGTCTGTTTCCTGCTGGCGCCGGGCGCGACCTACATCACCGGCAAGAACCTGGTGATCGACGGCGGCATCACCGCGATGTAGGCCCCGTCCCGCCGCCCCGGCGGGGGCGTCCCGATTTTTTCGGCGACGGGGGCTGGACAGCGGCCGGCCGGGAGGCTAGATACCGCGCCGCGGCGGCGATGCCGGGCCACCCGGCCGGTGCATCGCCGCCGCGGCTTCGAGCGTTCTTGAACAATCGGTGGCGGTTTGCCCATCTTGAGCGTCGTGCTCGGACGGGGACGGTGCGGACGCGGCGGCGCGGGAGCGCCCGGCGCGATCCGGATCCGGCTCCCGGGGCACCTCCGAAAAAAGCTCGAGCGAGGGGCTGGACAAGAGGCGGCGACGCCTCTACATAGCGCCTCCCGCGGCGCGGCCCGCAAGGGTGGCGGGCGGCTGCGGCGCCGGATCGGGGCTTGAACCCGGGCCTTGGCGATGTTATATGATAGTTTCGCCCGGGTTCGGCTCGGGTAGGCGGCCTCCGGGCGCCTTCGCTATTGAACAATGGAATATAGGGAAGGGATGCGCGGGCGGCGGCGTGCACGTTG
>CAZVAR010000065.1:0-19787 GCA_964625225.1 uncultured Alphaproteobacteria bacterium | reverse complement strand
CGGTTCTTCGGCAGATGCGGCCCGATCGCCGCCCACGCCTCATCCGACAGCCGGAGCAACGATCCCGACATCCCCGTCTCCCTTTGCATCCGGGAGACTTCGAATCACGATCCCCACGGCATTTCAAAAGCGTGACTGGGTTCGGAGCCTAGAGATCACAAAAACAAAACTCCCATGAGGATTCGACGTGATGCCGTGATCCATTCTTGTACAATCGATCATGGGAATCCATTGTTTCTGTAGAACACGATTGGCTGTATCATCTCACGTCCATACAGACGGCCAGAAGTAGAGGGTAGGGAATGTTGCCAGATGCGCAAGCGGTGGTTCAGCATGCTGCTGAGGCGGTGTTCGGAAAGCCACTGGTCAACAATGTCTTCCGGTCTATCATTGTTGAGGCGATCATAGACTTGGCACTCGACTCAGAATGGGAATGGTGCTCGGGGGACTGGTCAGCATTCGACTTTCAACACAAGGACGGCACTCGACTCGAGGTGAAACAGTCAGCAGCCAGGCAAAGCTGGTCGCCCTCAACCTTGACGCGGCCCCGCCCCGCTTTCGATATCGCGCCTAGGACGGGATACTGGATCGAGGGAAGCAGCTGGGTGCAGTCCGAAGGCAGGAACGCCGACATCTACGTGTTTGCCTACCATCCGCAGTCCGGAGAGGACTCGGACCATCGCAATCCCATACAGTGGGAGTTCTATGGAATCGCGGCCAAAGACCTGCCGCCGCAAAGGACCATTTCGCTAGGGCGCTTACGGGCGCTAACGCGCCCGGTTAACTTTACCGGGCTCAAGACCCTCGTTGATTCCGTTCACGGCTCCATAAGGGCGGCAGTATAGGCCCTTGCAATTCTGCCAGTGAACTACCGAAAACCTTGCCCCCTCGCTTACAGAGGCGACCTGGTTCCAGCGGGCCTCGCATCAATGTGTCTCCCTCACATGACGCCCCGCTCACGCCCAACTACGTGACGTGTCTTACCGCCCATATTCTTTAGAAGATACATTTCTAATACAAAAAGAATCGACCTGATATCGTCTCCCACATATTGAATATGTCAACAGATTACCATACTGTAAATCCCGAATTTTGCTTGAAGTATTGGCTTCATAGGCTAGGTTTTAATTTTGAAAATGCCACTAACAGTCGACCCTGCATGAGGCTGTTACGCGCCTGCTGAGGCAAGGAATCCAACGGATGGCAGAACATATCAAATCAACAACCCGAAGTGACAACGCAAGCTGGCTGTCATCGCGTCGGCCTCCCTTGTGCAAGGCTCGATACAAGGGCCATCGCTTTACTCCCTCCCTGATCGCGTGATAGGTCCAAATTGGGGCTGGATCGTCTGCACCGGTCCGCCGCTACAATCGACGCCCGGACACAGTACCGGAGAGCCTGCCCATGCCCCTGCCGATCGAGAGTCGAACCCGCTTCGGCCTGATGACCCGCTTCCCGGACCCGGCGAGCACGCGCGCCACCGTCGAGATGCTGGAGCGCCTCGGCTTCGACGCGGTCTGGACGGGCGACCATCTCGCCTTCGCCAACCCGATCCTCGACCCGCTGCTCCAGCTCGCCCAGGCGGCAGCGTTCAGTACGCGCCTGACGGTAGGCCCGGCCGTCTATCTGCTGCCGCTGCGGCATCCCGGCCCGGTCGCCAAGCAGGCGGCGACGCTCGATCATCTCTCCGGCGGCCGGCTGATCTTCGGCGTCGGCGTCGGCGGCGAGTTCCCGAGCGACTACGAGGTGGCCGGCGTCCCGATGAACGAGCGCGGCGCCCGGCTCAGCGAAGGCATCGAGGTGCTGCGCAAGCTCTGGAGCGGCGAGCGCGTCTCGCACCAGGGCCGCTTCTTCCGGTTCGAGAACATCCAGATGCTGCCGGCCCCGGTCCAGCCCGGCGGGCCGCCGATCTGGTGCGGCGGACGCTCCGATGCCGCGCTCGCGCGGGCAGGGCGCCTGGCCGACGGCTGGATGTCCTATGTCGTCACGCCGGACATGTACGCGCAGAGCCTGGAGAAGATCGCCGCGGCCTACGAGGCGGCGGGGCGTACTGGCGGCACCTTCGCCACGGCGCACCTGCTGTTCTGCTATATCGACGATTCCTACAGCCGAGCGCTCGACCGGGCGGCGGAGCTGCTGAGCAAGCGCTACGCCATGGACTTCCGCAAGCCGGCGCAGCGCTACGCGGCGCTGGGATCGCCGCAGGACGTGGCCGAACGCCTGCGGGCCTTCCACGCCGCTGGAGTACGGCACTTCAATCTGGACTTCCTCGGCAACAGGGAGGAACGCGACCGCCAGATCGCGCGCTTCGCCGCGGAGGTGCGACCGCTGCTGCAGGACCTGCTGTAAGCGCCCGCGGCGCGCGTCACGCCCCGGCCCGGGCAGGACTCCGCAGACGCGCGAGCGGCCTGTCCCCACCATTCCGGTTTCCGGGGGCGGCCAGGCTGAAGGCGGCCCGTGCCGCGCTTCGGGGGCTGCCTAACGGATCAACTCGGCGTCGGGCAGGGGGGTGGGCCCGGTGCGGGGATCGTTGCTGGCATTGCCGGCGGCACCCGGGATCGGGCGCAGGGCGGCCCGCACCGCGAGCAGCAGCTCCACCTCGGCGAACGGCTTCTCGACGAAGCCGAGCGGTGCGGCCCGAACCGTCGCGAGCGCGCGCGTCTGCGGGTCGAGATTGCCGGAAACGAGCAGGCTCGGCACGCCGAAGCGCTGCCGCAGCTCGGCGGCGACGGCGACGCCGTCGCGGTCGCCACGCAGCCCGACGTCCATCAGGACGAGATCCGGCGCGCCCCGGGTTTCCGCCAGCGCAAGCGCGGTCGCGCCATCGGCGGCGATGCCGACGACCCGGTAGCCCGCATCGCACAGGGCCGCCTCGATCGCCATCGCCGAGAGGAAATCGTCCTCGACGATCAGGATCCGGGGTCCCGCCGGCATGGGCGGTCGAGTTGGCTTCGATTGCACCCGGAACGGCACCGTCATCCTCCCGCCCCTGCTTCGGCCCAACCCTCGGAGCGTCTTCCGGCTCCTCGGCTGTGTCCGGAGCCGCAGGCCCGAACCGCGCAACTAACGCGGCATACAGACGCGGGTTCCGCGGCCCGCGCGAACTTTCCCGCTTCGGGCCGCGCCTGCGTTCATCCGGCCACACCCTCCGCCAGGAACGGCTCGGCCAGGGCGAGGAACGCCTCCGGCTTCTCCGCATGCAGCCAGTGCCCGGCGTCCGCGACCTCGGCGATGCGGGCCCGGGGAAACAACCGGCGGATGGCGGCGTGATGCTCCGGTCGCACATGGTCGGAACGGGCGCCGGCGACGAACAGCGTCGGCCCCGGATAGCGGAGATCGTCGGGCAGACGCGGCCAGCCGGCGATCGTCTCCATGGAGCGCTCGATCACCGGGAGATTGAGGCGCCAGCGGAGGCCGCCCCCGGGGCCCGGCACGAGGTTCTGCAGCAGGAACGCGCGCTCGCCCGCATCCGGCACGGCCGCGCGCAACGGCGCGTCGGCCTCGCCGCGGCGGCGCAGGGCGGCCGGGTCGATCGCCCGCATCGCCTCGGCATAGGCGCGCAGCCGCGGCGGGTAGGCGGCCGGCGCCACGTCGACGACCAGGAGGCGCTCCACCAGCGCAGGCTCGGTCAGCGCGAGCATCATCGCCGCCTTGCCGCCCATGCTGTGCCCGAGCACGGCGGCCGGGTCGAGCCCCCGCTGCCGCACGAGGGCCCCGACGTCTGCGGCCATCGCCGCATAGTCCATCGCCTCGGCCCAGGGCGAGGCGCCGTGATTGCGCAGGTCGAGCGCGAACACCCGGTGGCGCTGCGCAAGTCGCTGCGCGATCGTCCGCCAGTTGGTGCCGGAGCCGAACAAGCCGTGCAGAACGATCAGCGGCGGGCCGGCATCACCGAATTCGGCGGCGGCGAGCGCGAGGGGCATGGTGTGATCTCCGCGACATTGGCCGGAAAGGGGGTTGGCCCGAACATCGGATCCCTATTTCAATAGCGACGGCAACCGCCAACATGCGCGAGGAGAACGCTGTTCGTGGCAGAAAAGGAACTCGGATCCTACGAAGAAGTGGAACTGCGGCTCGCCGAGAAGGGCACCGATCTGTGGGCCGCCGTGGAGGCGGCGCAGTATGCCCGGGCGGTCACCTACGACGATCCGGAGAGCGAGGACGAGACCGCGGCCATGACCCGGTTCGTCCGAATCTTTTCGGACTATGCTGAAAGCTGGGAGGAGGTTCCGATGAATGCCAAGGTGACGGCACTCGACGGGCTCACCCGCCATCTGCGCGAGCTCGGCCGGATCGGCATCTTCGTCCACTGCGGCACCGTCGAACGCGACTTCGCCGCGCCCGGCCGCGAGCCGAAGCCGCTGCCAATCGCGGTCGTCAATCTCGGCCATACCAATTCGCCGGCGCTGACCGTCATGCTGCCGGAGTCGCTGGAGGTGAGCACCTGAGCCGCCCTCCCGGAGATCCCCGCGTGCCTCTCTTCCCGTCCGCTCCGCCGGCGGCCCGCCCGGCCGCGCTGCGCGCCGCCATCGAGGCGATGCCGCGCCAGCTCATCGGCGAAGTATCGCGCCTCGGACTCGGCCGGCCCGACACGATCCCGCTGTGGTACGGCGAATCCGACCTGCCGACGCCGCGCTTCATCTGCGACGCCGCCCACGAGGCGATGTGCAAGGGCCGGACCTTCTACACCCACAAGCGGGGCCTGCCCGAGCTGCGCATGGCGCTGGCCGACTACATGACCTGGCTCTACGGCACCGAGATCGACATGGAGCGGGTCACCGTGACCATGTCCGGCATGGCGGCGATCATGCTGGCCATGCAGGCGATCCTGGAGGCGGGCGACAACACCGTCAACGTGACCCCGGTCTGGCCCAACTGCGTGCACTGCGCCGAGGTCCGCGGGGCGGAGCCGCGCCGCGTGCCCCTGGAGCAGCGCAACGGCGTGTGGCGGCTCGATCTCGACCGGCTGTTCGACGCCTGCGATGCGCGCACGCGCATCCTGTTCGTCAACTCGCCCGGCAACCCGACCGGGTGGACGATCGAGCCGGAGGAGCAGCGCGCGATCCTTGATTTCGCGCGGGCGCGCGGGCTCTGGGTCATCGCCGACGAGGTCTATGCCCGGATCGTCTACGACCGGCCGGTGGCGCCCTCCTTCCTCGAGATCGCCGAGCCCGACGACCCGGTTCTGGTGGTCAACAGCTTCTCCAAGAGCTGGGCGATGACGGGCTGGCGCGTCGGCTGGCTGACCCACCCGCCCCGGATCGGGGAACATCTCTCCAGCCTGATCGAGTATTCGACGGCGGCGGTGCCGGAGTTCAACCAGCTCGCCGGGCTCGCCGCGGTGCAGCAGGGCGAGCCCTTCGTGCAGGCGCTGCGCGAACGGTGCCGGCGCGGCCGCGACGCGGTGGTGCCGCGGCTGAAGGCGATCCCGCGCGTCACGATCGACCCGCCGGGCGCGGCCTTCTACGCCTTCTTCCGTGTGACCGGGGTCACCGACAGCCTCGACTTCGCCAAGCGCCTGTTCCGCGAGACCAAGGTGGGGGTGGCGCCCGGCGCCGCGTTCGGCCCCGAGGGCGAGGGCTGGCTGCGCCTCTGCTTCGCCAGCGACACGCAGCGGCTGGAGACGGCGATGGACCGGATCGAAGGGTTCCTCGGCTGAGGCCGGGGCGCGAGCCCGGCCGGCCCGCGCCCCGGCACAGGCGTCATCCCTCCCCGACCAGCGCCTCGCGGAAGCGGTTCTTGGCCCAGGTCGCGTCGAGCGAGCGGCGGAACTTGGGCGGGTCGGTCGGCTTGACCTTCAGCAGCACGAAGGAGACGCCGTTCGACTCGCGGATCAGGCGCGCCGCGTCGGCGATCTGCCCGTCTTCCGTCACCGTGCGCGTGGCGGCGATGCCGGCCCCGGCGGCCATCCGCTCCAGATCCACGCCGAGGCTGGTATGGCTCTTCTGGTAGCCGGTCTCGCCGTAATGGCCGTTGTCGACGCAGACGATGCTGAGATTCGGCGGGTTCAGGATCGCCACGGTCGCCAGCGAACCGACATTCATCAGCAGCTCGCCGTCGCCGGTGATCACGAGGACGCGCTTCTGCGGCTGCGCCAGCGCGAGGCCGAGCCCCATCATGGTCGCAGCCCCCATCGCTCCGGCCAGCGCGTAGTAGTTCGGCGTGTCACCGCAGAGAGAGGCGATATCCCGCGCCGTGCCGGCGAGGCCGGCGACGATCAGGAAGTCCTTCGCATTGCCGAGCAGCTTCGGCACCGCCTCGGTACGGTCGAGTACGCCGACCGGGCTCATCTCGCGCGCGGCTCCCCTCGGTTGGGCCATGACGTCGCTCTCCTCAGAACTGCTTGGCGCCGATCAGGCGCTGGGTGAGCAGGACGGCGACCGCCTGCCCCGACTTCCAGACCATGGTGCAGGCGGCATTCACCGCCGGACCGACCTCCTCCGGGGTATCGACCCGAAGGCAGACTACGCCCATGGCCTGCAGCACCGGCTCGACCGCCTGGCCCATCGGCATCTGCCACGGATTTCCCTCGCCGAAATCGCCGCGCATGCTGATCAGCATCAGCATCGGGAAATTTCCGCCCTTCACGAGCGAGAGGAAATTGATGCAGTTGCCGACGCCGCTCGACTGCATCAGGACGACGCCGCGCGCGCCGCCGAGATGCGCACCGGCGATCAGCGCGATGCCCTCCTCCTCGGTGGTCAGCGCAACCGAATGCACGTCCGGATCTTCGAGAGAGCGGTCGATCAGCACCCGGTGCCCGGCATCCGGCACGTAGGAAAACTGCGTTACGTCGTGCGCCCGCAGGATGCGGTAAATCTCGTCGGGCCAAGTCGGCCCTGCGGCGGCGTCCGCTGGCATGGGAGTCCCTTCGCGTTGTCGGCCGTTTCGGCGTTTCCGCGCGGATTGTAGGGTCGCCGCGACCGATACGAAAGCCGCTTTTGGACCGGACCGCCGAACCCGCTCACGCCCGCCGCGGCCTGGCGCGGGCGGTGGGCTCCGCCCGCAGCGGGTCGTCGGGCCAGTGGTGTTTCGGGTAGCGGCCCTTGAGATCGGCCTTCACGGCGCGATAGCCGCTCGACCAGAAGCTCGGCAGATCCTGCGTCACCTGCACCGGACGGCCGGCCGGCGACAGCAGGTGGAGCAGCAGCGGCACGCGGCCGTCCGCGACCGCGGGCGTCTCGACGGCGCCGAACATCTCCTGGAGGCGGACCGCGAGAACCGGCGGGTCGCTGCCGTAGTCCACCGGAATGCGCGAACCGCTGGGCACGGTGAGATGGGTCGGCGCCTTGCGATCGAGCGCCTGCTGCTGCTCCCAGGTCAGCAGCGCCCGCAGCGCGGCGCCGAGGTCGATGCGCTCGAGCTGCGCGCGCCGCGTGACACCGGCCAGGAACGGCGCCAGCCACTCCTCCAGCCCGTCCAGCAGCGCCCGGTCCGACAGGTCGGGCCAGGCCGCGGCGCCCTCGACCCGGCGGAGCAGGGCCACCCGCGCCTGCCAGGCGCGCAGCGGCCCGGTCCAGGGCAGAATGCCGAGCCCGGCCTGCCGAATGCCGTCGATCAGGGCCGCGGTGGCGCGGGGGCCGGGATCCGGAAGCGGTTCGTCCTTCAGCACCAGCGCGCCGAGCCGGCGCCGCCGGCGGGCGAGGACCGCCATCTCGCGCGGATCCCAGCGCACCAGCGTCTGCGCCTCCACCGCCTCGCCGAAGGCCGTCTCGATCTCTCCCTGCGTCAACGGCGCGGCGAGGAAGATCCGCGCCGCCGCCGTCCCGGCATCGAGATCCGCCACGGCCAGCCAGTCCTGCGCCGCGAGCGGATCCGTCTCGGGCAGCACGGCGCCACGGCCGCTGCGCAGCCGGAATCCGCCCGGTGCCCCGGGTCGCCGCTGTGCGACGCGATCCGGGTAGGCGAGCGCCAGCAGGAGCCCGGCACGGTCGGTGCCGGCCGCCTCGTCGCCGGTCCCGAGCCGACGGCGGAACTGCCGGGCCGCGCGCGCCGCCGCACGCAGCCCGCCGCGGTCCACGGCGAGGCCCCCCAGTGGCGCGGCGCCGCGCAGCAGGTCGAGCCGCAGACGGATGTCGGCGTCGCGTCCGCCGGAGCCGCTGCGAACGATGTCGCGCTCGCCGAGCAGCGCGGCGAGATCGCAGGCGAGGCCGCCCAGTCCGAGCTCCTGCGCCTTCAGCATCATGTGCGCGAGCCGCGGATGCGTGCCGAACGCCGCTATGGCCCGACCGTGCGCCGTGACCGCCCCGTCAGGGCCGAGCGCGCCGAGATCGGCCAGCAGCGCCCGCGCCTGCGCGTAGGCCGCGGCCGGCGGCGGATCGAGCCAGGCGAGCCGGGCCGGATCGGCCGCGCCCCACGCGGCCAGCTGCAAGGCGAGCGGCGCCAGGTCCGCCTCCAGAATCTCGGGGCGGTCGAAGGCGGGCAGGGCGCGATGCTCGGCCTCGGTCCAGAGACGGTAGCAGACGCCCGGCTGCAGGCGTCCGGCACGGCCGCGGCGCTGCTCGGCCGCCGCTTGCGACACGCGTCCCGTCTCCAGCCGCGTCATGCCGCTGCGCGGATCGTAGCGGGCCCGGCGGGCGAGGCCGGAATCGACGACGACGCGGATGCCCTCGATGGTCAGGCTGGTCTCGGCGATCGCGGTCGCCAGCACTACCTTGCGGCGGCCGGGCGGCGCCGGCAGTACGGCCCGGCGCTGCGCCTCCTGCGGCAGGTCGCCATAGAGCGGCGCCAGATCCACTGCGGAGTCGAGCCCGGCCTCCTCGAGCCGGGCCTGCACCCTGCGGATCTCCCCGGTGCCGGGAAGAAAGACGAGCACGCCGCCCGTTTCCTCGGCGAGCGCCCGGCGCACCGCGGCGGCGACGGCGGCCTCGAGCCGCCCGGCGGGCGGTGCGCCGAGCCAGCGCGTCTCGACCGGGAAAGCGCGCCCCTCGCTGGTGACGATCGGCACGCCGCCGAGCAGCCGCGCGACCGGGCCGCCGTCGAGCGTCGCCGACATGACGAGCAGGCGCAGGTCGGGCCGCAGCGCCGCCTGCACCTCCAGGCACAGCGCGAGGCCGAGATCGGCGTCGAGGCTGCGTTCGTGGAACTCGTCGAACAGCACGGCGCCGACGCCATCGAGTTCCGGGTCCGCTTGGAGCCGGCGGAGAAACACGCCCTCGGTGACCACCTCCACGCGCGTGCCGCGCCCGACCCGCGCTTCGAGCCGCATGCGGTAGCCGACCGTGTCGCCGACCTCCTCGCCCAGCATCTCGGCCATGCGCCGGGCGGCGGCGTAGGCCGCGAGCCGGCGCGGCTCCAGCACGATCACCTTGCGCCCGGCGAGCCACGGCTCGTCCAGGAGCGCAAGCGGCACGAGCGTGGTCTTGCCGGCGCCCGGCGGCGCCTGGAGCACGGCGCCGCCGCCCCGCCGCAGCGCCGCCAGCAGCTCCGGCAGCACCGGTCCGATCGGCAGGGCGCGCGCCGCCGCGGCCGGCCGTGCGCCAGGAAGAGCGGCATTCGGGGAGGCGGAACGGTCGCGCATGATGACGGGCGTCAGATGGGGCGCGGCGGCGGCGCAGCCAATGCCGATCCTCGCCCCGCCGTCCGCCGCGGCACAGAGCGCTCCCTGCGGCTGCCGGACCGCTCGGCGCTCGGACCGACCGGCCCCCCGCCCAGACCCGGCCGCGAACGGGCCTTGCGGGCGATCCGATGACCGGCCCGGCCGCCGCGAGACAAACCCGCCGGCGCACCGGCGCGGTGTCTTCCACGGGGCCGGCCGGCTGCAGCCGCTTCAATCGGCGGCCTTCGCGGTGTCCAATGGGGGGCCGGTCCGTTCTCGCCGTCGGAGGTTCTCGATACCGCCATGCCACACGACCATCCGCAGCCGCCGCGGGCCGACCGCGCCGGCCAGCGTCGCCCGCCATTGCCGGCACCCGAGCTGGCCGCCGCCGCCGCGCTGCTGGCGACGCCGGACGGGCGCTATCTGATGCAGCTCCGCGACGACAAGCCGGGGCTTCGCCTCGCCGGTCACTGGGCCCTGTTCGGCGGGGCGGTCGAGCCGGGCGAGACCGAGGAGCAGGCCCTGCGCCGCGAGCTGCGGGAGGAACTGGACTACGAGGCCGGCGAGGTCCGCTGGTTCACCCGCTCGCTGCACGTGCTGCCGCGCGGGCAGGCCCGCATCCTGCTGCTGGACTTCTTCGCGGTGCCGATCGCGCCGGAAGCGGTGGATCGCATGGTCCTGCGCGAGGGCGCCGACATGCGGCTGTTCCGGGTCGAGGCGCTCGCCCTGGAGCCGCGGGTGGCGCCCTGGGACCTCGCCGCGGTGATGATGCACGCCCGGCAGCGGACGCTGTTCGGCTAGGGTGCACCGATGGCCGCACGGATCGACCGCGACGCGCTGAAGCTGTTCCTCGACCTCGACGGCGTGCTCGCCGACTTCGCGCGCGGGGTCGAGACGGTGACCGGCATGCGGCCGGAGGCGTTGCCGGTCAAGGCGATGTGGCGGGCGCTGGCCGCCGCACCGGCCTTCTACGAAACGCTGGAGCCGATGGCCGATGCGCAGGAGCTGTGGGCCTATTGCCGGCCCTACCATCCGACCATCCTGACCGGCCTGCCGCTGGGAAGCTGGGCGCCGCCGCAGAAGCGCCGCTGGGTCGCCCGGATGCTCGGCCCCGACGTGCCGGTGATCACCTGCATGACGCGCGACAAGCACCGCTATTCCGGCCCGAACCATGTGCTGATCGACGACCGCGCCAGCACCCGCGACGCCTGGAAGAAGGCCGGCGGGACCTTCATCCTGCATGTCGACGCGGCGCGATCGATCGCGGCCCTGCAACGGCTCGGACTCTGAGGATCGGCCGGTTCCGGCCGCCCTGCGGAACATCCGGCCCCGGCCGAAGTTTGTGAACCCAGGGCACGGGTCCGGGGCACTGCGAGCCCGTTGCCACGCGCTCGAGCTGCAGACGGAATGCTCTCGTTTCGTACGATCGCCGGCATCGGCCTGCTGACCGCCCGCCTCGGGCTCAACGCACTGCTGCGGACGCCGCGCCGGGTCACGCTGCCGGAACGGCTCGGCAATCTGCCGACGCACGATCTGCCGCTGCGCGCCCCGGTCCGCATCCGGTGGAACGAACACCAGGTGCCCTTCATCGAGGCCGGGCACGACCGCGACCTCGCCGTCGCGCTGGGAATGGTGCATGCGCATCTGCGGCTGGCCCAGCTCGAAACGATGCGACGGCTCGCCACGGGCCGGATCGCCGAGGTGCTGGGCCCGGCGGCGGTCGAGGTTGACGCGACCGTGCGCACGCTGCACCTCACGCGGGCGGTGCCGGAGATGCTGACGCGTCTCCCGGAGCCGACCCGGGACTGGCTGCAGGGCTTCGCCGACGGCCTCAATGTCATGATCGACCGGGCGCCGGTACTGCCGCACGAGTTCGCCGTCCACCGCCTCCGGCCCGAGCGCTGGACGGTTGCCGACCTCCTCGCGCTCGGGCGGCTCGCCGCCGCCGACTTCACCTGGCGCGTGTGGGTGAGGCTGCTGCGGCTGCGCGGGCGGCCCGACTGGCTGCGCCTCTGGCAGCGCCTGATGGCCGACGAGGGCGTTCCGGTCCCCAGCTTCGCCGGCGGTGCGGGCGCCAGCGTCGATATGGTCGAGACCTGGCTCGGCGCCTTCGGACGGCCCGGCAGCAATTCGCTGGCGGTGGCCGCGCGGCGCAGCGCCACCGGCGGCGCCCTGCTGGCCAGCGACCCGCATCTCTCCTTCGTGCTGCCCAATCTGTGGCTGATCGCGGGCTACCGCTCGCCGAGCTATCACCTGGTCGGCATGATGATCCCGGGAGTCCCGGTGATGGCCTTCGGCCGCAATCCCTGGATCGGCTGGGGCGGCACCAGCCTGCATGCCGCGAGCAGCGAGCTGTTCGACGTGACCGACCTGCCGGAGAGCGCGATCATCCCGCGGCGGGAGACGATCAAGGTCCGCTGGTGGGCCGACCGCGAGATCGTCTGCCGGGATACCGAGTACGGTCCCGTCGTTTCGGAGACGCCGCTGCTGCGCGCCCCGGATCGGCGGCTGGCGCTGCACTGGGTCGGCCACACGCCGACCGACGAGATCACGGCGATGCTCGCCGTCAACCGGGCACGCAACTGGGACGAGTTTAGCCGGGCCATCGACGGCTTCGCCATTCCGGCACAGAACATGATCTATGCCGATACGCGCGGCCGTGTCGGGCAGGCGATGGCGGCCAAGCTGCCGCGCCGGCCCGGCCGGCCACCACCGGACCTGTTCGTCGCCCCGGAGGCGCGGCGCCACTGGGAGAGCTTCGTCACCGCCAAGGACCTGCCGTCGCTGCTCGACCCGGAGCGGGGATTCGTCGCCTCCGCCAACAACCGGCCGGCGGCGGCCACCGCGGCACCGGTCGGGTTCTTCTTCTCTCCGGACGACCGTGTCCGCCGGATCGCGGCGCTCCTCGGCGGCCACGAGGCAATCACGCCGGAGCGGCTGGCGGCGCTGCATCGCGACGTGACCTTGCCCTCCGCGCTGGAACTGCGGGATGCGCTGCTCGCCCTGGCGAAGCCGGACACGGCCGCCGGCGCGCAACGCGGCCGGCTGTTCGCCGCGCTGCGCGCCTGGAACGGAAGTTACGAGATCGAGTCGGCCGGCGCCCTGGCCTTCGAGCTGCTCGTCTACCACTTTGCGCATGCGCTGCACGGAGACGAGGACCTGGCGATCTACTCGGCCTCGTGGGATCCCTGGGCGCTGCTGCGGGCGGATCTCAGGACGGTCGCACCCCAGGCGCTCGCGGCCGCGCTCGAGCGGGCGACGGAGCGGGCGGCCGAGGGCCTGGCGCGGCTGGGCGCCTGGGGCGACGCGCACCGCCTCCGGCTCGGCCATGCCTTCGGGACGGTACCCGGCATCGGCCGGCGCTACCGCTATGTCGACGTGCCGGTCGGCGGCAGCAACGAGAGCCTGATGAAGACGGCGCACGGCTTCTCCGGCGACCGCCATGCCGCCCGGTTCGGTGCGAACGCGCGGCACATCTCCGACTTCGCCGACCCGGACGCCAACTTCTTCGTCCTGCTCGGCGGGCAGGACGGCTGGCTCGGCAGCACGACCTTCCTCGACCAGTTCCCGCTGTGGCGGCGAAGCCAGTATATCCAGGTTCCGCTCTCGCCCGAGACGGTCCGGGAGCGGTTCCCGCACGAGACGGTGCTGACGCCGTGACCCGGCCGCACCGGGGCCGCCGGCGATGATCGACGCAACCCCCCTTCTCCGCCTCTATGCCCGCCGGCGCGCGGCCGCACTGCATCGGCAGGATCCCGCCGCGACGCAGCGGCGGCAATTGCTGCGGCTGGTGCGGCGTGCGCGGGACACAAGGTTCGGGCGCGATCACGATTTCGCCGGCATCCGCGACGTCGCCGATTTCCAGGCCCGGGTACCGATCCGGCGCTACGAGGCGTTCTGGTCCGAATATTGGGAACCCACCTTCCCGCACCTCGCCGGCGCGAGCTGGCCGGGCGCCATCCCCTACTTCGCCCTCACCTCCGGCACCACCAGCGGCAAGACCAAATACGTCCCGGTCTCGCGCGAGATGATCGCCTCCAACAAATGGGCCGCCTTCGACCTGCTGACCTTTCACGTTCGGAACCGCCCGACGAGCCGCGTGCTCGGCGGTAAGAACTTCATGCTGGGGGGCAGCACCGCGCTCAGCGAGGAGGCGCCGGGGATCCATAGCGGCGATCTCTCCGGCATCGCCGCCGCCGAGGTCCCGCGCTGGGCGGAGCCGTTCTACTTCCCGCCGCGCCACCTCGCGCTGATCGCCGACTGGGAGCAGAAGATCGAGACGGTCGGCCGCCTGTCGCTGGCCGAGGACATCCGGACGCTCGGCGGGACGGCGAGCTGGCTGCTGCTGTTCTTCGACAAGCTCGCCGCGATGCGCGGCGACGACGAGCCGCGGATCGCCCGGCTCTATCCCAATCTCGAGCTGCTGGTGCATGGCGGCGTCAATTTCGGCCCGTACCGGGCGCGGTTCGAGCGCCTGCTGGAGGGCAGCCATGCCGAGCTGCGCGAGGTCTATCCGGCGAGCGAAGGCTTCATCGCGATCGCCGATCGCGGCACCGGCGAGGGCCTGCGGATGCTGCTGGACATCGGCATCTTCTACGAGTTCGTGCCGGCCGAGGAGCTGGACGGGCCGGCGCCGAGACGCTTCTGGGCGGCCGACATCGAGCCCGGCGTCAACTATGCGGTGGTGATGAGCACATGCGCCGGCGCCTGGGCCTATCTGCTGGGCGACACGGTGCGGTTCGTCGAGACCCGGCCTCCGCGGCTGCTGGTGACCGGGCGCATCTCCTACATGCTGTCGGCCTTCGGCGAGCATCTGATCGGCGAGGAGATCGAGGCGGCGGTGGCCGCGGCCGCCGCCGCGATCGGGGCCGAGATCGCCGACTATTCGGTGGGGCCGGTCTATCCCGAGCGGGCCGGGGAGACCGGCGGCCATCTCTATGTCGTGGAGTTCGCCGGCGAGGTGCCGGGCGCGGACCGCATCGACGCCTTCGCCCGGGCGGTGGATGCGCATCTCGCGGACGCCAACCCGGACTATCGCGACCATCGGGCGGGCGGCTTCGGCATGGCCCCGCCCCGGGTCCAGGCCGTACCGCCCGGGACCTTCGCCGCCTGGATGCACGCGCGCGGCCGGCTCGGCGGGCAGAACAAGGTGCCGCGCATCATCACCGACGGCGAGCTGTTCGCCTCGCTGCGGGCGGCCGCGGCGGGCGCGCCCGGCTGACGGGGATTGCGGCCGCTCAGCGCCGCGGCCGGAACGGGCGCAGCAGCTCGGGCCAGAGCCAGGCGGCCAGGGCGAGCGCGGCCAGCCCCTCGATCACGCTGACCGTCACCGCGCCGGGTGCGCCGAGCCAGTCGGCCAGCAGTCCGATATGGAGGATGCCGAGCGGGGCGCCGCCGCCGATGCTGACGGCGACGATCCCCATGGCGCGTGACCGCAGCGCCGGGGCGGACGCGGCGAGAACGATCGTGCTCTGCATCGCGGCGAAGGCGGCGAAGCCCAGGCCGGCGAACAGCAGGGCCGCGATCGCCGCCGCAAGGCTGTTCGCGCGGGCGAACAGCAGGACCGAGCCGAGGAACAGCACCGAACCCCAGAAATAGAGCCGCGTGTAATGGTGCGGCCGCACCCGCCAGGCGATCACCAGGGCGGCGACGAAGGCGCCGAACCCTTCCGCGGCCATCAGCACGCCGTTCGCGAAGGCGCCGAGGCCGAGCACCTCCTTCCCGATCACCGGCACCATGCCGACATAGGCGAAACCCCAGAAGTTCATGAACAGCGTCACGGCGAGCGTGCCGAGGATCACGCGCTCGGAGCGGACGTAGCGGAGCCCCTCGCGGATGTTCGCGAGCAGGTTGGCGTCGCGCGCGCCGGAGCGCGGCGACGCATAGGCGACCGACCCGATCAGCAGGGCGGCGGTGGCGAACAGCAGCGTCCCCAGGAAGTAGGCGCCGGCCATGCCGATCACGTCCAGCAGCAAGCCGCCGATCAGCGGACCGAGCATCCGGGTCGCGTTGGAGGTCGAGGAGTCCAGCCCCATGGCCCGGCCGACCCCGCCCGGCCCGGCCAGATCGCCCATCAGCGTGCGCCGCACCGGATGGTCCATCGACCAGAACAGCCCGTTGAGGAACACGCCGGCGGCGACGTGCCAAACGGCGATGCGGTCGGTCAGAACGAGCAGGCCGAGCACCGCCGAAGCGACCGAGAGCACGCTCAGGCCGCCCGCGACCAGCCATTTGCGATCGAACCGCTCGGCCACCACCCCGGTGAGGGCACCGAACAGGAAGCTGGGCAGCATCCGCAGGAACAGAACCAGTGCAACCTGTAGCTCGGATTCGGTCAGCCGGAACACGAAGACGCTGACCACCAGCACCTCGAGCCAGCGCATCGTCTGCGCGAGCGCGCCCGCGGCCCAGGCGCGGCGGAAGTTGCGATCGCTCAGGAGCGCGGTCGGCGCCGCGGGCGCGGGCGGTGGGGGCTCTTCTTTCGGCATCGGGAGGGACTGCGTGGCGGAAATCCGCGATCCGGTGCCCGCAGGCTAACCCGCGCGAGCGCGCCTTGTCAGCCGGCGCGCCCGGCCGCGGGAACCATGATGCTTCGCGGCGGGTTGAATTCGCGTGTTTCGACAAGGAGCTGCCGTCGTGGAGACGATCACGTTCCCGACACGGAATCCCTTCGTTCTCCGCGATATGGAGACGCCGGAGGTGCGGGACCGGGTCGTCGACGGCATCGGCCACCTGTTCATGCCGCGCGGCCCGGGCGTCGGCCGTCCCGCCGTCGTCCTGCTGGAGGGGCTGGGCGGGTTGAAGGACGCGCGCGAGAGGACTTACGGCCGCAAGCTGGCCGACCAGGGCTATGTCACACTCGTGGTCGATACCTTCGGCGCGCGAGGAGCCGCCGGACACATCCATACGAAGCGGGCGCTGCTCGTCACCGAGTCGATGATGCTGGCCGACGCCTACGGAGCGCTCCGTCGCCTGGCCGAACATCCGGCGGTGGATCCGGACAGAATCTGTGTGATCGGCTTCTCCTACGGCGCGATGTGCAGCGTGCTGGCCGCATACGAGCAGATCCGCCGGACCTTCGTCCCCGACGGCCTCCGCTTCGCAGGCCACGTCGCCTATTACGGGTGCAGCGTGCCGCGGCTCGAGGAGCCGACCGCCACGGGAGCGCCGGTCAAGATCATGCTCGGCGCGTTGGACCGGAACGTCTCGATCCGCCGGACCCGCGACATCGCCGAGGATCTGCGGCGCGGCGGCTCGCCGGTGGACCTGACCGTGTTTCCCGACACCTACCACCAATGGGACAGCGACGATGTCGAGCGCCGCTTCGTGCTGTTCAGCCTGGCGGGCTGCGAGATGCTGGTGGATCGCAGCAACGAGATCCGCGACACCGCGACCGGACTGCGGATGACGGGACTTCCGAGCCGGGCCGCAATCCTCGCCCGCGGCATCAGGACGAGCGGCTACCACATCCTCCGCAACGAGGAGACGCTGCGCCGGTCCGACGCGGCCCTGTTCGCTTTCCTGGAGACGGTGACGCGCCGGACACGCGCGCGGGGCACCCGGCCGCGGCTTGCCGGGGCGCGCGCCCGTTCACTCTGAAACCAACGCACCTGCGACGGGCGGCCTTTGCGGCCGGGCGTGCCCGCCCCGCCGCGCGCCGCGGGCGCCCGACTCAGTTGCCCAGTGCCGCACCCGCCTCCCGCCCCCGCAGGTGCTGGCGGCTGACGAACGGCCAGTTGAGGGCGAGGAACAGCAGGTCGAGAATCGGAACGGCAAAGGCCTTGAACGCCACCCAGAACTCGATCCCGAAGCTGCGCCAGACGAGTTCGTTGAGAAGGCCCAGGCAAATCAGGAAGCCGATCAGCCGCCAGGTCAGCGCCCGCCAAGCCGAATCGGAGATCGCGAGGCCGCTGCCGAACACGCTCTTCAGGATTAGCCGGCCGCGTTGCAGCGCGACCACCAGGACCGCGGCGGCCAGGAGATTGTAGATGGTCGGCCGCAGCACGATCCAGAGCGGGTCGCGCAGCGCCAGCGTGATGCCGCCGAAGATGGCGGCGAAGGCGACACCGATCAGCGGCAGGACGGGGAGGCGCCGTTCCTGCCGCCAGGAGACCAGGGCGGCGGCGCCGGTGGCGACCATGAAGGCGAAGGTTGCGACGAAGATGTCGTAGAGCTGCACCAGGCCGAAGAACAGGAAGACGGGCCCCAGCTCGACCGCAAGCCGGGCGAACAGCGATCGCGCCTCGAACCGGGCGAACTCCATGGACAACGGCTCCCGACCTTGCGTTCCGCGGCCGTGCCGGCCGCCAGGGGTCTAAACGCACGACGGCGGAAAGTAATTCCATGGCCGCCGGTATGTCTCGGCGGACCACCGCGATCTTGAAATCGGGCCGACCGGCGCGTAAGTGAGCGGTTGCGGCCGTCTCTCGAGGACGGGCCGCTTTTTTCGGACATGTCACAAGGGCCAGCAGCCATGGGCTACAGGGTCGCAGTCGTGGGCGCGACCGGGGCGGTCGGCCGGCAGATGCTCGAATCGCTCGCCGCGTCGAGCCTTCCCGTCGACGATGTCGTCGCACTCGCCTCCGAGCGCTCGCTCGGCAAGGAAGTCTCGTTCGGCGAGGACAACACCCTCAAGGTCCAGGATCTGGCCAAATTCGACTTCAAGGGGATCGATATCGGCCTGTTCTCGCCGGGCAGCACCGTCTCGGCCGAGTTCGCGCCAAAGGCGGCCAGCGCCGGCTGCGTCGTGATCGACAACACCTCCAAGTTCCGCATGGACCCGGACGTGCCGCTGGTGGTGCCGGAGGTGAACCCGGAGGCGATCGCCGGCTACACGGCGCGCAACATCATCGCCAACCCGAACTGCTCGACCATCCAGATGGTGGTCGCGCTGAAGCCGCTGCACGACATCGTGCCGATCCGGCGGGTCGTCGTCGCCACCTACCAGTCGGTGTCGGGCGCCGGCAAGGACGGCATGGACGAGCTGTTCAGCCAGACCAAGGGCATCTACCAGCTCGAAGAGCCGAAGCCGAAGAAGTTCACGCGCCAGATCGCCTTCAACGTCATTCCGCGGATCGACGTCTTCATGCCGGACGGTTCGACCCGGGAAGAGTGGAAGATGGTCCACGAGACGCGGAAAATCCTCGACCCGGCGATCCAGGTCGCGGCGACCTGCGTGCGCGTACCGGTCTTCGTCGGGCATGCCGAGGCGATCAATGTCGAGTTCGAGGACGCGCTGAGCGTCGAGGAGGCGCGCGAGGCCCTGGCCGACGCGCCCGGCGTGATCCTGCTCGACCGGCCCGACGAGGACATCTACGCGACGCCGCAGGAAGTCGCCGGCGACAACGCCGTCTATGTCAGCCGGCTGCGTGCCGACCCCAGCGTCGAGCACGGTCTCAGCCTGTGGGTGGTCGCCGACAATCTGCGCAAGGGCGCCGCGAGCAACACGGTGCAGATCGCCGAGAAGCTCGCCGAAGCCTATCTCTGATCCGGGACCGAGCACCGCTGCCGTCGATCGCCCCCGCCCTCGCCGGGGCGGCCGAGGCGCCCCGGATGCGCAGCCTGTCGCGGTGACGGAAAAGCGGGGCACACGTCCAGCGTCTCCCCGCCCGGCGCGCCATGCCGGCTCCGCCCGCGGTCGCGCCGCGATCCGCCCCGGAACGGAACGCCCCCGGGCGGATGGTGCGGGCTGCGCGCCCGATTCGGGCCGAACGACCGAGCTCCTTTCCCGATCCGCCACCCCCGAGGCCGCTGCGGGCCGACCCGGGTCCGTATCGGCCCGGACTCTCCGGCCGGACGCGCGGCCCACAATCCCGTCGTTCCGGCTTCTCGCCGGCCGGGGCGCCGCCGGCCTTGCTGACCGGCCCCGTCAGCCGGAGAACGGCATCCGGATCGATGCCTCTCCAGCTATGCGAATCCGGCGGTGACTTCGGCCCCTTCGGACACGACGGCAGAAAAGAGCCCCTCCCGCGCCGGGCGGGAAGGGCCGTCGGCAGGGCGGCGCGGCGCGCGGCGCGTCAGCGCCGCGCTACCATCAGCTTCTTGATCTCGGCGATCGCCTTGGCCGGGTTGAGGCCCTTGGGGCAGGTGCGGGTGCAGTTCATGATGGTGTGGCAGCGGTAGAGCCGGAACGGATCCTCGAGATTGTCGAGCCGCTCGCCGGTCGCCTCGTCGCGGCTGTCGATGATCCAGCGGTAGGCCTGCAGCAGCGCCGCCGGCCCGAGGTAGCGGTCGGAGTTCCACCAGTAGC
>CAZVAR010000064.1:0-19850 GCA_964625225.1 uncultured Alphaproteobacteria bacterium | reverse complement strand
CGCGCCGGGCCGAGCCTCGCCGCAGCGCGTCCAGCGTGACCAGCAGCTCCATCAGATTGTCGTTGGCCGGATAGGAGGTCGACTGGATCACGAAGACGTCCTCGCCCCGGACGTTCTCCTCGATCTCGACGAACACTTCCATGTCCGAGAACCGCCGGATCGTCGCCGCCGTCATCGGCAGGTTGAGATAGGCGCTGATCGCCGCGGCGAGCGGGCGATTGCTGTTGCCGGACAGGATCTTCATGCAACGTTCCCCCGCAGCCGCCCCCGGAACGCTGCTAGGGCGGCGGTCGGCGCGGAGCTCCCAGATCGGTGCTGCCATGGGATGCTCGTTTCGGCATGAACCGAGCGCGGCGGAACATATCAACGGGGTCCGGCGCTGTAAACCCGGTTCGGCGGGGCTGCAACCGCGCCGTCGGAGCGCACGGCTGCCTCCCGGACCAGCTGCGCGATGCCGGCGGCGGCCCCCTCGGCGGCGGCGGTTGCGATCGGGCCCCACTCGCGGCGCACGAGGCCGGCCGGGATGGTGTTGGACTGGGTGACCCGGCCCACTTCGCGTCCGTCCGGCCAGCGCAGCGCCCAGCTCATGTCGATCCGCTCGGCATCGGGTCCGACCGGTGTCACTGCGACGTCGCCGTAGACGAGCATGCCGTCGGCATCGACGGTGTCGGAAACCCGAAGGCCGTAGTTGCGCAGCATCACCGTGAGCGCGCGCGCCAGCGCTTCGCGCCCGTCGCCCGGCGCGCCCTCGACCGGCAGGACCGTGATCGGCGGCGTCGCGCGTCCGACCGGCGCGTCGGCCGGCGCTCGGGCGGTCCGGCTGATTTCGAGGCTTTCGGAGACGCGGCGGACGATGTTCGCGAGCGTGCGCTGGTCCTGGGCGAGGCCTTGCTCGGGCCGCAGTTCCGGCGTGCTCGTGAAGCTGGTCAGCTGCCGCCCTTCGGCGTCGGTCAGCTCCCATGTTACATAGGCCCGCAGCGGTGCTCCCGGCCTTGTCGGCGCGACCTCGCCGACGCCGTTCAGCCGGAAACTGGCGCGGTTGCCGGGGCCGTCGCTCGCCAGGATCCCGGCGTTCTGCAGGGAGGCGATCACGGCGTGCCGCAGCGCACCCTCGGCGTCCGGCGGCAGACCGGTGATCGGTTCCACGACCACGCCGGCGCTCTCGGGGACTTCCAGCAGCGGATTGGCCTCGTAGCTGGCGAAAGGCCGCGGCGGCGGCTGGCAGGCCGCCGCGAGCAGCGCGAGCGCCGTCAGAACCACGCAACGGGCCGTCGGCATCGGCGCCTCAGATCAGCGCGCAGCTCGCCATCAGTCCGAGCAGCAGGAAGGCGGAGAAGAAGATGAGATGCGGCATCGCGGTCCCGTCAGGCTTCGAGGACGATCGCCGAGAGCCCGCGGCCGTAGCTGGGCTCCCCGCGATGGCGGCTTCGCCGGTAGCTGAAGAACCGGCCGTCGTCTCGGCAGGTGTCGGCACCGAGGGCAGCGATCTGCGCGATGCCGAGCCGGCGCAGCCGGTGCGCGACATAGCCGGGCAGGTCGAACAGGTGATGGCCTTCCCGCGCCGCCGGGCGGAAGAAGGCCGCGTCGGCGCGGTCGCGGAAGTGGTGCGGAAACTCCGGTCCGACCTCGTAGGAGTCCGGCCCGATCGTCGGGCCGATCGCCGCTACGGTCCGCGACGGCTCCGCGCCCAGGCTGCGCATGGCGGCGATGGTCTCCTCCAGGACCCCGTCGCGGGCGCCGCGCCAGCCGGCATGCGCGGCGCCGATCACCCGGGCTTCCGGATCCGCGAACAGGACGGGCGCGCAGTCGGCGGTCAGCACTCCGAGGACGATCCCGGGCCGATCGGTCACCAGGCCGTCGACCTGCGGCGCATCCTGGCGCGACCAGGGGCGTTCGACCGTGGCGACGCGCCGGCTGTGGACCTGGTAGGCCGTGGTCAGCGCTTCCGCCGGGCAATCCAGCATGGCCATGGCACGCGCCCGGTTCTCCGTGACCGCCTCCGGCGCGTCGCCGGAGCCGAAGCCGCAGTTCAGGGATGCGTAGATTCCTTGGCTGACGCCTCCGTCTCGTGTGAAGAAGGCGTGGCGGAGCCGCGGAATGCCGTCGAGCGGTGCGATCGTGATCACGCGCGGGGCCGTCCTCGGGTCGCAGGCTGGCAGGGGCGGTCGAAGCCGGCCGGTGGCGGAAACGCCGGATGGGTCACGGCCAGGGCCTTGAACAAGGTGCCCATTCCGTCGGCCGCGATCAAGCGGTCGCAGCCGCTTCGGATCGCCGCCGCCTGCTCCGGTGTCGCCCGCCGGAGCAGGGCATCGGCCCGTGCCTCGATCCCCAGCCGCCGGAGGAAGTCACCCTGAGTGACCGGACCGTGGACGCAGGCTCCGGCCTCGCGGGCGGCGCGCGCGATCGTCGCGAAATCGACATGGGCGGTCAGGTCAGCGCTGCCCGGGTCAGCGAGCGGGTCGTGCCGACGGTGCCGGCGGACGGCTTGCAACGTGTCGCCCGGACCGCTCTCGGCGGGACCGTAATCCACGATCAGCGCGGCGCCGGGGCCGGCGGCGGCGCGCCGGCCGATCTCGGCGGCCAGCGATATCGCCGCCGGGCAGATCTCGCCGACGCTGCCGACCGGTGCGGCCCGGATCGCGTCCGGCAGCAGCGCTGCGAGCGGCGCCTCGCCGGCGGCCAGCACGAAGCGGAATCCGTCCTCCCCGGCGGCGATCAGGCGTTCACGCCAGCCCCGCTCGGTTTTGACGAACTGCCGGATCGGCAGGGCGTCGAACAGTTCGTTCGCGATCAGCAGAAACGGCCCGGCCGGCACGTCGGCGAGGCTGTGATGCCAGGTGACATCCGTCAGGCCGCCGGCCGCCAGCGTCCGCCGCTGCAGCTCCCGCAGTGTCGGGCTGATCTCGACCAGATGCACCTGCGCCGCCGACCGGAACTCCGGCAGCATCCGGGCCGCGCGCCAGGCGTCCGCCATCAGGGTGCCGCGGCCGGGGCCGAGCTCGATCCAACGGAACGGCGCGGGCCCGCCGGCGCGCTGCCAGAGGTCGGCGCACCAGAGGCCGATCAGCTCGCCGAAGGTCTGGCTGATCTCCGGCGCCGTCGTGAAGTCGCCGCCGCGACCGAAAGGGTCGCCGCGCATGTAATAGCCGTGTGCGGGATGGGCGAGGGCTTCCGCCATGAAGGCCGCCACGGTGATCGGCCCCTCCAGGGCGATCCGTGCCCGCAGCCGCTCCGCGAGCGGTGTCGTCATGCCGGACGCGACTGCAGCGGTCGTGCCCGCACGATCAGGAACAGCCCGAGCACGAGCACCGGGAGCGACAGGATCTGGCCCATCGTGACGCCGCCGACCAGGAAGCCGAGATGGGCATCCGGCTCGCGGAACAGCTCGGCGACGATGCGGGCGACGCCGTACCCCGCCAGAAAGAGTCCGCCCAGCAGCCCCGGCCGGGCGCGCATCGCCTCCGAGCGGGCGCACAGGAACAGAAGGAGGAAGAGCACCACGCCCTCCAGCACCGCCTCGTAAATCTGGCTCGGGTGGCGCGGCAAGGATCCGCCCTGGGGGAACGTTACCGCCCAGGGCACGTCCGTCACCCGGCCGAACAGCTCGCCGTTGATGAAGTTCGCGATGCGTCCGAGAAAGAGGCCGATCGGCGTCGCACAGGCGACCACGTCGCCGACGCGCAAGGGGTGCAGCCCCTCCCTGCGGGCAAACAGATAGCCCGCCAGCAGGACGCCGATCAGTCCGCCGTGGAAGGACATGCCGCCGTGCCAGACCGCCAGCGCCTCGAGCGGGTGGAACAGATAGTAACCCGGCTTGTAGAACAGCACGTAGCCCAGCCGCCCGCCGAGAATGACGCCCAGCGTGATCCATACGAGGAGATCGTCCACCTGCTCGCGCCGCATGACCGGTGGCGGCAAGGCCGCGAGCCAGCGCGCGTACCGCCAGCCGAGCAGCAGCCCGACGATATAGGCAAGGGCGTACCAGCGGATCGCGAACGGGCCGATCTCGATCAGGACCGGATCGATCGCAGGGAAGGGAATGGCGAACAGCATGCGTCAGCGATGGTGCCCTGCGCCGAGGTGGTCCTGAACGTAGCGCCGCACGCCTTCCTCCAACTCCGTGAACGGGTGGCGGTAGCCGGCCGCGCGCAGCCGCTCGATCCGCGCCTCGGTGTGATATTGATACTTGTCCCGGATCTCCGCCGGAGTATCGATGAACTCGATCCGCGGCGGCACCTCCAGGGCGGCGAAGACGGCGTGGGCCAGGTCGGCGAAGCTGCGCGCCTTCCCGGTCCCGACGTTGAACAGTCCGCTCGTCTCCGGGTGGTCGAGCAACCAGAGCATGACGGCGACGCAATCGCCGACCCAGACGAAGTCGCGGCGCTGGCCGCCGTCGGGGTAGGCGGGATTGTGCGACCGGAACAGCCGCGCCGGCTCGCCCGCCGTGACGCGCTCGTATATCTGCAGCGCCACGCTTCGCATCGGCCCCTTGTGCCCTTCGTTCGGGCCGTAGACGTTGAAGAACTTCAGCCCGACCCACTGCGGCGGCCGGGCCGTGCCGCGCGCTACCAGCCGGGCGAACCGGCGGTCGACCAGATGCTTGCTCCACGCATAGGCGTTGAGCGGCGTGAGCCGGGCGAGCGCCTCGGGCGAGGGATCGTCGTCGAACCCCTGCTCCCCGTTGCCGTAGGTGGCGGCGGAGGAGGCATAGATCAGCCGGCGTCCGTGCCGGGTACACCACTCCCAGAGTTCGAGTGTCGGCCGGACATTGTTCTCGACCAGCAGATCCGCATCGGTCTCCGTCGTGGCCGAGATCGCCCCCATGTGAAAGATCGCTTCGATCGCCGCCTCGTGCCGGTCGAGGAAACGCATCAGATCCTCGGGCCGAATGATGTCGGCGATCTCCCGGCCGGCCAGATTGCGCCATTTGCCTTCGCGACCGAGCCGGTCGCAGACCACCACGTCGCGGGCCTCTCTTTGTTCGAGGCCGGCCACCAGATTCGAGCCTATGAAGCCGGCGCCGCCGGTCACGACGATCATCGCCGGCGCCTCTCCCGGGCACGAAAATAGTCCGTCGCCGTTGTTTCCATGCGACCGAGTTCCCATAATCCGCGGTCAAGCTAATGCGGGAGCCGTCCACATGCAAACGAGCAGCCGTTTCTTCGACGATATCGCCCGGGTTGCCGGTGGGGCGCTCGGTGCCGCCGCCGGCCTGCGCAACGAGCTGGAGGCGATGGTACGGGACCGGCTTCAGCGCATGATGAGCGACATGGATCTGGTTCCGCGCGAGGAGTTCGAGGCGGTTCGGGAGATGGCCGCGAAGGCCCGGGCCGAGCAGGAAGCGCTTGCCGCGCGGGTCGAGGCGCTAGAAGCGGCTCTCCTCGAAATGCAGCGGCAGCAGCCGCCCGTGCCGAGGACCGAATAGAAGCGGCGGGGCCGGCATTGGCCCGAATTGTGAGTATATTAACAGGCTTACGCTTTATTTCTTTCGATGCCCGCTTGCGCCGGGAGTCGGCTTTTGGCACGGTGCCGTAGGTGGTGTGGTAGTCCTCGGCGATTACGGGATCGTGCCGGCGCCACGGAACTATAGATGACGGCACAGGACGGCCCTCGGCGCCCGTCCCAGTGTCGCTCCGGGAAGGGGACAGAATGACGGGTTTCGCCCCGGAAATCGTTGCCGCGCCCGCCAATCCTCTCGACCTCGTGGAAGAGATCGTGTCGTCCAACGATTGGGCGTTCGACCGCACGAGCCAGGAGGAAATGGTGGTCGAGATCGCTGGCCGGTGGTCCGATTACAGCCTGTACTTCGTCTGGCGCGAAGAGATGAGCGTCATGCAGTTCTGCTGCGCCTGTGAGATGCGGGTCCCGGCGGAACAGCGTGGCGCCGTCCACGAGCTGCTCGCGTCGGTCAACGACAAGCTATGGCTCGGCCATTTCAGCTGCGCGACCGACGACAATTTGCTCACTTTCCGTCACGCGGTGCTGCTGCGCGGTGCACGGGGTGCGAGCGTCGAGCAGCTCGAGGATCTGGTCGATATCGCGCTCAGCGAGTGCGACCGGTTCTATCCGGCATTCCAGCTCGTCATCTGGGGCGGTAAGTCGGCGCAGGAAGCGGTCGCCGCGGCGATCATCGACCCGATCGGCGAGGCGTGACCGCAGCGATGAAGCCGAAGCTTCTCCTGGTCGGCTGCGGGAAGATGGGCGGGGCCATGCTGACCGGTTGGCTCGACCGTGGCATCCCGGGTGAGACGGTGGTGGTCGAGCCGTCAGCCAGGGCGGTGGCGCCGTTCCGCAACCGTCCGGGCGTGTATCTGAGCAAGGCACTGGATGGCGTGGCCGAGCATTTCCGGCCGGACGTCGTCGTTTTCGCCGTCAAGCCGCAGGGGATGGACGAGGTCGTGCCGGGCTATCGGCGCTTCGTACGTCCGCAGACCGTGTTCCTCTCGATTGCCGCCGGCAAGCCCGTGGCCTATTTCGCGCGCCATCTCGGGTCCCAGGCGGCCGTCGTCCGCGCCATGCCGAACACGCCCGCCGCGGTCGGTCGTGGCATGACCGTCCTCTACGGCGGTCCCAATGTCGGTGCCGACCAGATGGCGGTCTGCCAGACGCTTCTCGATGCCGTGGGCGAGACGGCATGGGTCGGGGACGAGGCGCTGATGGATGCGGTCACCGCCGTATCCGGCAGTGGCCCGGCCTACGTCTTTCTGTTGATCGAATGTCTTGCCGCGGCTGGCGAGCGCGCCGGCCTGCCGCGCGCCCTCGCCGCCCAGCTGGCGCGGGCCACCGTGATCGGCGCAGGCGAGCTCGCGCGGCAGTCGAAGGACGATCCGGAGACGCTTCGCCGCAATGTCACCAGTCCCGGTGGTACGACGGCGGCCGCGTTGGAAGTGCTGATGGCGCCGGACGGGCTCGCGCCCCTCCTGGAGCGGGCGGTCGCCGCCGCGGCGGCTCGCTCGCGCGAGCTTGCCGGCTGATCTAGCCGGTCTGCGGCGGCCCCTTCAGCTCGACCGTGTTGCCGTCCGGGTCCCGGATGTACAGCGACGGCCCCATGCCTTCCGCCCCGTAGCGGATCTCCACCGCCCCGGCGTCCACTCCGTTTGCGGCCAGATGATCGCGCAGGGCGGCGGCGTCGAACGGCTCGATGCGAAGGGCAAAGTGATCCATGTTGCGGCCGGTTACGTCGCTTGCGGGGACGAGATCGATCAGGGCCGCCCCCGCCCGGAGCTGGACGAGGCCGATGCGTTCGACGCGCCGCTCCTCGCGGCAGCCGAGCACGCGACCGTAGAAGTCGATGGCGCGCTCCATGTCGGCTACGCGCAACACCACGTGATCGAGCCCCTTGATCGCGAACATGGCGGCTCCCGTGCTCATCGGCCCGCACAACGTCCCGCTCCTACGGCCATGTCGCCGGTGATGGCCGAGCGGATGAGATCCCGAAGCTCGTTCAATGCCTTCGCCTCGAGCTGGCGAACCCGCTCCTTGGACAGGCCCAGTTCGCGTGCAATCGTTTCGAACGAGACCTTGGCCTCAGCGAAGTAGCGGCGGCGGATGATGAGCTGTTCCCGTGGCGGCAGCGCCTGGAGTGCCTCTGTCAAGCGCTGGCGCCAGAAGCGGGTCTCGCTGGCCGCGACGGTGCGCTGCTCCGGCGATGGACGCGGGTCGGGGACCAGTTCGAGCCACTCGGCCGCGCCGGCGCCGGCCGGCTGGTTGAGCGAGTAGTCGCGCCCACCGATCCGGGCGGCCAGCGCGCGGATCTCCTCCGGTTTCAGCCCGAATCGGGCAGCCAAGCGGCGCAGTCGCTCGTCCATACGCTCTGCCGTCACGGCGCCCGCGCC
Organism: uncultured Alphaproteobacteria bacterium; assembly: GCA_964625225.1. Lineage (GTDB taxonomy): Bacteria > Pseudomonadota > Alphaproteobacteria > JAJUGE01 > JAJUGE01 > CAZVAR01. Next base: position 12,015 of record CAZVAR010000064.1, on the reverse strand, counting down.
GGCCTCGGCAGCGAGCCGGCGCAACCGGAAGAACAAGGCCTTTTGCGCCGCCGTGGTGCCGATCCGGACGAGCGACCAGGACCGGACCACATGTTCCTGGATCGCGGCTCGGACCCACCAGACCGCGAAGGTGGACAGCCGCACGTCCCGCTCCGGGCTGAAGCGGCGCACGGCCTGGATCAGGCCGACAACACCCTCGTGAACGAGGTCGTTCAGCGGCGGTCCGTAGCGGCTGTAACGGCGTGCGATGTTGACGATGAAGGGCAGATGGCTGACGATCAGCCGCTGCGCGGCTGCGGTGTCACCTTCCAGGAGGCGAACGGCGAGCGCGTTCTCTTCATCACGGCTCAGGGAGCGCTCGCCCGGCCGCCAATGGTCCGACCCGGCTCGGGCCGGCATCCCGGCGGCGGCGCTGCCGCCATTTCCGTGAGCCATCCCCTTACCCTTAGCTCTCCCAGGATCGATATAGGATAATTCGAGGGAGTCTGGCAAGACGAGTACGGACGGGCAAATGGCGCGCAAGACGGATCGCAACGCGAGGATTCTGGACGCTGCGTTGACCCTCGCGGCCGAGCGTGGATGGAATGCGGTCAGCATGAGCGACATCGCGGCCGCAGCCGAGGTCGCGCCGGCGCAACTCTATGCGGCCTACCCGACCAAGACGGCCATCCTCTCCGCTCTGATCGCGCGTACCGACGAGGCCGTACTCCGCGACGGCAGCGGCGGCTCGGAGGGCGATTCCCGACGTGACCGCCTCTTCGACCTTCTTATGCGGCGGCTGGAGGTGCTGGCCCCGCATAAGGAGGGCATCCGGGCCATGCTGGCGGATGTCCCGCGCGACCCGGTCTCGACGCTGGCCGCGGCGCCGCCGTTGCTCCGCGCCATGACCTGGATGCTGGACGCCGCCGGCGTGCCGGCGGACGGCCTCTCCGGGCTGCTGCGGGCCCAGGTTCTGGCGGGTGTCTATCTCGCGACCTTGCGGACCTGGAGCCGGGACGACAGTCCCGACATGGCGCGCACGATGGCCGCGCTCGACCGCAATCTCCGGCGCGCCGGACGCCTTCTCGGCATCTGACCGGATTTTTGTGCGCTGCACAAAAAATGCCTTGACGCTTTGATGGGCGGCTGCCTAATTAAAGGGCGCATATTGCAGTGCACAATCGCGTCCGCCGTGCGGCGCTGCGAGGGAGATGTTCGATGGCGAAAGCGACCTACCCGTTCTTCGATATGGACGTGACGAAATATATGGCCCAGTTCAAGGTGCCGGCGATGGACGTCGATGCGCTCATGGCGTCCTACAGGAAGAACATCGAGGCGGTGACGGCGGCCAATCAGTGCGCGTTGGAAGGCGTCGGCGCTCTGGTCCGGCGGCAGGCGGAAATCGCCCGAGAGTCGATCGAGTCCTATACGAATGCGGTCAGCGAACTGCTTGCGGAAGGCAGCGTCGAGGAGAAGGCCTCCCGCCAGGCGGAGCTTGCGCGGCAGAGCTATGACCGTGCGATCTCCAATGTCCGCGAACTCGGTGACATGCTGGCCAGGACCGGAAACGAGGCGTTCGGGCTGCTGAACGAGCGGGTTCGCGAAGGCTTCGGTGAGATGCAGGATCTGGTGGCCAACAGTGCAGCCCGCATGGCGTCGACCGCGGAGCAGGCTGCCGAGGCGGCCGAGCGGGCCACCCGGCGGGCCACCGGGGCCGCCGAGCAGGTCGCCAACGCGACCGAGCAGGCCGCCAAAGGTGCGGCGTCCCGCAAGTAGGGTCTCGGCCGGCAGCCGGGAGAGGTCCGCCCGGACCCGGCCGACGGCCTTTTCGTTTGCGCTCGTGCCGCTGCGGATTCTAGTTCTTGCCCCCGGCGAACCGAACCGGGGGCAGGGGCGATGAAGACCGAAGCGGCGGCGGAGCGGATCGACGTCACGGACTTCCTGAAGGTGGACGTCCGGGCAGGCACGGTGATCGACGCGCAGCCGTTCCCGGAGGCGCGCCGACCCGCATACAGATTGTCTATCGACTTCGGCCCGGAGATCGGAGTCCGAAGGAGTTCCGCCCAGATCACGACCCGCTACGCGACTGCAGACCTGATCGGGCGGCAGGTCGCTGCCGTCGTCAACTTTCCGCCCAAGCGAATCGGTCCGTTCCTGTCCGAGGTACTGGTCCTCGGCTTCCCCGATGCCGAGGGTGCCGTGATCCTCGTCCAGCCGGAGCGGCCGGTTCCGAACGGCGCTCGCCTCTATTAGGCCGCCCGCTCGGCCGCGCTGGAGCCGCCGCTCCGCGTATAGGCGGCCGCACAATGGTCGGCGCAGTAGGGTTTGCCGGGGAGGGCCGGCTCACCGCAGAATCGGAAGTCCGGCTTGCGGGGGTCGCCGATCGGCCATTGGCAGGCCGGCCCGGAGATCTTCTTCGCACGGGTGCCGCTCCGCCGGCGAATCGGCGATGGCCGCGCCGGAAGCCCGAGCCGGTGCGCCTTGCCCACCACCGCATTCTTCGAGATTCCAAGCCGCCGCCCGATCTCGGCCGTACTGGCGCCTTCCTCCCAGAGACGCACGAGATCCGCCACCAGCTCCGACGTCCAGGTCATTCCCCTCCACCCCTTTTCAAAATATTGAGGCCCGCGTACCAGAGCCCTACCACATGCAGTGTTATTTCACAAATGATGAGTGCCATTCTGGCATGATCACAGCGGAACGCGAACAAGGACACGCAGGCCGCCCCGTGGAGAGTCGAGCAGCGTGACATCCCCGCCATGACCGCGCGCCACATCCCGGGCGATGCTCAGCCCGAGGCCGACGCCGCCGGTCGCCGGATTGCGGGAATTGTCGAGGCGGTAGAACGGGCGGAAGACGTTTTCGCGCTCGGCTGCAGGAATTCCCGGACCGTCGTCGTCGACCACGATCTCGACGGAGTCCCCGGATCGGCGGGCGCTGACCCGGACGTGCCGGGCGTGCTCGACGGCATTGGTGAGGATGTTCGCAAGGCAGCGTTTCAGAGCATTGCGCCGGACCGGAATGCGCAAGGAGACGACCTCGTCGCGGGCGACTCGTGCGCCGCTGCGGCGCAGCTCGTCGATGACCTCGTCCAGGAGCGTGGCGATATCGCAGACCACCATGGCCTCGCCGCCCTCTCCCCTGGCGAAGGCGAGATAGCCCTCGAGCATCCGTTCCATCTCGTCGACGTCGTGCCGCAGCCCCTCGGCCACCTCCCGGTTCTCGAACATCGCGAGCTCGAGCTTCATGCGCGTGAGCGGCGTCCGCAGATCGTGCGACACCCCGGCCAGCATCTCGGTGCGCTGGGTGATCTGCCGCTGGATGCGGTCGCGCATCAGGGTGAAGGCCATGGCGGCCTGGCGCACCTCGGCCGCGCCGGCGATCCGGAAGTCCGGGGCCTCCCGGCCCTTGCCGAAGGCGTCGGCCGCGGCGGCGAGCTGGCGGATCGGTCGGACCTGATTGCGCATGAAGATGCCGGCGACCGTCAGCAGCACCGCTGACGACCCGAGCATCCACAGGATCAGGGCGTAGGTGGTCGAGCTGAACAGCCGCTGGCGCGGAACCAGAACCTCGAGCACGCCCTCCGGGAGCTGGACTTCGATCAGGATATCCGGGCCGCGTTCATCGGTATCCATGTGGAATGGGCGATCGACCCGAATTTCGAGGGCCCGCTTCAACCGTCGCTCCAGGATGCCGTCGCCGACTGGAGGCGGCGTAGGCGCCAGCCGCTGGCCGATCTTCAAGGCTGCGCGCATGTCGGTCTTGTCGGCGACGGCCGCGAAGGCGTCGGCCCGATCCGCCGGGTCGGGATGGCGATGGAGATTGTGGATCAGGAGCCCGATCTCGCCGGCTACTGCGTTCGCCAGACGCTTGCTGACCGTTTCCCAATGCCGATCGTAGAAGATCCAGGTGAGGATCAGCTGTACCAGCACCAAAGGGGTCACCAGGATCAGAAGCGCGCGGCCGAACAGCGTTCGGGGGAGAAACCCTTTGATGATCCCGCCGGGGCGTCGCATCGCCGCTGTCCGCTACCCGGCCTTGAGCAGATAGCCCCGACCCCAGACCGTGTGCAGATGACGCGGCGCCTTGGGATCGGCCTCGATCTTGCGTCGCAGCCGCGCCACATGGACGTCGATGGCGCGTGGTCCGGCCTCGAGGCCGCTCGCCCGGGCCAATTCGTCGCGGGACAGCGTCTCCCCGGCGCGTGCCGCCAGCAGCTTCAGCAGCGACATCTCTGCGGTCGTCAGCCGCACCGGCCGTCCCTCCACGGTCAGCTCGTCGCGATCGAGGTCGAGCGCGAAGCGGCCGAACCGGACGATGCCGCCCGCGGCGGCGTTGTCGGTTCGCCGCCGACGAAGAACGGTACGCAGCCGCAGGACCAGTTCGCGCGGCTCGAACGGCTTCGCGAGATAGTCCTCGGCCCCGAGTTCGAGCCCCGCAATACGGTCTTCGGGATCGCCGCGGGCGGTCAGCAATAGGATCGGGACATCCGAGCCCTCGGCGCGCATTCGAGCGGTGAAGCTGAAGCCGCTCTCGCCCGGCAGCATCACGTCGAGAACGATGGCGTCGAAGGCAAGGCTGGCGATCTTGGCCTGCGCGTCGCGCGCATCCGTGGCGCCGGTCACGCGGAAGCCGTTGTCCGTAAGGTATCGGCGCAGGAGCTCGCGCAGGCGGGCGTCGTCGTCGACGACGAGGATATGCGGGACGTCTTCGGTCATCCGGAGCGCCCGGGCCTGCGAACGGGCAGGGGATCGGGCGCCGGCGGCGGTGCCGCAACGCGCCGCCGGTCGGCCTCGCGCAGCATGCCCTCGAGGACGGTGCGGAAGCCGTCGACCGCTTCGGCCCCGGCATTGCGGTAGGCCTTCGCCAGGAATGCACGTTGTCGCGCGTCGATCTCGCGCTCCAGCCGTTCGCCCTCGGCCGTCAGCCGCAGCAGGCGCTGGCGGCGGTCCCGTACGCCCGGCCGGTTCTCAACCAGTCCGGCCTGCTGGAGGCCCGACAGCACCCGCGACAGGCTCTGCTTCGTGATCCGCAGGATCGAGATCAGCTCGCCGACCGTGATACCCGGATGTCGGGCGATGAAGTAGAGTGCCCGCTGGTGCGCGCGACCGATCCCGTGCTGGTCCAGCTCGGGATCGATTTCGGCCGCCAGGTTCCGCTGGGCGAAGAACAGCAGTTCGATTCCCTGCCGCAGATATTCTTCCCGCAGGAATAGCGGGTTCACGCGTGGACCGAAATCGGCCATAACCCTCTGGTACACAAATGTTGCAAGGCTGCGCCTCTCTGCGGCACAGTCTGTGTGGATCCTATTTTCGCCGCGGCGCGTAAAGCTACAAGAGAAAGCCCCATGGAGAAGCTCCTCCCCTTCGACGATCGTGACGGCTCCATCTGGTTCGATGGCCGGCTGATGCCCTGGCGCGACGCCAAGCTTCACGTGCTGACGCACGGCCTCCACTACGCGAGCTGCGTCTTCGAGGGCGAGCGGGTGTACGGCGGCACCATCTTCCGGTCGCTGGACCACACCAAGCGGCTATTCGAGTCGGCGCGCGTGCTCGGTTTCGAGATTCCGTTCAAGGCGGAAGAGATCGAGCAGGCCAAGCGGGACGTGATCGCGGCGCAGGGCATTGTCGATGGCTATGTGCGGCCGGTGGCGTGGCGCGGTAGTGAGATGATGGGGGTCTCCGCGCAGCAGAACCGGATTCACGTGGCGATCGCCGCATGGGAATGGCCGGCCTATTTCTCGCCGGAAGCGCGTATGAAGGGCATCCGCATGATCACCGGCCAGTGGCGGCGGCCCGCACCGGATACGGCGCCGGTGCAGAGCAAGGCGGCCGGGCTCTACATGATTTGCACGTTGAACAAGCACGCCGCCGAGGCGCAAGGCTACGACGACGCGCTCATGTTGGACTGGCGCGGACTGGTGGCGGAAGGGACGGGCGCTAATATCTTCCTGGTCCAGGACGGCAAGCTGCACACGCCCACGCCGGACTGCTTTCTCAACGGTATCACCCGCCAGACCGTGATCGGATTGGCCGAAAAGCGGCAGATCCCGGTGATCGAGCGCTATATCGAGCCGGCCGAGTTCGCCGCCACCTCCGAGGTCTTCGTCACGGGGACTGCGGCCGAGATTACGCCCGTCGGGGCGATCGACGAGCATCGGTTCACCGTCGGGCGTATCAGCCGGACGCTGATGGAAGATTTCGAGAAGCTGGTCCGCAGCAAGCCGGCTGCCGTAAGCGCGGCCTGACCGCCTCGCGGGGCCGGCCGGCCTCCGGCCGCGTCCTGCGCCCCTCTGCCGACTTGGGGACAGCAAGGGGCGACGCCCGGACCCGGGCGTCGCCTCATTCGGTCCGAATTCGGCCGCTGTCAGGCGGCCTTGGCCTCGACCGCCGGATTGGCCTCGACCGCCGGAACGGCACTGGCAATTTCGATCTTGCGCGGCTTCATCGCCTCGGGAACTTCGCGGACCAGCTCGATATCGAGCAGACCGTTCACCAGGCTCGCGCCGGTCACTTCGATATGGTCGGCAAGCTGGAAGCGGTGCTCGAACGAGCGGGACGCGATGCCGCGATGGAGATAGCGGACGCCCTCGTCCTCCTCCTTGCGGGTCTTGCCCTTGACGATCAGCGTGTTCTCGTGCTGCGTGATTTCGAGATCGGCCTCGGTGAAGCCGGCCACCGCCATCGTCACCCGGTACTTATCCTCGCCAAGTGCCACGATATTGTATGGCGGGTAGCTCTGGCCGGGCTCGCCCCCCTGCAGGGCCGCCTCGAGCAGGCGAGACATGCGGTCGAAACCGACCGTCGAGCGGAACAGTGGCGAAAGGTCGTAGGTTCGCATTGCGGATATCCTCCAATGAGCGATATCGCCCGGCGGCACTCCGATCGGACCTGCCGGCCGGACCGTCGATCGGCGGAGCCCGATGAGCCTCCACCGACTCCCGATCTAGGAAAGCTTCGCATGGTTTCAAGGGGTTGGCGGTTCGGCCGCGACACTTGAGGCTCAGCCGGGGCGCATCTCCGGCAGCAGGTCCCGGGGCGTGCGGCGCTCCGCATGGGATCGTCGATGGAAGGATCGTCCCCGAGCACCGGGGCGATCGGAGCCGCCGGAAACTCGGGGGGTGCCGCCCTCGCGGCGCTGGTGCTGACCCTGGTCCTGATGCGGCTGTCCGGGATTCCGGCGTTCTATCGGCCCCGGGCGGCGGCCGCGGATCCGGCGTCCGGGAACATGGCGGGCCGGGGGCGGTTCATATTCAGGTGACGCCCATCGGGAGGCCGGCGATGCTGTGGAGCCTTAATCACCTCAGGAGCTATCGGATCCGTGCGACCGATGGCAGCCTCGGCTCGGTCGAGGACGTGTTCTTCGACGACTCGTCCTGGACCGTCCGCTATCTGGTCGTCGATACGGCTTGGCTCCTCGGTCGGCGTGTATTGTTGCCGCCGGAGGTTCTGGGGCACCCCGACGCGGTCGCGCACGAGTTCCCGGTCGCGCTTACCAAGGAGGCGGTCAGGAACAGCCCCGACATCGACACCGACCAGCCGGTGAGCCGTCAGCATGAGACGGAGCTCTACGGCTATTACGGCTGGACGCCCTACTGGGGCGCCGGGGGCTTCAGTGCCGGCGCGCTGCCGTTGACGGGCCTGGCCTCGCCTGTCGCCGGGCCGTACCCGGCGGCCGCCCCGCGCGATCCGGAAACGGCAGAGAAGGCAGTGGGCGAGGACAAGCGGCACGATCCGCATCTGCGCAGCGGGCACGAAGTGGTCGGCTATCACATCCGCGCGACCGACGGCTCGATCGGCCATGTGGACGACCTCCTGATCGACGAGGCGGGCTGGGTGGTCCGCTATTTCGTGGTCGACACGCGGAACTGGCTGCCGGGCCGAAAGGTGCTGCTGTCGCCCACCTGGATCCGCGAGATCTCCTGGCCGGACCGGGACGTCGTGGTCACGGTTGACCGAAAGGAGATCGAGGAGAGCCCGGACTACAGTCCCGGCGCGGATATAGGCCGGGACTACGAAAGCCGGCTGCACCGGCACTACGGGCGCGCCGGTTATTGGGTGTGAGCCGGCCTTCGGCCGCGCTGCCGACGCTCGGTCAGGACGTGAACTCGTGCAGCACGGCGCCGATGATTCGGCTCTCGCCATAGAGGGGGCGGGCACCGGTCTTGGGGTCGATGCGCCGGACCCGGCCGCGCCGCCTCGCCAGGACGAAGGCCTCCCGCTCGTCCTGCGCCGCAATCAGCAGCTTCTGCGTTTTTCCCCGATCGTCCGTTATGCATGCCCGGAAGAGCCTCATCCCGATCCATCCTGCGCCGATGGCGGCGCCTGTTTCCCTTGGCGGGTACGGCCCCCCGATATCGTACAACCGACGACGGGCGGCCGTGTTCCGGATCGGCCGGGGGCTCCGGCGGATTCTCCGAGGGAACGCGGCATCCGGCCCGGCGTTCAGCCAGACGTCCTGTTCGTCGGAGCGAGACTGTAGCGCCGTGCCATTTTGCAGCCAGGGCCGCGTCGCGGCCGCCATCGTCGCTGTCGGCTGCTGGTCCGGTGCGGCGGTGGCGCAGGTGGACCCCGCGGTGGTCGCGGCCGGCCGCTCCATCGTACAGGGGCAAACGGTCCCCGCAGCGCGCTCATGCGGGCGTTGCCACGGCGTGGACGGCGCCGGGAACGCGGACATCGACGCCCCGCGCATTGCCGGCCAGAGCTGGTTCTATCTGGCGAAGCAGCTTGCGGACTTCGCGGCCGGCGTGCGGCCGAGCGAGGTCATGGAGCCCGTCGCCCGAGCCCTCACTCCGGATCAGCGGTTGGCGGCTGCCGCCTATTTCGCATCGCTGCACGATACGCCGTGGCCGCCGCAGCCGCCGGTGGACGATCCGCTGCTGCTGCAGGCGGGTGGAGCCCTCTCCGGGATCGGCGCGCCTGAGCGCGGCGTGCGCGCTTGCATCGTCTGCCATGCCGACGCCGGCAAGGGATTGCCGCCGAGCTTCCCGTATCTGGCCGGGCAGCATGTCGGCTATCTCGAGCGCGAGATGCTGCTTTGGAAGGAGGGGCGCCGCCGCAACGACCCGCTCGGGGTCATGGCGGAGATCGCGCGGGCGATGACCGTCGACGAGATCCGGGCGGTCGCGATCTATTTCGCCCGGGCGCGCCCGCCGCTCGAAAGCATCAGCAGGGCGGAGCCGATCGACCCGATCCCGGCTGATTCGCCGCGCCCGGCTCCCTGAGGCGGGGTGCGGGCCATCTCGAGGCGCGCGGCGCGGCGCTCCGCGCCGGGCCGGAGATCGCTTTCGACCGGGCGGACCGTCAGGAGATACTCGGCCATGGCGGTCAGGTCGGCATCGGTGAGAAAGCTCGAGCCGCTGTAGACGTACTCGGCCATCGCACCGCGGATCGGCAGGCCGTCCGGCGACATCGATCGGCGCAAGGCGCGCACGATGTCCTCCCGTGTCCAGTCGCCGATACCGGTCGGGACGTGCGGCGTGATGTTCGGGGCCGGGTAGGGGCCGGGGATCTCCCCGGCTCCTCCGAGAGGCTTCCAGTCCTGGAAGTTGAAGAAATAGTCCTTCGGCGTATGGCACGCGCCGCAATGGCCGAGATGGTTGACGAGATACGCCCCGCGGTTCCAGGCGGCGGACATCGAGGGATTCGAGACGGTCTTCCCCTCCTCGAAATTGAACAGCTTCCAGAACCAGATGAGCGGCCGGATGCCGAGCGGGAAGGGCAGCTCGTGCGGAGGCGTTGCATTGCGGACCGGCGCTATGGTCTGCAGATAGGCCCAGAGGTCCCTCACGTCCTGGGCGCTCAGGCCAGTATACCAGGGGTAGGGAAAGGTCGGGTAATAGTGGCTGCCGTCCGGGGCGATGCCCTCGATCATCGCCGCCCGGAACTCCTCGAGCGTCCAGTCGCCGATACCGGTCTCCGGGTCCGGGGTGATGTTCGGTACGTAGAACGTGCCGAGATGGCTCTTCAGCACCCGGCCGCCGGCGAGATAGGCCCCATTCTCCGGATGGTCCGTATGGCAGCTGTCGCAGGCGCCCGCGTGAGCTAGGTAGCGGCCGCGCGCGACCGCGGTCGAATCCGCCGCCGACGGCGCGTCGGCCGGTTGCGCGGTCGCGGGCGGCGGGCCGGCGGACAGCAGCATGAGCAGCGCGGCGATGCCGGGCATGCCGGCGCGGCGAGGGACGGTGGAAAGGCAGGCCATCGCCCGGTCAACGCCGCGCCCCTGTCGACGTTCCGTTGCGGAACCGGCCAGGTTCTCGGCCGTTAAGCCTCTGTCCGGAACTGGCGGGGTGCCGTGGTGCGTGGCACGGGGCGAGCGCGCGAAATGGGAGTCCGGGCGTCGCGGCCTGCCGGGATCGCGGCATGAGCCGCCGCTGGGCGGTGATCGCGCTTATCGCGGCGGCGCTTCCGGGTTGCTCCGAGGAGCAAGACCGGCAGAAGACGGCCGCCCGCGATGCGGATCCGGTTGCCGGGCGCGCCGTAGTGGTCGGCGGCGAGTCCTCGGACGTGACTCCCTGCTTCACCTGTCACGGCCTCGACGGCGGCGGCGACGGCAGCGGCGCCTTTCCCCGCCTGACCGGGCAGATGGCGTTCTATCTCTACAAGCAGCTCCTCGACTATGCCGCCGGCGCCCGCCCCAACGCCGTGATGGCGCCGATCGCGCGGGCGATGTCGGGCCAGCAGATGGCCGACGTCGCGCTGTACTATTCCGGTGTCGGCGCGCCGGCCCCGTCGCCGCCGGAGGCGCCACGCGCGCTGCTCGAACGCGGTCGCCGCATCGCCCATGACGGGGTGCCGGAGGCGGGCCTGCAGGCCTGCATCTACTGCCACGGCGCCGAAGGGCAGGGCATGCCACCCTACTTCCCCTATCTCGCCGGGCAGCATGCCATCTACACCGAACTGCAGCTCCGACTGTGGAAGCAGGGCGTGCGGAACAACGACCCGCTCGACGTGATGGAGCAGATCGCGCGGGCGATGAGCGACGAGGACATCCGGGCCGTGGCGCTCTACTTCGAGAGCGTGCCGGCACCGGCCGGCGCCGCGGGGACGATCGTGGTCCCCGCCGGGCGCCCGGTCGAGTGAGGGCCGGATGCGGTCGGCGCTTCCGACGGTCCTGATCGGCGTCCTCATTCTGAGCGGATGCGAGGGCGGCGAGCCGCCGCGGCACCTTCGCGTCGCCGGCGGTGACCCGGGCACCGGCCGGATGCTGATTGCCGCTTACGGCTGCACCGCCTGCCATCGGATCCCGGGTATCGCCATGCCGCAGGGTTCGGTCGGGCCGCAATTGGAGGGTTTCGGGCGGCGCGCCTATGTCGGCGGCCATCTGCCGAACCGCCCGGCGACGCTGGTCGCATGGTTGCGCGACCCGCCGGCGATCGATCCCGGCACGGCGATGCCGGATCTCGGCCTCTCCGAGGTCGAGGCGCGGCATATCGCCTCTTACCTGTACACGTTGCGGTGAGGGCAATGGCCTCGATCCGCCACGACGCCCCGGGCCCGGAAGCGGCCGTGCGATCCGAGGACGATCTCCCGAACGCGCTGCCTCGGCCGCCCGGCGAGCTCGAGGAGCTCGAGAGGGTCTGGCGGGCGCCCGCCGGCATCCATTTTCTGAGCGTCGTCAACAACACCTATATCGGCCTGTTCTACACCGGTACGGGCTTCCTGTTCCTGATCCTCGCCGGCATCCTTGCGCTGCTCATGCGCACGCAGCTCGCCGTCCCGGAGAACGATTTTCTGGGCCACGGGCTGTACAACCAGATGTTCACGATGCACGGCACGGTGATGATGTTCCTGTTCGCCGTGCCGGTCGTGGAGGCGATGGGCGTTTTCCTGCTGCCGAACATGCTGGCGGCACGCGACCTGCCGTTCCCGCGGCTCAGCGCTTATGCTTTCTGGGCCTATTTCGTCGGCGGCATCGTCTTCTTCTGCAGCTTGTTTCTCGGCCTGGCGCCGGACGGCGGCTGGTTCATGTACCCGCCGCTGACCAGCTACCGATATTCGCCGGGCGACAATGCGGACTTCTGGCTGCTCGGCATCG
>CAZVAR010000063.1:0-20088 GCA_964625225.1 uncultured Alphaproteobacteria bacterium | reverse complement strand
AGGCGGCGAGGCTGCGGTTGACCTCGTAGGCGAAGTCGACATGGCCCGGCGTGTCGATCAGGTTGAGCTCGTACTCGGTTCCGTCCGGCGCCCGGTAGTCGAGGCGCACGGTCTGCGCCTTGATGGTGATCCCCCGCTCGCGCTCGAGTTCCATCGAATCGAGCACCTGCTCGCGCATCTCGCGGTCGGTGAGGCCGCCGCAGAGCTGGATGAGGCGGTCCGCCAGCGTCGACTTGCCGTGGTCGATATGGGCGATGATCGCGAAGTTGCGGATGCGGGAGAGATCGGTCATGCGCGCTATTTAGCATCCGCAACCGGGCGCGCAATCGCTTTCCCGCTCCGGACCGGGGCGCGGCACGCCCGTTCTCGCGAGCCCGGGCCAGCCGCGCGGCGCCGCACGATGCAACCCGCCCCCTGCCGGGCACCGGCCTGCTGCTCGGCCCGCCGCGACCGGACACGAGCCGCCGGCCGGCACGCGCGGCAGCGAGCGGACCGCCGGCGATGTCGCGCAGCCCGCGCCCCTCGAGCCGACCGACGGGTGTGTGCGCGCCATCGAGGGTCCGGACGGAGTCACCGCCGGGAACTTCGCCGAAGGGCCGGAGGGTCCGCAAATACTTGCGGTCGCCGCGGACGGTACGGTCCACGACATTCCCGCCGTACTAACGGGGCTGCCGGAGCAGCCCCGCTTGTCGGTGCCCGTCGCGGCGATGCCCGACCGGTGCCCTCACGCGCTGCGGCGCTGCGGCGCCGCGCCACGGCCCGCCTCGCCGCTGCCGCGGATATGGTCCGCGATCAGCGGATAGACGGTATCGGGCCGCGTCATCGCAGCCATGTGATTGGCGCCCTGCAACACCCGCCGTCGGCAGACCGGCAGCGTTTCGCTCAGGATCTCGGCGATGCGCTGCACCGGTTCGGGGCTCTCCGATCCCGCGATCACCAGCGTCGACGCCGTCACCTGCCGCAGCCGATGCCGCGGCAGCCGCTCCGTGACCGTGGCCCAGAAGTCCAGGGCCACCCGGCCGGCGCGGGCGGCCAGCGCGGCTTGCCGCTCCGGCCCCAAGCGCGCCCAGGCACCGTCGCCGCTCCAATAATCGACGAAGCAGGACATGCCGTCGCAATAATCGCCGCTCAACACCGCCCGCGCGATGGCGTCGCCGAGCTCGCCGACATCGCTGAACAACAGCCGATCGCGACCCCGGCCATCGCGCAGCAGATGAAAGCAAACCGGCTCGATGAGCGTCAGGCTGCGTACCTGCTCCGGCATCTCGACCGCAGCCCGGAGCGCGACGGCTCCGCCGTAGGAATGCCCCACGAGATGGGCCGGCTCTCCGTAGTGCCCGATCAGCTTGGCGATCACCGCGCCGTCGTCGAGCAGCCGCAGCGGACGCTGCCCGGGCCACGGGTCGCTGTGACCGCAGCCGAGCAGGTCCGGCGCCAGCACCCGAAAGCCGGGGCCGAGCGCCTCCACCAGACCGCGCCACTGGCCGCCCGAACTGGCCGAACAGTGCAGCGCGATCACCGGTTCGCCGGCCCCGGTCTCGGCGCAGGCGATGTGCGCGCCGTCGACCGTCAGGCCGGTCGAGTTTGCGGCGGTGGCTCGATCGGTATCGGTTCCGGACATTGCAGATCTCCCGTTTGGCGCGCGGCCGGGCCGGCGCGACGGTCGGCACCCTAGGGCGCGCCGGTTGCGGGACGATTTCGCGGCCAAGGTACTTTGTTTCAATTGTTTCGCTCAGAACCGGCGGGCGCGAAATCGACCGGACACGGAAGTGCGGCAGCATTGTGGAACGTGGAGGAGCGCTCGAAAGGCAGCCCCGATGACGCCCGAGCCGATTGCGCCCGAGCAAATTGCCCTCGTGCGCGAAAGCTTCACCGCGATCGCTGCGGGTCGCGAAGAGGTGGCCGCCCTGTTCTACACGCGACTGTTCCAGATCGCGCCCGAGGTACGGGCGCTGTTCCACGACGACCTGCGGGCACAGGGCGCGAAGCTGATGGCCGCTCTCGCGGTCGTGATCCGCCATCTCGACCGTATCGAGCTCATTATAGACGACGTTCGCGACCTCGGCCGCCGGCATGTCGGCTACGGCGTACGCGAACAGCATTACGGACCGGTGGGTGTGGCCCTGATCTGGAGCCTGGAGCAGGTGCTCGGCCCCGCCTTCACACCCGCGACCAGGGCGGCGTGGGCAGCGGCCTACGCCCTGTTGAGCGGTATCATGATCGAGGCGGCCCGAACCGCCTCGACGCGGTAGCCGCCCGGGGCGGGAGGCGGCAAGCTGTCCGCTGTCGACACCCGGAACGGAGCATGCCCGATGGACGATACCGAACTCTGCTTCACGTCGGCGGTCGAACTGGCCGACCTCGTCGTCCGCCGGGTCGTGTCCCCGGTCGAGATCACCGAAGCGGTCCTGCGGCGGATCGAGGCGATGCAGCCGCAGCTGAACGCCTTCATCACAGTGGCCGCCGACCGGGCGATGTCGGCGGCCCGCGAGGCGGAGCGGGCGGTCGTGGCCGGCGAGACGCTCGGTCCGCTACACGGCGTGCCGGTGTCGGTCAAGGATTTGTGCAACACGGCCGGGCTACGGACCACCTTCGGCAGCCTTTACCATGCGGATAATGTTCCGGTGCAGGACTGCGTGCCGGTGGCCCGACTCCGGGCAGCGGGCGCGATCGTGGTCGGCAAGACCACGACCCCGGAGTTCGGGCACAAAGCGCTCACCGAAGCCCCGCTGTTCGGCCGCACGGTCAATCCCTGGCATACCGCCCGCACCTGTGGCGGGTCGAGCGGCGGCGCCGGCGCGGCGGTCGCCTCCGGCCTCGCTCCGCTGGCGGTGGGAACCGACGGCGGCGGCTCGATCCGCATTCCTGCCGCCGCCTGCGGCATTGTCGGGATGAAGCAGACACTGGGCGTGGTACCGCACGACCAGACGCCGGACGTGTTCGGGCTGCTCGCCTATGTCGGGCCGATGGCGCGGACCGTGGCCGACGCGGCGTTGATGCTCGACGTCATGGCCGGCCCGCATCCGAGCGATCCGCACTCGCTCGGTCGCCGCCCGGAGGGGCTGACCGCCGCGGGGCGCGCCGAGGGTGACTTGCGGGGGCTCCGCATCGGCTGGCGGCCGTTCCTCGGCAACGCGCGCATCGACGGCGAGACACGGGCGCTGGTCGAAGGAGCGCTGGCCGCGTTCACCGGGCTGGGCGCCAGCGTCGACGAGCATCGCGATGATTTCCCCGATGCCCTCCCGATCTGGGGGCCGCTCACATTCTCGATTTGGGCGAGCCGGTTTGCGGCGATCGAGGCGGCACTGGGCGACCGGATGAGCGCCTCGCTGCGGCATTGGATGGCCGAAGGGCGCCGTTACGGCGCGGTCGCGGTGCAGGATGCGATCGCCGCCCGCACCCGGCTTTACCGGACGGTCGAGGGCTGGTTCGACCGGATCGACCTGCTGGTGACGCCAACCTTGTCCCGCCCCGCGCTGCCGGCCGACCAGGATCCGTTCGCGCCGGTCGAGATCGAAGGCGAGGCGGCCGGCGGACTGCGCGACGGCTGGTATCCCTATACCCATCCGTTCAATCTGACCGGCCATCCGGCGATCACGGTGCCCTGCGGCTGGACGAAGGACGGCTTGCCGGTCGGCCTCCAGATCGTCGGCCCCTGGCTGGCGGACGCCCGTGTGCTGCGGAGTGCGGCCCTGTTCGAAATGGCGCGGCCCTGGGCGCACCGGCGGCCACCGGTGCCGGATGCGTGAGATGCCGGGCCTCGCGCAAGCCCGGCCCGGTTGACTGCGGCCGGCCCGACCCCGTCGGCGGAGCGGCGGCGGCCATGCCCGGCCAAAACAAGGGAGAGATCGGGATGATGTCGTCAGGTCCTTGGCTTCGGCGCGCCGTCGCCCTCGCCGTTCTCGTGATGCCGGCCCTGAGCATGGCGCAGGACATGCAGCCGATCCGTATCCGGGGCGAGATTCTGTCGGCCGAGGCCGCCGCAATCACGGTCCGCGAGCGCGGCGGCGAGACCGTACGGGTGCGCCTCGGAGATCCGCTGGACGTGTCCGCGGTGGCCCGGTCGGAGATCGGGCGGATCGTGCCGGGCAGCTATATCGGTACGGCGGCAGTGCCGCAGCGCGATGGCACGCTCAGAGCCGTCGAGGTCCTGATCTTTCCCGAGACGATGCGCGGAGTGCGCGAAGGTCATTATCCTTGGGATCTCACGCCCGAGACGACGATGACCAATGCCGTGGTCGAAAGCGTCGTCGGCAAGGTCTCCGGGCGGACCGTCACGCTGAAATACAAAGGCGGAGAACAGATCGTGCAGATCCCGCCGGAAGCGCCGATCGTCACCCTGGAACCGGGTGATCGAAGCCTCCTCGTCCCCGGCAATCACGCCTTCATCACCGCGATGCGGCAGTCCGACGGCAGTCTTGCCGCCGTGCGCGTCGCGGTCGGCAAGGACGGTCTGGTGCCGCCGATGTAGCGATCATCGGCCCCGCTGATAGATCGCCATCGCTTCCGGCATGAGGCGTTCGAGCTGGGCGATCCGGTTCTCGGGACCGGGATGGGTCGAGAGGAACTCCGGCTGCCGCGTGCCGGTGGACGCCATGTTGCGCCAAAGCCGGACCGCCTCGCGCGGATCGTAGCCGGCGCGCGCGACCAGGAGCAGGCCGAGCCGGTCGGCCTCCAGCTCCTGGTTGCGTCCATAGGGAAGGATCAGGCCGTACTGCGCTCCCGCACCGAGCAGCGCGGCGATCGCGTTCGGGTTCCCGTAGCCGGTGGCGCCGAGGGCGACGCCCACCAGTTGCACGCCCATTTGGGTCGCCATGGTCGAGTTCAGTCGCTCGGCGGCATGGTTCTGCTGATTGTGCGCGATCTCATGACCCACGACGACGGCGAGCTGTTCTTCGTTCTCCGCAACGCGGAACAGGCCCTCATAGACGCCGATCTTGTTGCCGGGCAGCGCGAAGGCATTGGCCGCATCGCCTTTGAACACGACCGCCTCCCAAGCGCCGGGGTTCTCTCCCGCGGCGGTCAGCAGGCGATTGCTGACCTTCCGGAGGGCGGCTTGGTAGGTGGCGTTGTCGGACGGCGGCGTCTCCGCCCGCAGCTTCTGCCAACTCTCGATCCCGAGCTGCTGGACTTGCTCGGGCGAGACCAGGTTCAGGCCGAGCCCGGTCTGTCCCTCGCCGGCGCAACCGGCCAGAACGGCCATGCCGGCGCCGGTCAGCATCGCGAGGACGGTGCGCCGGCCGCACGTCAGCCAGCTCAAGGGCGTCGGCCTTCGCTGCCGCTCGCCGCGGACCGGATCGCCGCAGGACGTGAGGGCAGCAGGGGCGCCGTGATGAAGATGCATGGACTGGATTCCGAATTGCCGAAGACCGACTGGACGGTCGCTGCGTGCCTAAACGCCGGTCTCACACCGAGGGTTTCGCGCATGACGCCCTCGGGCATGTTCCCCCGCGCTGGAGCCGCACCCCGCCAGTCTGCGCATCTGGGTTATCCTGCAAGATCCTATGCCAAGCTGCCGGAGATGGGAATGTGCGTGAAGAGCGTGCATAGAAGCGGAGCACGAGCCGCACGCAAGAGGCGAGTATCGTTCGCCGGCATCGCGGCCGGGATCCGGCACTCCGGGCAGGAGCGGCCGCGCCAGGAGCCGCACCAACGCGACCGGGTAGGTGCTATCTTCGCCCCTTCCCGGGAGACGCGCCTGCGGTGCTCTGCGCCGAATCGGCCCGGCAGACCTGCCCGGGCACGCGCGCATCGCACAGTTCGGCGGTAGCCAGGAAATCGAGCCAAGCCTTGCGGACGTCGGCTGTGACGAACGGGTTCCCGCGGCCGTTCTCGTCGGCGTGCCAGGCCCGCTCGATCAGATAGAAGCTCTCGCGGCCCTGGATCGCCTTGACTCCCAGCACCTCGATCGTCTTGAGACGTTCGCCGTGTCCGGCCTCGGGTTTGGGGTCGCGGCACTGCATAAAGAACCGGGTCGCGAGATAGTCCTTGTCCCAGTAGAGCTTCGGCTCCTCCTCGACGAACTCGCGACAGGCCGCGCGCCAGCGCACACGAAGCCGCGCGGCGGCGTCCTTGGGGCTGACATCGGCGCGGCCGAGCGCGACCTGGAAGGTGACCATCTCGGTCCAGTCGGCGGCGGTCTGTCCCTTCGGCACGAAGGCGACGGTGCGGAGCCCGGCCTCGGCCTTCTGGATCACCTGCACCCAACCGGACGGCGGCTTGACCACCAGCCGCTCCTGCCCGGCGGCTGGCGCCGCCAGCAGCGCCAACGCGATGCCGGGGAGCAGCGCGCCCGGCCTCACCGTCGCAGAGTGCCGCCCGTCGCCTTCTCGACGGCGGCGACGATACGCTGCGAGACCGCCTCGATCTCGGCCTCGGTCAGGGTCGCCTGCATCGGTTGCAGCGTGACGGCAATCGCCATCGACTTGCGCCCCTCGGGCACGCCGGGTCCCGAATAGACGTCGAAAACCGTGATCTCGGCGACCAGCGACCGATCCGCGCCACGGGCCGCCTTCAGCAGCCGCTCCGCCGTTACGTCCGCGTCGACGACGAACGCGAAGTCGCGCGTCACAGGCTGGAACGGCGACAGCTTCAATGGTGGCTTGGCCTTGCCGGTCCGTACCTTCGGCAGCGGCACCGCGTCGAGAAACGCCTCGAAGCCGACGGCAGGACCGGCCAGGTCGAAACTCGCCAAGGTCGCCGGATGCAACTCGCCGAACCAGGCCAGAATCTTCGGCCCGAGCCGGAGCGCGCCGGAGCGGCCCGGGTGATACCATTCCGGGGCGTCGGCCGTCACCTGAAGGTTGGCGACCGGCGCGCCGGCCGCTTCGAGAGCCGCAATCGCATCGGCCTTGGCATCGAACGCATCCACCGGGCGCGGCGGCGAGGACCAATGCCTCGGGCCCGTGCGGCCCCAGCGCAGGCCGGCAGCCACCAGCCGCTGCCCCTCGGCCGCGGCGCTCGCATATTGCGGCCCGACCTCGAACAGGCCGGCATCGGGCAGGCCACGATCGGCATTGTGCCGGGCCGCATCGATCAGGTTGGGCAGGATCGACGGGCGCATCGTGTCGAGGTCGGTGCTGATCGGGTTCGCAAGCCGAAGCGCCGCATCGCCGCCGCCGAACGACTCCGCCCAAGCGGCGGGCATGAAGGAGAACGTCACCGCCTCGACGAGGCCCCGTGCCGCGAGCGTGCGGCGTGCCCGGACCGCCCGCGCCTGTTCGGGTGACACGGCTGGCGCGGGCAGCGGCGTCGTCCGCTCCAGAGCAACCACCGGGATGTGGTCGTAACCGTGGATTCGCAGGATCTCCTCGACCAGATCCGCCGGGCCGTGAATGTCCGGCCGCCAGGGCGGAGGCGTGACCTTGAAAGTTTCGGCGGCGACCGGCTCGACCTTGCATCCGAGGGCCCGGAGGATGCGCTCCGCGTGCTCGGGCACGTCGATGCCGCCGAGCCTCGATACCAGGTCCGTTCCGAAGATGATCTCCCGCTGCCACTCCGGCTCGCGGCCGGCGATCACCGTCGTGCTCGCCTCCCCGCCGCAGAGCTCGAGGATCATCTTGGTCGCGGCTTCGAGGCCAGGCAGCACCGACGTCGGGTCCACACCGCGCTCGAACCGGTAGCGCGCATCCGAGTTGATGCCGAGCTTGCGGCCGGTCTGCGCCGTCCGGCGCGGATCGAACAGCGCGCTTTCGAGGAAGACGTTGACCGTCGCCTCGGTACAGCCGGTCGCCTCGCCACCCATGACGCCGCCCAATCCCTGCGGACCGGCATCGTCGGCGATCACGGTCATCGTGTCGTCGAGCTCGTAAGTGCGTCCGTCGAGCGCCAGCAGGGTCTCGCCCGGACGCGACAGCCGCACGGTGATGCCGCCGGTCAGCTTGTCCGCATCGAACACATGCAGCGGCCGCGCAAGGTCCAGCGAGAACCAGTTGGTGATGTCCACCAGCGCCGAGATCGGCCGCAGGCCCACCGCCCTGAGCCGCTCCTGCAGCCAGCGCGGGCTCGGCCCGTTCCGTACCCCGCGGAAATAGCGGCCGGCGAACATCGGGCAGGCGTCGCCAGCATGATCGGGCAGGTCGATGCGGACCGGAATCGGGCTCTCGAACGCTCCCGGTACGTCCTCACCCCAACCGGGAACCCGCTTCAGGCTGCCGAGCCCGGCAGCGCACAGATCGCGGGCAATGCCGCGCACCCCGGCGCAATCGCCGCGGTTCGGCGTCAGGCCGACCTCGATCAGCGGGTCGTCGAGCCCCATCACCCGCACGAAAGGGGCGCCAAGCGGGGTGTCCTCGGGGAGTTCGATGATCCCTTCGTGCTCGTCGGACAAACCCAGTTCGCGCTCTGAGACGAGCATGCCGTTGCTCTCGACGCCGCGGATGACGCTCTTCTTCAGATCGAGCTGGGTACCGGGGATGTAGGTCCCGGCCGGCGCGAACACGCCCATCATGCCGGAGCGTGCATTCGGCGCGCCGCAGACGACCTGAACCTGCTCGGTTCCGGTATCCACAAGGCAGACGCGCAGCCGGTCGGCATTGGGATGTGGCTTCGCCTCGATCACGCGGGCGACGGTAAAGGCGGAGAGATCCTTGCCGCGATCCTCGACCGAATCGACCTCGAGGCCGATCATGGTGAGGGTATGCGCGATCGTGTCGAGACTCGCCTCGGTGTCGAGATGGTCCTTCAGCCCGGACAACGTGAACTTCATCGCGCCAACCCCCCGAGCAGGCTCGGCACGTCGAGCGGCGCGAAGCCGTAATGACGGAGCCAGCGCAGGTCGGACTCGTAAAAGGTGCGCAGGTCGGGGATGCCGTACTTCAGCATGGCGATACGCTCGATCCCCATGCCGAAGGCGAATCCCTGCCAACGCGTCGGGTCGATGCCGCAGTTCGCCAGCACCTTGGGGTGCACCATGCCGCAGCCGAGGATCTCCAGCCAGTCGCCGCCGGCGCCGATCCGGAGCTGGCCGCCCGCACGCGAACAGCCGATGTCCACTTCGGCGGAGGGCTCGGTGAACGGGAAATAGCTGGCGCGGAAACGGACCGGCAGGTCGGCGACGCCGAAATAGGCGCGACAGAACTCGACGAGGCAGCCCTTGAGGTGCCCCATATGGATATTTTCACCGATCGCCAACCCCTCGACCTGATGGAACATCGGCGAGTGTGTGGCGTCGCTGTCGGAGCGGAAGGTACGGCCGGGCGCGATGATCCGGATCGGCGGCTCGACCGCTTGCATCGTGCGGATCTGCACCGGCGAGGTGTGGGTTCGCAGCACCGGGCGCGTCCCGTCCGCCCGCTCGGTCAGGTAGAACGTATCCATCTCCTGCCGAGCCGGGTGTTCCGGCGGGATGTTGAGTGCCTCGAAATTGTGCCAGTCGTCTTCGATGTCGGGCCCTTCGGCAACGACGAAGCCCATCTCGCCGAAGATCGCCACCAGCTCGTCGATGGTCTGGCTGATCGGGTGGATGCGGCCGTCGGGCTCGGGCCGGGCCGGCAGCGTCACGTCGATGCGTTCGGCAGCCAACCGCCGGTCGAGCTCGGCCCGCGCCAGCTCCGCCTTGCGCGTCTCGATGCGGGCGGCGATCTCCTCCTTGAGACGGTTGAGCGCGGCCCCACGCTCGCGCCGCTCCTCGGGTGCCAGCGTGCCGAGGGTCTTCATCATCTCGGTGATGCGGCCCTTGCGGCCAAGCGCCTCGACGCGCACCCGCTCCAGCGCGTCGAGGGAATCGACCTCGGAGATAACCTGCAGCGTCTCCGTACGGATGCGGTCGAGATCGTGGGTCATCCGGCCGAAATGCTATGAGGGTGGACCTTGGCGCGCCGGCCTTCTTCCGAATCTGGAACGTGCGGGCCGGTCGGGGCCGGCCGCCCGCACGGAAGGCTGGACCTCACCGCGATGAGGCAAGGGCCGCTTGCGCCTGCTCGACGATGGCGCGGAACGAGGCCGGCTCGCGTACGGCGAGATCGGCGAGGATCTTGCGGTCGACCTCGATGCCGGCCTTGTGGATGCCCCCCATGAGTTGCGAGTAGGTCATCCCGTTTTCGCGCGCCGCCGCGTTGATCCGCTGGATCCAGAGACCACGGAAATCGCGCTTGCGGTTACGTCGATCACGGTAGGCGTATTGCAGCGCCTTCTCGACCCTCTCGACCGCGACGCGGAACGTGTTGTTGGCCCGGCCCCGGTAGCCCGAGGCCATCTTGATGACCTTCTTGTGGCGCGCGTGAGTCGTGGTGCCGCGCTTGACCCGTGCCATGGCTCAGCCCCTCGCATACGGCATGTGGTGGAGGACGAGGCCGGTATCGGCGGCGCTCAGCACGCGGGTGCCCCGGGCCGACCGCTTCATCTTCTGCGGCCGCTTGCGCAGATTGTGTTGCTTATAGCCGTGGTTCATCAGCACCTTGCCGCTTCCGGTAACCCGGAAGCGCTTCTTGGCGCTGCTCTTCGTCTTCAACTTGGGCATTTTTCGACCTCATCGGGTTGAAACACCGGCGGTTGGGCATGCCCGGGACCGAAGGGTCCGGCCTCGCCGCCGAAAACGAACAGGGCTTATACGGGCACGGCCATGGGAAGGCAAGATCGGGGCGCGAGCCTGCGGCCCGCGCCCCTCGATCACGACCTCGCTGGGCGGCCGCCCCCTGGGCGGCCGCGGTTCAGCGGGGTGCCATCACCATAATAAGCTGCCGGCCTTCCATCTTCGGAAATTGCTCGACCTTGGCGATCTCGTCGAGGTCCTCGCGCACACGCTCCAGAACCTTCATGCCGAGATCCTGATGCGCCATCTCGCGACCGCGGAACCGAAGGGTAACCTTGACCTTGTCCCCCTCCTCAATGAAGCGGCGCGCCGATCGCATCTTAATCTCGTAATCGTGCTGGTCGATCCCGGGCCGCAGCTTGATTTCCTTGACCTCGATGACTTTCTGCTTCTTTCGGGCCTCGCTCTTCTTCTTCTGGGCCTCGTATTTGAAGCGTCCGTAATCGAGAATTTTGCACACCGGCGGGTCGGCGTTCGCCGCGACCTCGACGAGATCGAGTCCGGCGTCCGCCGCGGCCTGCAGCGCCTGCAGCCGCGAGACGACGCCGACCATCTCGCCGTTCTCGTCGATCAGCCGGACCATCCGCGCATCGATCTCCTCGTTCACGCGCGGGCCGTCCTTCGACGGGGCGCTCTGACCCGAAAAAGTTGGCCTTGCTATGTATGCTCTCCCTGCGCTCGGGCGGGAGACGCCGGCGGATCCCCGCGAATCGGCTGGCGTCCCGCGAACATGACTGAAGCGGATTACGAGGCGGCGGGCTCCGCCGCCTCGTTCTCTAACGTAGCCAGTGCTTGATCGAGCGCAAGAATTTCTTGCGCCTTTCCGCCCAGGCGGCGCACCGCGACCGTCCGCTGCTCGGCCTCGCGTTTGCCGACCACCAGCAGCACCGGAACCTTGGCGAGGCTGTGCTCACGGACTTTGTAGTTGATCTTCTCGTTGCGAAGGTCGAGTTCGGCGCGCAGCCCTGCGGCCCTGAGCGCGGCGAACACCTCCCGCGCATAGGCATCGGCGTCCTGGGTGATCGTGGCGACGACGATCTGCACCGGCGCCAGCCAAAGCGGGAAGCGGCCGGCATAGTGCTCGATCAGCACCCCGATGAAGCGCTCGAGCGAGCCCAGAATGGCCCGGTGCAGCATCACTGGGCGGTGCTTCTCGCCGTCCTCGCCGACATAGGTGGCGCCGAGCCGCTCCGGAAGCACGAAATCTACCTGGAGCGTGCCGCATTGCCAGTCGCGGCCGATCGCGTCGCGCAGTACGAATTCCAGCTTCGGCCCATAGAAGGCCCCCTCACCGGGATTCAACGTGTAAGGCAGGCCGACCGCCTCGACCGCAGCCTTCAGCGCGCCTTCCGACTTGTCCCAAACCGCATCGTCGCCCGCGCGCCTCTCCGGGCGGTCGGAGAACTTCACCGCCACCTGCTCGAAGCCGAAATCCCGGTAGACGCTCAGCAGCAGGTCGCAGAAGCGCTGTGTCTCCGCCGTGATCTGGTCCTCGGTGCAGAAGATGTGCGCATCGTCCTGCGTGAAGGCCCGGACCCGCATGATGCCGTGCAGCGCGCCCGACGGCTCATTGCGGTGACAGGACCCGAACTCGGCCATGCGCAGGGGCAGGTCCCGGTAGCTCTTGAGCCCCTGCCGGAAGATCTGGACGTGGCCGGGGCAGTTCATCGGCTTCAGCGCGAAGACCCGCTCCTCGGTCTCCGTCGTGAACATGTTCTCGCGGAACTTCTCCCAATGGCCGGAGGCTTCCCAGAGGCCGCGGTCGATGAGCTGGGGCGTCTTCACCTCGACATAGCCGTCCGCCTCCAGCCGCCGGCGGATATAGCCCTCGGCGATGCGGAACAGCGTCCAGCCCTTCGGATGCCAGAAGACGCTGCCCGGTGCCTCCTCCTGGATGTGGAACAAATCCATCTCCCGGCCCAATCGGCGATGATCGCGCCGCTCGGCCTCCTCCAACCGCTCGAGATAGGCTTTGAGATCCTTGTCGCTGCCCCAGGCGGTTCCGTAAATGCGCTGCAGCATCGGGTTGCGCGCATCGCCGCGCCAGTAGGCGCCGGCCACCTTCATCAGCTTGAAGGCGTGCCCGACCCGGCCCGTCGAGGGCGCGTGCGGACCACGGCACAGATCGAGCCATTCGCCCTGCCTGTAGATCGAGATTTCCTCGCCCTCGGGAATGGCTTCGATCAGCTCGACCTTGTACTCTTCGCCCGCCTTCTCGAAGAAGCGGATGGCCTCGTCGCGGGACCAGACCTCGCGGCGGAACGGCTCGTTGCGATCGACGATCTCGTGCATCCGCTGCTCGATGCGGTCCAGGTCGTCGGGCGTGAAGGGTTCGGCCCGGGCGAAGTCGTAGTAGAACCCGTTCTCGATGACCGGGCCGATCGTGACCTGGGTGCCGGGATAGAGGCTCTGCACCGCCTCCGCCATGATGTGCGCGGCATCGTGCCGGATGATGGCCAGGCCGTCCTCGGAGTCGCGCGTCACGATCTCGATCGCGGCGTCCCGTTCGATCGGCAGGTCCAGATCGACCAGGCGGCCGTCGAGCTTGATCGCGACCGCGGCCTCAGCCAGCCTCCTGCCGATCGATGCCGCCACCGCGCTCCCGGTCGTACCCGCCGGATAGCGGCGGACGCTCCCGTCCGGCAGCGTGAGAGCGATTTCGCGGTTTTCGACCTCGGGAGCGAGCATGACGCCTCGGCAACGACGCGTAGTGACGGACGGTGAGCGACATTTAGCCGGCCGGCCTGCCGAATCAAGCGTCGCGGTTCCCGACGCGCCCGCCGGTGGCCGCGGACACGGGTACCGGCCGGCCGCCCTTTGAGAGCGGCGGACGCGTATGGCATAAGCGGACGCGCGATGACGGAACCGGTCAACATTCTCTGCATGAAATGGGGCGACGCCTACGGGCCGGATTACGTCAATCGACTATACGGCATGATCGCGCGGCACCTGCACCGGCCGTTCCGACTGGTCTGTTTCACTGACGACCCGGCCGGCCTCCGCGCCGAGGTCGAGCCGCTGCCGCTGCCGCCGATCCACCTGCCACCGAGCCATGCGCATCTGCCCTGGCGCAAGCTTTCGCTGTTCGGCCGCGATCTGTTCGGGCTTCGCGGCACGGCGCTGTTCCTCGATCTCGATCTGGTCGTCACCGGACCGCTCGACGGCTTCTTCGAGTACCCCGGCCGCTTCTGCATCATCCATAACTGGACCCATCCGGACCGACGGGTCGGCAACTCCAGCGTTTACCGCTTCGAGATCGGAGCCGACGCCTATGTACTCGACCGGTTCCACGAGCGGCCGATCGAGCATTGGATCGCGACCTACCGGAACTCCCAGACCTTCCTGTCCGACACCATCTCCGACCTGACCTTTTGGCCTGAGCTCTGGTGTCGCAGCTTCAAGAAGCACTGCCTCGGCGGGCGCCTGCGGGCCTGGTTCCGGCCCGCCCGGATGCCGGCGGGCGCGCGTATCCTGGTGTTCCACGGGCATCCGAAGCCGGACGAGGCGATCCGTGGCGAATGGCCCGGCGGCTGGTACAAGCGGATGCGGCCGGCTCCCTGGCTGGCCGAACATTGGCGGGAATGAGACGGCGGGAGGCGTCGGTCGCCGCGGCAGCTCAACGCGACCGCATGACCTCCGCATAGACCGCAAGCGTTGCGGCGCACATTCTGGTCTTCGCGAAGCGGCTGCGTGCCCGCGCCGTCGCCGCGCTGGCCATGGCGCGGTATCCGGCGGCATCGAGGTCGAGGGCCCGACCGACCGCGGCGGCGAGGGCATCCGCGTCGCCGGGCGGATACAGAAAGCCGGTTTCGCCGTCCGCGACGATCTCGGGAGCCGCTCCGTGAGCGCTGGCCAACACGGGCCGCCCCATCGCCTGCGCCTCGGCGATGATCCGGCCGAATGCTTCCGGGTCGATTGAAGCGGAGACGACCAGATCGGCCAGCATATAGGCTGCCGGCATGTCGTCGCAGTCGCCGGTAAGGCGGATCCGGTCCGCCACCCCCATCTCGGCGGCCAGAGCCTCCAGCTCGCGCCGGTAGCGGGTCCGGCCCTGGTCGGCGCCGACCAGCAAGCAGTAGACGTCGCGCCGCGCGAGCCGGGCGACGGCCTCGATCAGCACCGTCTGGCCCTTCCACCGGGTCAAGCGGCCCGGCAGCATGATCGTGCGGGCACCCTCCGGCACGCCCCAGGAGCGGCGGAGGCGCGCGACGCGCTCCGGCGCGACACCTGCCGGGTCGAAGCGGTCAAGATCGATACCGCGATGGATGACCCGGATCCGGTCCGCGGTGACGCCGTAGACGGCCTGGATATGCGCCGCGACGAAGGCGGATACGGCGATCACGGGCCGGCCTCGTGCCATGACCGCATTGTAGAGGCGCTTCG
Organism: uncultured Alphaproteobacteria bacterium; assembly: GCA_964625225.1. Lineage (GTDB taxonomy): Bacteria > Pseudomonadota > Alphaproteobacteria > JAJUGE01 > JAJUGE01 > CAZVAR01. The sequence goes on along the minus strand of CAZVAR010000063.1, from coordinate 5,174 downwards.
CCTCGCTCCGGGCGCCGTAGACTCCGTGAAAGGTCGTGACGAATCGCGCGCCGGTGCGGCGCGCGGCGAGGAGCGCGCTCCAGGCCGGGGCGCGACTGCGCGCATGGACGATATTGACGCGCTCGCGCCGGATCAGGGCGGCCAGCCGCAGCGCATTTGCGGCGATCATCGCCGGGTTCTTGGAGGCCGCAGGTAACGTGAGATGCGCAACGCCGGACGCCTCCAGCTCGGCCGTCATCGGGCCGCCGGACGAGGCCACCAGCGAGCGACCGCCTGCGGCCGCCACCGCCGCCGCCACGTCGACCGTGCCGCGTTCGACGCCGCCGGTGAGCAGGGCGGGCAGCACCTGCAATATGGTGGGCGGCCGCGTGAGGAGCGCGAGCGGGTTGCGGTCCGACGGCGCGCCTCTAGAGTCAGGAACCATCATCAACGCGCGGGATCTGCAGGATGGACCGGACGACATCGACCCGCTATGCCCCGGCGAGCCGGCTGACGCTCGCGGACGGCACCGTGCTCGCCTATCACCACACGCCGGCATCGACCGCCGGCGGACGCCTCCCGGGAGTGATGTTTCTCGGCGGCTTCAAGTCGGACATGACGGGCACTAAGGCAATCCGGCTGGAGGAATTCTGCCGGGCGCGCGGCCAGCAATATACGCGCTTCGACTATCGCGGCCACGGCCAATCCTCGGGCGAGTTCCGCGAGGCCACCATCGGTCTGTGGCGATCGGATGCGATCGCCATGCTGGACGAGGTGACGACCGGTCCGCAGATCCTGATCGGCTCCAGCATGGGCGGTTGGATCATGCTGCTGGCGGCGCTGGCCCGACCGGAACGCGTCGCCGGCCTGATCGGCATCGCGCCGGCACCGGATTTCGTGGTGCGGATGTACGAGGAGTTCTCGCCGGAGATGAAGGCGGCGCTGGAGCGGGATGGCTGGGTCGGCCGGCCCTCGGCCTACTCGACGGACCCCTACGTCATCACGAAGCGGCTGATCGAGGAAGGACGTGAGCATCTGCTGCTGGATCGCCCGATCAACCTAACCATGCCGGTACGGCTGCTGCACGGAATGCAGGACGACGCGGTACCCTGGAAACTCTCGCTGACGCTCGCCGAGCGGCTGCGCGCCAAGGACGTGCGGGTCACCTTCGTCAAGGGCGGCGACCATCGCCTCTCGACGGAGCCCGACCTGGATTTGCTCTGCACGACGTTGGCGGAGCTGAGCGCGCAGACCTCCCGTTGAAGGCCGGCACCGGCCCCCTGACTCAGCTTTCCGCGGGAGTCCCCGTCCCCACCTGCTCGCCTGCCAGGATCGCCGCCAGTCCCGCCCGGTAATCCGGAAAGGTTAGGCTCACGCCCAACTCCTCCTTGATCCGGTCGTTCCGCGCGCGCCGGCTCTCGGCATAGAAGCTTTGCGCCGCCGGCGACAGGCACGCCTGTTCGTAGGGGATCAGCGGCGGCGGCGGCACCCCCAGCAGCCGGCAGGCATGCGCCGTCACCTCGTGGGCCGGCGCAGGGCAGTCGTCAGCGACGGCGTATGCCGCCCCGGGATCGGGCTGCGCCATCGAAGCCCTCAGCACCGCGACGACGTCCGCGACGTGGATCCGGGAGAAGACCTGACCGGTCTTGTCGATCCGGCGCGGGCGGCCCGCACGCACCTGGTCGAGCGCGCTGCGGCCGGGGCCGTAGATGCCGGCGAGGCGGAACAGGTGAACGGGCAGACCGGTCGCGCGATGCAGCTCCATCCACCCCTGCTCGGCCGCCAACCGGCGCCGGCTGCGCGCCTGCCCAGGCGCCGGCGGTGTCGCCTCGTCCACCCAGGCACCGCCCCGATCGCCATAGACGCCGGTGGTCGAGAGATAACCGGCCCAGCGGATCGTCCCGGCGTACCGCGCGAGATCGGCCGCGTGCCGGTCGAGCACCGGGTCGCCCACCGCATCCGGCGGCACCGACGACAGAAGATGTGTCGTCCGGGCCAGCAGACCGTCGGGATCCGCAAGCGGGCGACCGCGGTCGAACGGCACTACGGCAAAGCCCCGGTCTGCGAGCGTGGCCGCCCGCGCAGGGTTGCGTGTGGTGCCGGCGATGCGCCATCCGTCCCCCCTGAGCGCCTCCGCCAGCGCCGTTGCCGAGTAGCCGAGGCCGAAGCAGAAGAGCTGCGGGCGGGCTGCGTTCACCGTGAGTCCGATGCCGTGTCCGGTTGCGCCGGCGGCGGGGCGGCGAGGACAACGGTCGCCGTTACGACCATGCGTTCGGACAGGTCGAGTCCGGCACCGGCATCCATCGCCATCGACGCCGCGGCCTCGGGGGCCGCCGCGGCTTTCCCGAAGCGCGCCAGCGGTTGCGGCGGCGTCGGACCGCCACCAAAGGCGAACTCGACCCGCTGCACCCGGAAGCCGCGATCCGGCCAGACCTCGGCGGCGCGGGCCGCCTCCTCCGCGGCGCGGCGATAGATGTCGGCGCGCAGCTTCGCCATCGTCGCCTCGCGTTCGGCCAGCGTCGGGCTGAAATCGACTTCGGCGATACTGACCTGCTGCCCCGGTTTGCTGGCGGCCTGCGCACGGTCATAGATGCCGCCCAGCGCACTCTCGGGCAGGCGTGCCTCGGCAACGATACGCCAGCGCTCCAGGCCGCTCGCGTCACGGCTGCGGTTGAAGCCGACCACCCGCCAGTCGGTGTCGGGCGCCAGCTCGTTCAGAACCGCCGGCACCCGCCGATTCTGGTCCGCCGCCTGCTCCCCGGTCAGCACCCGCTCCACGACCGCGACCAGCCGCGCCGTGCTGGTCTCGACCCAGGCTTCCGACCTGAGTTGCAGCACGATCTCGTCGTTCGGTGGAATGTCACGGTCGTCGGCAGCAACCGGAAAAGCGAGCAGGGCGGCTAACAGCACGCCCGGCAGAAGGGAACGCATGGCCTTCTCCGTCAGAAGTCGAGATCGGCGTAGTGGCGCGGCGCGCGGAACCCGGACACCTGGTCGGACAGCAGCGGTCGGAAGCTCGGACGCGACTTGATCCGTTGATACCAGAGCTTAGCTTCCTCGAATTCATCCCACGGAACGTCACCCAGGAAATCGAGCACCGAGAGGTGCGCGCCGGCCGCAATGTCGGCGTAGGAGAACGCATCCCCTGCGAGCCAGTTTCGGCGCTCGCTGAGCCAGCCGACATATTCGAGATGGTAGCGCAGATTGGCCTTGCCGGCCCGGATCGCCGCCGAGTTCGGTTCGCCGGTCTTGGCGTAGCGCTTCATCACCTTCTCGCCGTAGAGATGCGCCGTCACCTCGCGATTGAACTTCTTGTCGAACCAGGCGACCAGACGGCGCGTCTCGGCGCGCTGCGTCGGCGTCGTGCCGAGCAGGGCCGGTTCGCCCCGGGTCTCCTCGAGATATTCGCAGATCGCATTCGAGTCCGCGACGACCGTGCCGTCGTCATCGACCAGCACCGGCACCGCTCCGGCCGGGTTGAGCAGCAGGAACTCCGCCCTGCGTTCCCAGACCGGCTCCAGCTCCAGCGCGAACTCGATGTTCTTTTCCCTGAGCGCGATCCGCACCTTGCGGCAGAAGGGCGACAGCCAATGATGGTACAGCGTCGGCATGGCGTCGGGAGTTTAGACGATCGGATCGTCACCCGCGAGTCGCGGCGGGCGCCTGCGCCGCCCGGCGGACGACGATGGCAAACGGGACTACGCGGATGGGCGGGATCGGCCCCTACGCCCGCATCGGCTCCGGCGCAGCGACCCGGACCGGCTGGTCGAGCTTGTTCACGATCTCCCGGGGAACGACCTGCCAGAAGCGATCGCGCTCGATGTGCCAGTCGACCAGCAGACGCTCGGCGAAGCGCGACTGCGTCTCCTGCACGTGATCCTGCACGAGCTGCCGCAGCATGCCCGCCCAATAATCGGTCTCGACGCGCTGCCAGATCACCGAGTCCGGGTTGATCCGCATCGGCAGCAGGTCCTCCGGATCGTAGACGAAGGCCATGCCGCCGGTCATGCCGGCCGCGAAATTGTCGCCGACCGGCCCGAGGATCACGACCGTGCCGCCGGTCATGTACTCGCAGCCATTGGCGCCGCAGCCCTCGACCACCGCGCGGGCTCCGGAGTTGCGCACGGCGAAGCGCTCGCCCGCCTGGCCCGCTGCGAACAGCTCGCCCGCGGTCGCACCGTAGAGAACGGTGTTGCCGATGATCGTGTTCCGGTTGCTGACCAGGCGGCTCGCAGTCGAGGGTCGCACCACGATCGTGCCCCCGGACAGGCCCTTGCCGACATAGTCGTTGGCGTCCCCGAACACCTCGAGGCGCAGCCCCTGCACGGCCCAGGCCCCCAGCGATTGGCCGGCCGAGCCGCGCAGCCGGACCGCAACATGCCCCGGCTTGAGGCCTGCCATCCCGAACTGCCGCGTGATCAGAGACGACAACCGGGTCCCGATCGCTCGCTGCGTGTTGCGGATGGTGTAGGCGAGCTGCATCTTCTCACCGCGCGCGAACAGCGGGCCGGCGTCGCGGATCATCTGCGCGTCGAGCGTATCCGGCACCTCGTTTCGCTCGACCGTGCAGTGACTGGGATAGTCGCCGCCGACCGCGGCCTTGACCAGGATGCCGTTGAAGTCGAGGTCGTCGAGGTGCGGGTCGCCGCGGCTGACCTGCGAGAGCAGCTCGGTGCGGCCGATCACCTCATTGAGCGACCGCGCCCCCAGCGAGGCGAGAATCTCCCTGACCTCCTCCGCGATAAAGGAGAACAGGTTGACCACCTTCTCCGCCGTGCCTTCGAACCGGGCCCGCAGAGCCTCGTCCTGGGTGCAGATGCCGACCGGGCAGGTGTTGGAGTGGCATTGCCGCACCATGATGCAGCCCATGGCGACCAGCGCCGCGGTGCCGATGCCGAACTCCTCGGCACCCAGGATGGCGGCGATAACCACGTCGCGGCCGGTCTTGATACCGCCGTCGGTGCGCAGCCGCACGCGATGGCGCAGCCGATTCATCATCAGCACCTGATGCACCTCGGAGATGCCCATCTCCCAGGGTACGCCGGCGTATTTGATGCTCGATTGCGGACTGGCACCGGTGCCCCCGGAATGGCCGGAAACCAGGATCACGTCGGCCTTCGCCTTGGCGACGCCGGCGGCGATGGTGCCGATGGCGCTTCGGGCGACCAGCTTCACGCAGACCCTGGCATCCGGAT